>JAQZAZ010000025.1 GCA_029239355.1 Sphingobacterium sp.
AAGGCATTGAAGAATACAACAGTGCTTCTGACATGCATTGCTGTATTTCATATGTTTAGTTTATCAGCTCAGACGCCCCGCAAGGACAGCGGGGCCGATGGGCTTCAAATGATCAAAGCATTGAAGGTAGGGGATAAGGTTCCTGAAGCACTTTGGAACTTGCCCCTGGCTGTTATAAACGATTCCAAAGGAAAGAATACTATTAAGCTTGTCGACTTCAAAAGCAAAAAACTAATTATTCTTGATTTTTGGGCCACATGGTGCGCCCCTTGTATTAAGATGCTTCCCAAACTTGATCAATATCGTGCCAAGTATGGTCAAGACATCGCGATACTAGCTGTAACAGATGAAGACAAAGAAAAGATACAGAGCTTTAGTGCTAGAAGCAATAGCCCAGTTTCTACTGTATATGAGGATCAGACTTTAAAGAAGTATTTTCCTCGTCACTCCTTACCGCATTCGATATGGATAGCGGATGGTAAGCTCCTGCTGTCTAACACAAGTGATTATATTACAGACGGTAATATCCTGAATGCAGTTCAGCGGAGACCCATAGAGGAATTTAAGAAAGCTGAATTAGTTGATTATCAGGACAGCATAAAACTACAGGATTTCCTCAAGGATAATGTCATCGCCAAATACGGTTCAAACAGAGCTTTTTATCACTCGTTTAACTGGCATATTGGTCGGTTGAAAACAAATAAATCTTATTTAAGATATCTCAATGGAAGCATCGAAGATATGCTTTACAACCTTTACAATAGGGATATACCTCATTATGGCCGATTTAACAGATTGGTGTTTGATATTCCTGATTCGCTTCGGAAACGCTTGTGCTACGATTACGAGAAGTTTGTCAGTATGCCGATCGCAGAGCGATCCAAGTGGAATTTCCAATGGAAACAGGATCATTATTATTGTTATGAATTTATCAATGTAGATAGTACAACAGATCTTGATCCAAAGACGATATTCAGGGAAGATCTGCGCTCGTTTTTATCGGATAACTTTGGCGTGGATTTCTCCTTGAAGCCCCTGCTGCGAAAACAATATTTCATTACTGTATTGCCATCCCATACAGCTTTTAATGTGGAAGGATTAAAAACAGAAAACTTTTTCGATCCTAACACACGAAAAGCCCGATTTGTCAATATTTCACTGGAAAATATCCTTGGAATTATTGCAGAGCAAAACAAGCGTAATCCTATACCGATCGTTTGGGATAAAGCCTATACAGACAGGCTGTACAGCATCGACTTTGACTGTTCTTTACAAGATCTGCCCAGTGTATTCGCTATTCTCAAAAAGTATGGTATCGAAGTTGAGCTTTGTGAGCGTCCTTTACTCAGTATTCATCTTACACAAACCCCAACAATAGGAGAGGAGGTGTCGGATGAAAATTAATGTGCTTGTCTTTTTATTCCTTCACATAGTCTGTTTAAGTAGTCTTGCACAGACAAAGCTAACTATTCGAATCATAGATACCGAATCAAGATCGGTCAAAGGTGCTTCTCTAAAAATGTTGGGGAGCAATAGCGCTGTGCTGTCTGATCAGAATGGAATGGCCATGATAACACTGAAGGCTGCTGATCGCTATGTGGTGTCGCATTTAAACTATCGTACGGATACACTTGCGGGCAATCGGCTGCTTGAGGAAAGGACCATTGTCCTCCAACCGCTTGTCAGACAGATCGAAGAGGTATTGGTACAGACTGGTTATCAGTCAATTTCCAAAGAGCGTTCGGCAGGGTCATTCCAAGTATTGGGAAAGGAGCAGCTGGAGCGCTCCAATTCAGCTAATCTTTTAAATCGTCTAGAAAATATAACGACAGGGCTGGCCTTTGTCCGTAAGGACAATAATGGTGAGGGTGAAGGTACTCCCAAATTGAGGCTGCGGGGAATGACCACCATATTTGGAGATGGCTCGCCACTGATCATCCTTGATAATTTTCCTTTCAATGGAAATATCGGAGATATCAATCCGGAAGATATTGCCACTGTGTCGGTATTGCGTGACGCTTCGGCAGCGAGTATCTGGGGTGCACGGGCTGGGAACGGTGTGATCGTGCTGACAACTAAAAAAGGTAGTCGGAAACCGCAGACTTTCCAGTTTTATACAGGACTTGAAGTCGCTTCAAAGCCGAATTTTACACAATCTCCGTATCATGTTAATGCCGCTACATTTATGGATATGGAAAAGACCTTCTTCGATAAAGGATGGTATGAACAAAATGATTGGACGCTGAATTCTCCATATATAGATCGTTTATTTGATCTTAAAAATGGCAAAATAACCGAATCGGATTTAAACGCTTGGACAACTGGAATGCGGCGACGGGATTTTATCCCGGAGCTGACTAAGAAATTGTATCGGACGCCTGTCCTGCTGCGCTATGGCTTAAATAGTGCAGGTGGATTTGCAAAAGGCTCCTACTATTTTTCGGTGGCACATCAGTCGGATCAAACCACCATTCGGCACAATACGGATGCAAAAACCAATGTCGTCGCCAACATCGATTACCGATTGACAGATGCGCTGACACTGGATGTCGAAACCCAAGTAATGCATAATGTCGTAAAAACGGACGGTATGGGTATCAGCAATGTTATTGCTGCGGGTAAATCCTATTTACTTCCATACACTTCTTTTGAAGAAGAATATGGTATCCCAAAACGTTACAGTCTGCCGTATATTGAATCTGCTGGATCGAATGGTTACTTGGATTGGCGGTTTTATCCTGAACAGGAATATAAATTTAGGGAAAACAGAGATCGTGATTTTTCATTCCGGTTTAATGGCGGCTTGCGCTATAAATTTCCTTTCGGTCTTGATATCGGATTTAAGCAATTGTATACGGTGGGAAGCTCCTCATCGGGACGATATTATTTGTCCAATTCTTACGAAAGCAGAAACCTGATCAATCAATATACTTCACCCGATGGTATTCGTGCTATACCGTTAGGTGGCATTTCCAATTCGTCAGGCGGTTCACAAAGAGGGTACGCCAGTCGGCTATTTCTGTCTTTTGAACGCAATTTCAATGATCTCCATCAACTGAATTTATTTGCCGGTGTGGAAAGAAATGAAAGTGTTCTCGAAGGTAATCCTACCTTAGTAGTCTATGGTATTAATGATCAAACGAGGATAGGCGCTTCCTCAATAGACTTCAAAAATCCGGTACAAATGAGCCCCCAAGGAAATTGGAGTTATATTCCTGCACCTGATGGCAGATTTATGCTGAAAACGGATCGCTATGAAGCCTATTACGCTAATATGGGCTATACCTTTGACCGTCGGTACACAGCGACAGCCAGCGTTCGTGTGGATAAATGTAATCTGTTTGGAGTAAACTTCAATCAAAAGCGAGTTCCTCTCTGGTCGACTGGCCTGCTATGGAATGTGAAAGCAGAGCAGTGGTTTAAAAGCAGCCTGCTATCAGCCTTGAAACTAAGAACTACAATTGGCGAAAATGGTAATGTGGACAAGACATTAACGGCATATCCTATTGCGACATATAGCAACGATTCTTTTAATGGGTTTATCCGCGGGACGCTAGCGAATACGGGCAATCCATCCTTGCAATGGGAGAAGATCAGGACACTAAATCTAGGACTGGACTTTGGCTTGTTGAATAATCGAATAGTCGGACAGGTCGAATTTTACAACAAGTGGGGGCGTGACCTGATTGGCGATGCTATTGTGGATCCGACAACTGGGATTGATAATCAAGTTTTACGCAACCGAATTAACTATGCGAATGCATTAACCAGAGGCTTTGATGTCGATTTAACGATACAGGCAATCAAGCAGAATCAATTCAACTGGATGAGCAATGTTATCCTTGGTTATGTAAGCAATAAGATAACGAAGTACAACGATGGTCAGAATGGATGGGCAATTGCTTCTTACCTTGGTCAGGAGCAGGTATTTTCACCCCCTCAAGTCGATAAGCCTCAAAATTATCTGTATAGCTACAAATGGAATGGCCTGGATAATGAGGGGGATCCGGTTGTTTATCTGACAGATGGTACGGTTTCCAAAAATTATGCAGCTTACCTGCAGGGATTGGTGCTGTCGGATCTTGTGTATGCAGGCAATACAGTACCTACATGGTTCGGTTCGTGGCGAAACACATTTAATATTGCTGGTAGGTTCAACCTCAGTTTTCTGCTGAGCTTTAAAGCTGGTTATGTTTATCGCCGGCCTTCACTATCTTACTATAGCTTACTGAACAATTGGATGGGACACATTGAGATGCAGGATCGTTGGCAGCAAGTGGGAGACGAAAATCACACTTCAGTTCCGGGGTTGCCCAAAGACCTGGCGTCGATGACACAGCGGGATATGGTCTATCAAA
Source organism: Sphingobacterium sp. (assembly GCA_029239355.1). Lineage (GTDB taxonomy): Bacteria > Bacteroidota > Bacteroidia > Sphingobacteriales > Sphingobacteriaceae > Sphingobacterium. The sequence goes on from JAQZAZ010000025.1 coordinate 4,359, forward strand.
TGAGTGAACGTACTGTAGAGTCCGGCGCCCATATTCGTATGGAGGATATTCAGTTTGCTTATACTTTTCCCTGGAAAAACAGGCTGTTTAAAAAGGTAGATTTAAGTTTCAATGTGAAAAATTTGGGAATCCTTTGGTCCAAATCTAAAGAACATATAGACCCGGATATGCCATTGAGTTTTTATGCACGCCCTTTACAGGCGTCAATGCTTTTGAGAGTTGATTTTTAATGATTTGAATGATGAAATATATAAAATGTATTGTTTGCTACGCCATGTTTGGCTTGTTCACCCTAATAACAAATGCTTGTAAAAAAGATTTCTTGGATGCAATTCCAGAGCGTGCCCGATCGATCCCTACGACCCTTGCGGATTTGAGAGCACTATTGGACAATTCATCCATCATCAGTAAACTGGCTGGATATGGTATGCCGGAAATGTCAACGGATGACTACTATGTCAATCTGAATATTTGGACGGCTTTACCTCGAGCTGAACAAAAAAATATGTATACATGGGCTGCGGATATCTATGGGAATTTTGAGGGGATAGACGACTGGAATGCTCCTTACCAGCGGATCTTATATTGTAATTTGGTATTGGAGCGTCTGAAGGCTGTAGCACAGCCTTATGATGTTCAGGAATTTAATGACATCAAGGGAAGTGCATTATTTATACGTGCTTGGTCTTTTTGGGAATTATACAATTGTTTTGGTGCACTGTACGATCCATCCACATGGGAGACTGAATTGGGCATTCCCTTAAGATTGGTCTCGGACATTACCTTGCCAACAACTAGGAGTACGGTACGGGAAACGCTGACACAGATTGAAAACGATATGAAGGAAAGCGCTGATCTCTTGCAGGGGCTGCCTCAGGTGAAAACACGACCATCAAAAGCTGCTGCATTGGCCTTTCTTTCTCGGTTTTACCTGTTCATGGAGAATTATCCTCAGTCAGAAAAAACGGCGTCGGAAAGTCTTGCGTTGCAATCTGATCTCCTTGACTATGCTTCCCTATCTACTTCGTTGAATTATTCTTTTGGATTGTTCAATAAGGAAGTTATTTTCCATACGAGTATGAGTATTTATGCGATCTTGAACGCGACCAGACTGAATGTGTCAAAAGAACTTCATGCGCTATATAAAGGAGATGACCTACGAAAGGAACTCTTTTTTAAAGCTTCTGATGGTGACTTTAAATATAAAGGTTCATATAATGGTTCGGCCGCTTTTTTTACAGGGCTTGCGGTAGACGAAGTTTGGCTCAATAAGGCTGAAGCTTTGGCACAGCAGGGTAAGCTCCAGGATGCAATTAAGACTTTTAAGCAATTTGCAAAATTTAGGTTCAAAAATGAGCAGGATATTCCGGCATCAAAGGACAATCTTTTAGCTTATCTAAGAGATGAAAGACGTCGGGAACTGCTCTTTCGAGGTATTAGATGGATGGATCTTAAACGATATAATCGGCATAGCGACACGCAGATCGTGTTAGAAAGGTCTATTGATGGAAAAGATTATACATTGGCATCTCAGAGTAGGCGTTATGTGTTTCCGATTCCGAATGAGGTGGTTCGGATAACAGGAATAGCACAAAATGAACGATAAGCAAAAGGCCCGATCAAACTCGGGCCTTTCACATTTTTATTATTCATCGCGATGATACTGTTCAATACCGGAAACCGTAGGATCTGATAATGCAGCATTCACTGATGTTGGAACAGACGCTGTCGTAGTCATCTTGATAAAGCAGGTATTACCAAGATTTGATTCTTGACATTCGCTATCTGCAGGGGGATTATCTTGCGGATTTAACGTGTCAATTGTTTGCCCGTTGGCAGCCACGGGATACCACTTGGTAACTGCGCCCGATTTTGCTTCGAGCTTGTCTATCATTTTAAATGAACTGAAACCTACGATCGCTAAGCCTGCGATCAAAAGCATTGCGTTATTTTTTATGAGCTGAATGGTTCTCATTTTTATGGCCTTTTATTTTACGCAATTGAGTTTTTTAAAAATTGCGTTTTGATCAAAAAAAGGTTACCTCAAAAAACTTTGTGTTAATATATAGCGATCAGTACTTTGCTTTAACGAGATGTCCCGATCAATTCGTATCTCGGCTGTGCTTTTTACGTGGCACAGCTCACGTATCATAATTTAAAGCGATACCGGCCCAAGCCGGGAACAAAGCAAATTTCTCTGGAAATCGCTTCCTCACCACCATTAGGAAGTGGTACAGCGGTACCAAAAGCAGGAGAGAAAAGAGGGGAGCTCTGGCGTTTTCTTTATCGTGTTGTTCCTCTTTGTGCATGGGGCTGGTTGGGCCAGTCAAGTACCATCCCAGTATGGACAGGCTCAACAGGATAAGATTAACTGCCAAATGCCAAGGCCAGGATAGGCTGCTAAAGACGGAAGCACAGCCACATGGGCGTTTGGGATAGAAACCCACAAGTCCCAGAGCGATGTAAATACTAAACGCGAGTAATAGAAATGCTGACAGCAGGTAAGCGTAACGTTTATATCTTCCGATAAACAACAAGCCAATAAGTAGCTCAGCAAATGGTAAAAGCCAATAAAATGTGTCAATTACAAACGGAGCGAGTGGTTGGCGTTGTAGGGCTGCATGGAAAGCATTCAGCTCGAGTAGTTTGTCGACAGCCACATACAACCAAAATACCATCAGAAAGATGCGGATGATTTGTGTAGTGATATGTTTGGCTGTGCTGTTCATGTTGCTGTCTTTTTACTTACATACTGTGTAAAGCAAAGTTAGGTCAGCAATAGAGCTTAGACGTGTCAAACCGGAAACAGTACTGTTGTCAAAAACGAAACCTTTGCTATTCTCCCCGGATCTTATTGAGGTAATCAGTGGGTGTCATCCCGCTGGCGTTCTTAAAAAACTTGTCGAACTGTTGTACACTGTTAAAACCGCAGGCATAGGCTGCCTGTGTGCTGTTGGATAGCTTTAACAGATTCTCCTGTGCCAACTCGAGCAAAAAATATTTACGGCATTGCGTCAGCGAATGGCCAAACACAGCTTTGTACACCCGCCCAAGATATTGTTGGCTCTTTTTGAATAGTGCAGGCAACTCATTCAGTCTAAAATCCTGACCATCTACCGCTATGCTTCGCCGTATCTCTTCCCGTACCTGCAGCGCTAGAATACTTCCGTCATATACTTTTTCATACTCCTCAAAAATCTTTTCCTTGCTGAGCTTGAGCAATTCGAGAATCTGACGATGCAGAAATAGCTCGATATCCAGATCGATAAACTGCAAATGTTCGAGCAGGCGTGCGATCAGTACTCGGGTACGTGGACCGATCCAGAAATCTACGCTTTGCACCACTAAACCAGTTTTATTGCGGAAAGCCTCTACTAGCTCTTGCAAAAATTTAAAATGCCGCTCATGGTTTTTGCGGAACATTTTGCCACGAAAGTAAAAGGAAAACAATTGGGTACGTCCTTCAGGAAATTCCAAGATGTATTCTCCCGGCGGAAGGTAACAATAACAACCTCGCTTGGGGTGAAGTTCAAACTGCTGATGATCTTTAACCAATAAAATAGGCCCGGCTGACTCCAATACATAGAAAGCATGCAGGTCCTCTCGTTCGATCTGTAGCCTTATGGGGCTTCGCTTTTGCCCAAAGAGATGTAAGGAAGTCAAATAACTAAGAAATCCATCGAATTCCTGTAGTAAGGCCTCATCGCCGTTTTCGTTTTGAAAATAGGAGGGTTTAGCGATCTTCATAAGCTGAACGCCTAATATATGGTTTAACGCTACTGTGCTGCTGATCGGTGTATAGTGCTCCTCCAGCGCAATAAATAGGCTTTTTTGCATGGTCAAATTTTTAGTAAAAAGAGCAATATCGAAACAGAGCTAACAATAGGAAGAATTTAACCGTAGACAGCTGATTTTTTGCGCGAACGTCGCGCGAATGGCAAAACTGGCGCGTATAGGAAAGTTTACGCTAAAATAGGCCGAGTACGCTTTTATTCATTTTTTTAAAGCATTCGATTGGATATTCGTAGTACTGATTCAGCAAGCTCTGTCGACAAGAGTCTGGGATTTCCAACCCTGCGATCTTTGGACTTTTAGAATTGAAAAATTGTAAACTATGACTGAAATAGTATCGAATAAAATTTTGGTCCTGAATGAAAGCACTGAACTGCAAGTCGTGAGATTGGCAGATTTCCTGGCCATCTTCTCTCTAACCGGGGCTGATGAGACGGAAGATAAGTGCGAAATCTGGGCCTTCTGACAACTGCATCTACTAACGCTGCAATCTCCGGCCTTCATGCCGGGGATTGCTTTTAATCAAATCTTAATGATGAATAATAACCAAATGAACTTTGCGTTCTTTAGCGCGAACTTGCACCACTATGTCCCTTCGATACCCTGGGAAGATCACAACGAATTATATGCTATATTTAAAAGGTATCATACTGCGCGTAACCCCGAACGTTATATGTCTACAATAGAAGGATTGAACGGTCTCACTCAAGCCGGAATATTGACGGGATTCCACCTTGGTCAACATGAACTATTGCCGCTTTACCTCGCTCGGGCAGGGATAGATTTCGATATCTTAATCAGTAAAAAAGTCTACCAAAAGTATCAAAATCACTTAAATGCGCACAGGGCTTCATTTGATGACGCTGATCGGCATTTTGATTTTCTCTTTGCCGAAGATAAATATATGGTGCTGCGTATCAGAAGATCATTGTATTCAGGTAGGCATATCTTAGTATTTGCTGATGGCAATATTGGTGCTAACGATATAGATGGACTGCTTGTGCCCGTGTCATTTTTTAATAAGGAGCTTCATGTGCGAAGAGGTATAGCCTTTATTTCGCATTTATTGCAGGTACCCGTATATCCGGTATTGGACCAATTAACTGACGAAATTGTAAAAATAACTATTCAGCAGCCTATCCATCCTAGTTTTGAATTAGCACGGACAGATTATATCCGGGAATGCATGCAAGGTATTTTTGACGTACTATCGGAAAGGTTAAACGATAAATGGATGGATTGGGGCTGCTGGGATTACCTACATCAGAATGGAATGCTACGTTTGAATGGATGTGAAGATGTATCGGGTAAATTACTGAGCCCAGAGCATACATTTGCATTTAGGAAAGGAGCGAAAACTTTTATCTTAGATAGATTTAATTATAATATTTTTATTTTGTGAGATTGTTATTATGTTTTATTAAATAAAATATTAGTAAATTTATAATTACAACCATATCATATGACCAATAATGACTGAGATTTTAAAGAGATATCGATCGCCAATTATATTATTTTTGAGCGTTGTTCTGATCTTGATCATCGGAAACCTTATCCATTATCAACGATTGCTGAATCTTATGCAAGTCATAGGTATTATGTTGCTATTTGTGCTCTATTTTAAGTTGTTAGACTTTAATTTCAAGATGGTCATTACCTCAGACTGGTCTAAGCGTGGGATGGGAATCTTATTGTTTCTTTTTATTTTATTTACTTTTATCCCTTTTTCGAAATGGGTTATCTATGAAATCTATCCGCTTCTTGGCATTTTTCTTTTTAAGATAAATTCAACGTTTGATGCGGTGCAGTTTAAGCTGAGAATAGGTTCAAGCTTTAGTTCCGTTTTATTGTTTACCGTAGGGAATGTTTTTTTTAGAAAGCGTAAACGCCAGCAATCGCTATTGGAAGCTGATAACAACAATGCAAAAAATGAAATTGACAATTTGCGTTACCAGCTTTCATTACGTGATATCAGTCCGCATTTTGTTGAAAGTATTTTATCCACCAGTGTCGGAAGATCGCTAATGGGAGAGGGTAGGGAAAGCGCTGATATGTTAATCAGATTTAACCAGGTGTTACGCTATGTATTAGATCAGGATATTGCTGGTATGAAAACGATTCCATTAAAAATAGAATGGGATTATTTTATTGACTTGACCGATATTCTGCAATGGAAATATGGTGATGCTACAGTGGAGTTGTATGTGGATGCGGATTGGGAAAAATGTCATCATAAGATTATTCCCATGTCTTTGGTGACGATTTTGGAAAACGCGATTAAATATGCTGTTTTCCAACGTGAAGGTGCACTTGTTATTAGTTTGGTCTTGAGCCATTACGGCTTTGTATTTGAATGCCGAAATCTTTTCGACCCGGTGCAGCGGGCGATAATGAAGTCTTCCAATTTTGGTCTGAGCAATTTGCAGCAACGCCTGAGCAAAGATGAGGGATACGGTGTATTGCATATTGAAGAATCGGATAATGAATTTATTGTGCGGCTGGTTCAGAATAAATTTGATCAAGATGGAAACTAGTATGGTTTACCGCATAGGGATAGTTGATGATCAATTGGACGAACTGCTTCTGATCCAACGGTACATTGCGGATGATCCGAGCCTAAAGATTGTTTTCTGTACTTCTGATCCGGTTCAGGCCTTAAGTCTGATGGAACATCAGGAGGTGGATATATTAATATTAGATATGAACATGCAGCCATTGAATGGCGTGCAGCTTTTAGAAGCATTAAAGGTAATACCCCAAATAATTGTCTGCTCCAATCATCCCGAATATGTATATGAAACATCGCCTTATCAATCAGCCTTTATCCGAAAAACAATTGGAAGAGCCGCCTTTAATGAGACGATAGAAAGAGTAAAGGCTCTCATCGATGTGACTGAAGAGTTTGTTGAACTGAACGACAGAATTTTAGATATAAAGACGTCAAAATCTGCAGGGTATCATGTGCAGGTAAATATTGATCGAATGATGCTCGCTGTTATTGACGATAAAACAATGTCGTTTTATAAGGAAAACACAAATCGTGTGGGAAACAAGATGTATTTTACAAAGGAGGGTAGTATCACTATGGACCTTTTGGAAAATTTAGTGGATAAAGAGCAATTTGTACGTGTACACCGAAGTTATTTGGTTAATATGGCGTATGTAACGCACTATTCTATAGATTATATTGCGATAAAGGGTGTCGATGAATTTGTTCCGATAGGAAAAACGTATCGTAAACGTTTTAAGACAAACATCGATAAATACCGCAAAAAACATAGATGCTAGTGTATAAATGTGCATGCAGTTGCAGTGGAATAATCGATACGGTTTTAGTAATTTATCTGAATGTATGATGAAAAGATTTGACCGATTATTACTCCTAATTGAAGCGATTAAAAATATCTTGGAAAAGCTATTAAATGGAGGCCTTTCACCCCAAAAAGAAAAACTCCAGGCTGATGATCTATTGACATCCAAAGAAGTACAGTCTCTTTTTGGAATAGTTCATAGTACCTATTATCGGTGGATCGACCGAAAATGGTTAGACCCAATAATTATCGGAGGAAAGCACTATCATCGTCGGGATGATATTCAATCGTTACTAGAGAAGCGAAAATATCGTGAAAGGGGTGGCCTGAATTAGTAAAGTGCTGGTGCAGTCTTCGACAGCTCTTCGAGCAGGTTTCGACAGCTGTTCGGAGCTTCTCCCGGACTGGGAAAGGACTGCTTCGGCAATTCTTCGACTGGGCTTCGGGAGTGCTTCGACTCGTTCCCGAAGCTCAGTCGAAGCCCAGTCGAACAAAAGTCGAATGTGACCCGAAGCAGTCTCGAATAGCGCTGCAACGAGACCCGAACGCTTGTCGAAGGGCTCCCGAGGGTATTTTATCCTGTCCCCCTTTGTCCCTTTCGTTATCCCACTTTCATTCCCCTATTATCCCTTTTTTTATCCTTTTCTATCTTGTATTGTCCTGAATTATCCCATTAATTTAAATCGTTGGGGATCCCGCTTAGTTTAGCTGTCGATATATCAAAATAGTCCTGCATGCGGACGTAGTATTAAACAGAATGAAAAATAGTAATTATGGCAACATTTTTAAAAGGTATCCACGGCGCGTACAGCGGTAAAGTGGGAAATATTATAGGAAGCAATTGGCGTTCAGTTGATTATGTTAGATCGGTGGCTAGACCAACTAATAAGCCGGCTTCTGAAAAGCAATTGGCTCAACGGGAGAAATTTGGATTGGCAACAGCTTTTTTGGGGCCACTCAAAGAACTGTTGAATCTTGGTTATTCTGATGTGCAACAAGGCCGATCTACTGGATATAATCAAGGATTGCGCGATGTACTCAAGTTTGCAATGATAGGTATCTACCCTGATTTTGAAATAGATTATAGCAAGGTTCGGATCAGTAGAGGCGCTCTGCCAAACCTTTTTGTACCTCAATGGACAGAAAGTGGAGCACAGGAAATTACGCTGAACTGGTTGAAATCATCGAGTGATATGATGGGATACAATGACGATTCGGTAATCCTGCTCACTTACAACAAAGAAAAGAAATATTTCAATTTGATGGAATCTGCAACGCGTGCAGATGAAATTTTGACATTAACTTTTCCTGGCATTTATGCGGGCGATACGATCGTAGGATGGGTGTTTACAGGTCATCGGGATGGTGTAAAGACTTCAACAAGTCACTATCTGGGTGAATTAACCTTGAGCTAAGTTGTATAACAATGCTACGGTATTTGTTTTTTACAGCTACCGTAGCATACTTATAAAAAATTATGAATTCATTACAAAAACAACTGGTCACAGATATCGAGGATGTCTACTGGCCTTTAACAACGAGGCAGCTACTTAGCATTGTGCTGGCTTGTCTGCTTGTATTTTTTATTTCAGCGGGTCTTGTGCTGCAGGCCATAGACCCCACAGCAGGTGTATTGGATATCGGTATATTATCTGTCTTGCTCTTTGGCCTCTTGACAGGATTGCTCGCAATTTACTGCTGTTACTGGCTGCAGGAAATACTCTGGCAGCCTTTTAAGTTCTTCCGTCAGGATATTTTTTATCACTTTAATCAATTGACATCATGGCAACAATGCATTCTTTATTTTTCGGTGTTCTTTTTGTCGCTGTTCTCGCTATTGCTCGCTTTGGCAATCGTGCTGTAAAACAGGGGACATTTGAAAATCAGTCTAGGGCTATGGCTGTTAACTCTACAACAATACATCACAATCGGATTGAAAACTTTCGCGAACGCATTGTGGCAATTGCCGCAAAGGAGATTGGTGTTAGGGAAGCGACGGACAATAACGATGGACCGCGGGTAGAGGAGTATTTAGCATATACTGATCTAGGCAAAGGATACGCTTGGTGTGCGGCTTTTGTGTCTTGGTGTTATGGAAAAGCTGGACGTGATGCACCACGGAATGCTTGGAGCCCGGCACTTTTTCCAAATGTCCGTTGCTATACGAAAGAGCAGATTCAACGTGAAGCTGTCCGGCCAGCAGAGCTATTCGGGATCTATAGTCAACGGCTTGGTCGCATCAATCATGTGGGCATCGTCCGGAAACTGGAGGGCAGGTATATCCTGACCGTGGAGGGGAATGTAGCGAATAGGGTATTATCAAAGCGGCGTGCCTTGGCTACGGTTTATGCTTTTTCAAATTGGTTGGATTGACGGGAGGGGAGTATGGAAAAGAAGTTGGGTTGTCTTTTGGTCTCTGTAATAGGGCTAATGGTTATAAGTGCCTGTCACACCGTTAAACAAAAGCGCAGCGAAGAGCAGCATACATCAATTAAACGCATGAACGGACAGGTTGTGGACTTTAGTTATAAAAAGCAGGATAGTCTTTTTCGTACTTGGTACGTATGGACGGATAGCGGTTTTCGCTTTCACCCGGATAGTGGTTTAATAGGGCGGGCGGGTGGCTTGATCGCTCAGGAATCAAGGAGAAGCACCACGCAAAAGAATCAGTTCGCAGCGGATGTCGCCGAAGAAAGTAGTCGGTCTGATACCGAAAGTAAATATAATCATACCCGATCCATCCCCATGGGGAGATTCGCTGTACCAGCCATGATGTTGATCATCGCGATTTGGTTCTTATACTATAAAAAGGGTAATACCTGAAATGAACCGTATAATAGGAATAGTTCAACAATTGACGAATCAGTTAAACGAGGATACATAAACAAAGAGGGGCTTGCGCAAATCCCCCGCTTTGTTTATTGGACTTATTGATAGGGTTGTTTTAGATCTTTTTCGAATAAGGTAAATGGATCTTGGTAAAATTTTAGGAAGTCTGCCGCACTGACCTGTCCGGGGAAGGGAGCATAATAATGTGTCGGACTTTCCTTATCATTGCGCCATACCAATACATAGGCCATGTTAACCCCCGCTGTTTTTAGCACTTGCAGCAATACATCGTTCCACCATTGCGGATTGGGAATGGATTCCAGACCTGTTTCCGTTAATGCGGCAATTTTATCGTTCTTTTCCGCAAAGGAACTTAGGATTTTGAGTTTATGGATCGCTGCCGGTAGATCATAATGCCCATCGCGGCCAAAATCTGCGTAATTATCCATTCCAACGATATCTACCCAGTCATTGCCTGGGTAGCGTTCCAAAAACTCCTGTTCGGAATTAAATTGACAGTCGGGCGAAAAGGCATAAATAAAGTTATGTACCTTCAATTGATCCCGGAGATAACTTACCGTAAATCGCCAGACGGCTATAAAATCTTCGCGCGAGGTATATTTTTTCCCCCACCAGAACCAGTCTCCGTCAAATTCATGGAAAGGACGAAAAATAATAGGTATTGCTGCTCCGTCCTGTCCCTTGGCACGATGTGCAAATGACGCTATGGATTTCAGTAGTTTTTTATAATGCCGGTGATGTGTGCCGCCCGGTTTAATGGCGGCCATCGCCGCTATGGATGTTGAGTCGTTCCAGTAAAAACCATCATTGGAAACCGGATTGTTAAAATGCCAGCAAATGGTCGTAATGCCACCACGGTTGTATGTATCGCTGACCTGTTGCAGGAGCAGCTGCTGATTATCGGAAATGGTTTTGGGAGATTGACCTGAAAAACCCATAAAGTCGAAGCCGATGACAGCCGGATGCGAACCGGTGACCGATTGTACATCCGATCGGTCTTTGTCTCCCTGCCATCCATGTCCGTAGGCTGTTGCATCCTGCTGGCCGAACAATACATGACTGCCAGCCCATCTTTTGAGGTTTGTATACAGCGCCTGTGTTTGTACCGTTGCATCTTTATCAATCAATTGTTGCTGCCCCCAGCTCTGCAGCCCCAGCATGAGTAAATTTACAAGTAAGAAGATTCTCATGCTTTAGGGGTTAAGTGTTCTCAATTGCGCCTTGATATATTGCCCCGCCGGGGTAAGATGCTGTTTCTTCCAATGGCCATGCAGGGGAGCCATCGGTTTAAGCAAAGCGGTTGTTTCGTCCTTATCTGTCAGATTCCAGTTTGCCCAGCTGAGTTGATTGTTTTCCATCCAGTCGAGCCAGATCTTCGTCTTTTTCAGATCAAACTGGCCATTGCCATCGGCTTCTCCTACGCCCCATTCGGTAACGAACAAAGGCAATTGTTGCCCGATTGCTTTCTGAGCACGGTCTCTCAGCTGCTCCTGATGATTCGGATCGCTCGCATAGAAATGAAAAGAATACGCAATGTTATTAAAGCCCAGAATCCGATCATTGGCCACACTATCCACATCTTGATCCCAATGCGGAGATCCGACGACAATAATATTGTTTTTGGCATCCTTTCGGATGGTACGTATCAGCTCCTCAGCATAGGACTTGACCACTTGCCAGGTCGTTCTTTCGGGTTCATTCCAGATCTCATAAATAAGTTGTGGATGATCTGGATACTGCTGTGCCATCCGCGTAAAGAAAGCTTTGGCCTGATTGATATTGCGGTCCGCATGGTGGTCGTGCCAGTCTATCAGGACATAGATGCCACGCTGCAATGCCCGGTCTACAACGTTCTTGATCAGTGTGAATTGCTCTTCGGGAGATTGCAGATAGCCACCGTCCGGTTCCACGGCTAGCGCAACACGGATCAGGTTGACTTTAAAATCGTCGACCAGCCGGTCAACGACTTCTGGGGTATAGTACTTTTTGCCGCCCCAAATACTCCAGGAGAAACTGATGCCTCGCAATTGGACGATCTTGTCGTGTTGGTCTACTATTTTTCCTTGTTTTATACTGAGGCTTCCATGCCTTTGTACTGCGGTCTGGGAAATTCCGCTTTTATGGAGCAGGCATAGGATCACCGCTACCGTAAAAATTTTTATATGCTTCATCATTTGTAATGGGTGCTAGGTCGCCGAATAATCGACGATTTTTACTGAGCGGCATTTGATCGGGACCAAATGCCGCTGCAATAATGATTTTGACCTGCTATTTAAAGAAAATTACATCGTCTAAATAGAACGTTTCATCCTGTGCATCTGGTCCCTCGATCCATAGACCGAGCTGTTTGAAGGCATTGCCTTTGCTCCAGAGACCGATATCCGCGAGATCCAGGCGGACATAGGTCCATACGCCTGCCGGCACACGGATGGGAGTGGATCTGTCGGCATTTCCAAAGCCCGCAGCGCGCCCATCGCTGGTAAGAAAAAGGGTATAGTCCTGCGAACCGCCTTTAATCCAGAATGAAAGGAATTTTAAGTCGGCATTCTTGGCCATGCCGTCACCCCAGTTGGCCATGCCATTGGCAGACCAGCTTCCTTTGCCGTAAACCATTTTTGAAGATGCATTTCCCGACTTAAAGGTTGCCGTGCTAATTGTTACAGCTCCCCAGCCCCAGCCTTCAAAACCATTTTGATAGGTATCCGTAAAGAGTCTGAAAGCCTGATCAACGTTGACAAACTCCTGTGTTGTCGTAATTTCTCCGGCTTGGCTTCTGATATCGAGTTTTGTTCTGCTGACTTCTGTCTGCGGTAGGGTCACCACCAGCTGACGTTGACTTTTGCTCACGATGGTGGCCTTTGCATCCGTACCGGTCAGAGTCACCTCTGTTACATCATTTAAATAGTTGCCGCTCAGGGTAAGCTGGGTGACCGCGGGGGTAAAGTTGTAGTCTGAAACTGTGGCAACTGAAGGTAAGGGTGTGACATTGAAGGGCACCCGTAATTGCTTGTCCAACATATTGGTCAGGATGATGTCCTGCTGCCCCGCTGCCGCTGTGTCCGGTACACGGAATACCAGCGCATGGTCATTGTTAAAAGCTGGATTGAAGCCGGCAGGAACATTTCCCGTTTCAAAAACTATGGATTTCATGCCCGCAAGCCCCTGGCCGGTCAGTACGATTACCGTACCCGGAGGACCGGATGTCACTTCCAATGGATCAGCTTGGGGATTTCCTGATGGTGACAGCTTATCGTCTTTTTTACAGGAAACAAATGCAAAGCATGCTATTACGAGGATGCAGACGTAGTGATATAAGGTCTTCATAAGTTTTTTCATAATATTAAGGTTTATAAGGAACAGCGGGTTTGGCCAGCTCTGGATTGTTGACCACCTCGGTTGTCGGGATCGGAAGGTATAACTTGCTTTCACTGCTGAGCGTAACGCTGAGATGATCCACCATTGGCTTGCCTACTGAACTGTAGGTGCCTCTTTCCTGCGCTTCCACCAGCTGTTTGGCCTTCGTAAACCCTTGGCGTTGAATGTCAAACCAATAATCTCCCTCAAATGCAAATTCTACCCGTCGCTCATGTAATATATTCGCTGGGGTCAATACGGTCAGATCGCGTGAGGTGCCCAGTCCGGCACGGTGTCTGATGTCATTGACAGCGGCAAGTGCTTTCGCATCTGTACTCTGCGCCTGATCAGCCAATACGGCCTCTGCATAGATCAGTAATACATCGGCATAGCGCAAGATGTAGGTACAGATGCTCGTGGATGTACCATTGACATCCTGACCGCCGCCGCCCGGACCGACCACGTATTTCAGCGCATTGGAACGGGTACCTGTTTTTATCTTCCGTGCATTGTCATTGGAGCTCATCCATGTGGTATCGTAGGTAAAGCCGTTCGGAAAGGCTGAATTTTTCCAGTCATCCCGATGAAATCCCTGCTCCATAATGGACCAGCCTTTGCGCTTGTCGCCCACTTCATAGCTGTCCAATAGGTCGATTGACGGAATAATAGCGGACCATCCGGCTCCGGTGGTTTCTTTCAATAATGGCTCGGGACCTACATAGGCCTGGATGGGATTGCCGACACCATATCCCCCTGATGCTACCCACTGTAAGGCAAAGAGGCTCTCGGAATTGTTATTGGCACTCTGATCGGTAAACATCTTCCCATAATCAGGATATAGGCTGTATTTTTTAGCGTTGATGACCGTTTCTGCCTTCTTTCGTGCATTTTCGTAGTCTTTTAAGTAGAGATACATTTTGGCCATCATGCCGGTAGCCGATAGCTTGGTCACTCGTCCGGGGGTATCGTTGTCTTTCAGGTTTGCCTCCGCAAAAGCCATATCATCCAAGGCAAACTTAATGACATCGGCCTGCAGATAGCGTGGTGTATTAAAGTTGCCCGTCGTAGCCATTGAGACCGGATCGGTGACGATGGGAACATCCTTAAAGACTCGGGCTAGATAAAAATATGCGACCGCCCGGATAAACTTTGCCTCCGCAATGCCCTGCGTTAGATAGGAGGGATCTCCGCCTTTGCTCATTTTTTCTTCAAAGGTGTTGATCAGCACGGTGGCGTTTCCTGCTACTTTATAAAAAGAATACCAGGAACGGCTCACCTGTTCGTCGGTTCCGGATACCGTAAAATTCAAGAAGGTGTTGTAGACGGGATCACCGGTGTACATATTGCCCGACAGCACCTCGCCGATGGCATGGAAGGCTTTATCTTGATAATCATACCATACGGTATTGTACAGATAGCCGGTTGCACCCCTTACTTCCGCATCGGAATTATAATAAGTGTCCAGCGTTGGATTATTCTGTGAAGGCCTGTCTAGAAAACTTTTTTTACAGGATCCCAAAAACAATAGGCCGCCAACTATTGTGTATATCAGTTTTGTCTTCATAATGTCTTGTTCAATGGTTTAAAAAGTTATATTAGCACCGATCGTAAAGGTTCTCGGATTGGGATAATTACCCAGGTCAATATTCTGCATCAGCGCGTCATTGTTGTAGGAACCTAATTCTGGATCGTATCCACTGTATTTTGTAAAGGTGTAGATATTCTGTCCTGAGATATAAATCCGTGCGGCCTGCATTTTGATTCTGTTGATCCAGGCTGTGGGCAAATTATAGCCGAGGGTAATATTTTGTATCCGTAGGTATGAGCCATCTTCGACAAAACGGCTTGACACACGTTTATTATCTTGATGCCACTGATTGTATCGGGGTACAGTACCATTGGTATTGAACAATTCGGAATAGCGATCTGTCAATGAGGTCTGCAATTGATTCCAGTATACATTGACCGGTGTTTCCAATGATCTCTTGGTATAATTTAGGATATCATTACCTTGAGACCCCTGCAGGAATACAGATAAGTCAAATCCTTTATATTTGAACGAGTTGGTTAATCCGAATGTAAAGTTTGGATTAGGATCTCCTATATAGGTCATGTCTCCATCATTGATGACATTGTTCCCGTCGAGATCGCGATATTTGACATCGCCCAGCCATAAGCCTTTTGAACCAATAGCTTGGCCTTGATTCGCATGGTTGTGCAGATCATCTTCAGAAGTAAACAATCCGTCCGAAATAAACCCATAAAAGCGGCCAATAGGTCCTCCCGGAACGGTACGGGTCAGGATAACGGCATTGCTATATTCCGTATAACGCATCAGGTCGGCCTGGTCGCTGTTTAGTTTGTCCAGACGATTTTTATAATGGGATAGCACAAGGTTTGTTTTCCATGTGAAGCCATTTTTATTGATATTGGTAGAAGATATACCGATGTCAAATCCGGTATTTGTCATCCGGCCTGCATTGACATTAGGCGATTTGATATCATTCCATTCCGTCCCTATGCCTGTATATTTGGGTAGTCGAGTTGCCATAAGCATGTCAGAGGTGATCTTTTTATAGATATCGAAGGTGACATCCAGACGTCCATTGAGGAAACCGGCATCAAATCCACCGTTGTAGGTGGTGACAGATTCCCAGCCGAGTGCCGGATTGCCGACATTGTCGGGTACGCCGCCCGCGCCAAAGGGGCCGGTGGCGAATAGACGGATATTGGTTGCATAGCTTGCCCCGCCGACATTTGAACTGCCCACAGCTCCGACTCCGGCACGTACTTTCAGGTAATTCAATACCTTGAGATTTTTGGCAAACTTTTCATTTGTAACTGTCCATCCCACGGAGGCCGCAGGGAAGTAGCCTAGCTTACGGTCTGGTCCAAAGTTGGAGGAGCCGTCACGTCTCAGGGAGAGGTTAACAGAGTAGCGGTTGTCATACGCGTAACCGGCTCGCAGGAAATAGGACTCCATGGCCCAGTCTCCTTTGCCTCCTTCGATGACCTGGTTTTCCTGTTCACCTGCTGCAATAGACGGTATATTGAGGGCCAGATTTTGCCGTGAAGCCAATATATTGTCATAATAGGAGGCCTGGGCTTCATGTCCGATCTGTGCATTGATGTTATGTTGACCAAAGGATTGGTTGTAGTTCAGGTAATTCCTTAATGCCCAGTAGTAGCTGGGATTGCGTTGTTCGACGATTTTACTTGGGGCGAGTATTGTCGTTCCGCCCGATGAAAGGGAGGGCTGGAAAGACATGTTATTATCATTTGTAACGTCGTAGTTGATCTCATTTCGCATGGTTAAAAACTTGGTGAAAATCAACTCTCCGTAGACACTTCCAAAGGCTTTGAACTGATCGCCTGTATTTTGGCGCAACTGTGCCAGTGCCACAGGATTGACGGGGTTCCCAAAAGCATAGCCTCCTATGGATACCGGTGGTGCAAAATCCCCGTTCAGTCCAAAAATCGGGGCGGCTGGACTATTGAAAGCGGCAACGTTGACGATGGCATCAGATCCGTTGGTCAATGTGGTTTTTTGATTGGTGCGGGCGGTGCTGCTGCTGATACCGACCTTCAGCCAGCTTTTGATCTGGTGGTCAAGGTTAAACCGCAGGGACAACCTGTCAAATCCGGAGTTGATGATCGTACCGTCCTGTTTAAAGTAATTTAAACCCAAATAATAGGTCGTCTTTTCACTTCCTCCCGAAAAACTTAATTGATGATTCTGCATCTTGCCTTTCTGAAAGATGGCATCTTGCCAGTTGGTTCCTTCTCCCAGGACTTCCGGACGCTGATATTCTCCGATAGGCGTATAGGGATTTCCGGTAACTTTACTGATTTCCTGCAACACCTGATTGTTATACTGTGCAAACTGGCTTAAGTTCATCAGATCAAGACGGGTAGGGACTTTTGATTCGCCATAGTACATATCATAGCTTACCTTTCCTTCGCCGGCTTTTCCGCGTTTTGTGGTAATCAGTACTACGCCATTGGCTCCACGGGAACCGTAGATGGCCTGCGCGGAAGCATCCTTGAGGATGTCTATTTTTTCAATATCATTGGGGTTAATCCCTGCAATTCCGCTTTGGGAGGTAGATCCGGCCATTCCGCCAAGTTTATCCTGTGCAATGGAGCTCTTTCCGGTAGGGACGATAATACCGTCGATCACATAGAGCGGTTCGTTTCCATTGATGGATGTCAGTCCCCTTACGCGTACGGATATTCCTCCTCCGGGCTGGCCACCATTGGCCGAAACACTTACCCCCGCGACTTTCCCCTGCAGCATTTGATCAGCACCTGCAACTGGCAGGTCCTTTATGGCTTCTGCACTTACGGATGAGATCGAAGAGGTGACGTCGGCACGCCTCATGGTACCGTAGCCCACGACGACGACATCTTCTAGCTGCGTAGCAGCAGAAGTCAGGGTGACATTGACCAATGCCTGATTTCCGACAGGTACTTGCGATGTCTGCATACCGATATAGGAGAATATCAGTACGTCTGTAGGAGCAGCGTTGATCTGATAATGCCCGAAACGATCGGTCACAGCGGTAGCAGTACCGTCCTTTACCTTGACCGACACGCCGGACAATACCATGCCCGACTCATTCTTGACAATACCATCCACTTTTTTATTTGCTACCTGCGCCGTTAACAAGGCAGGCGCACTCACAAGCCAGACCAGACCGATCGGCTTAGATAATAACTTTGAGATCATATAAAATTGGTTATTTAAATTTTTGATAAAATAATTGGCGTACAGATCTGATCATGTACAATACTGTTTACGTTTTTTTTCCATTCACACTATAATTAGTTATGCCTTAGACGGCCTGACCGGACGCCCGGCCGTCAATAGCCAATATTAGACTTAAATGTGAAAAAAGTAATTATCAGTGCGTGCCAAAAGCATATCAGCGAATGCCAAAAGCTAATTATTTTGCTTTTCAGCCCATTCAAGATAGTTTTTGGGACTCATTCCAAAATATTTGGAAAATGACCTGCTAAAATTTGAGGGTTCTGAGAAACCGACCAAATAAGCGATTTCGGCAATGGTATAGTTGCCTGTGAGGAGCATATTGCGCGCATGTTTGAGACTGATGCTCAATATGTATTCCTGTACGCCCTGATTTGTCAGGGCTTTTATCTTGCGGTATAGCTGACGTCTGCTCATATGCAGCAGCTCAGCTAACAGATCAATATTAAATTCTTTATTGTTCAGGTTTTCTTCCACCAGATGTTCTACTTTCTGCAAAAAGTCACGGTCGATCGCGCCAAGGCTGTTCAGCTCCGGTAATTTGCCGGATGTATCCTGCCTGTTTGCATTGTCAAATAGCTCCCGTAATTTTCTTCTTGAGAGGAGCAGGTTAGTGATGCGTGCAATCAATAGATCCATCGCAAAGGGTTTTGGAATATAGGCATCCGCACCATGTGTATACCCTTCGATCTTATTGTCGTCGGTTTGCTTGGCCGTCAGTAAAACAATTGGAATGTGGCTGGTGCGTTCATCTGCTTTGAGTTCCTGACAGACCTGCAGACCATTCATTTTGGGCATCATAATATCGCTGACTACCAGGTCAGGAACAGACTGTCTGGCGAGTTCCAGACCGTCAAGTCCATTGGTGGCGCTCAGAATTTCAAAATATGCCGACAGCTCGTGACGGATATAGGCCTGTAGGTCGGGATTATCCTCAATCAACAGCACGATCGGCCGGTCTTCTTTCAGATGGGTATCTGTTTCGATAGCCTGTATCTGTTCTGTTTCCTGACCGAACAGGGGCGACAGCAATTCTTCATACCGCGCGACAAAAGCATCGTCCTTATCCTGCAATATCGTGCCTTGGGTAGCTAGATGGACGGTAAAGTCCGACCCCCGGCCGACTTCACTCTGAACCGTTATTTTTCCGCCATGCAATTCGACAAGCTCCTTGGTCAAAGCCAGACCGATGCCGGATGACTTGTTTTCATAAGGATGTACCCCATCTACTTTGTAGAATATTTCAAAAATACGTTCCCTATCTGCTTCCGGAATTCCAATGCCATTATCGATGACGTGGATTTCGACGACAGTTTCACTTCGTTCTACCACTACGTCGATCTTTCCTCCGTTTGGTGTAAACTTAAATGCATTGGAGAGCAGATTGGAAAGAATTTTCTCAAACTTATCTTCATCAATGGAAAGCCGTATGACAGGGCTGGCATAGCGGATAGAAAAGTCTATCTCCCGTACCTGGGCACGTTCTTTAAAAGCTTCGCATATTTCGTTGATCAATTCGACCACGTTTACAGTATGCGCTTTGAATGACGCCGCCCCATTTTCCAGCCGTCTAAAATCCAGGAGCTGATTGACCAGGTTGAGCAAGCGGTCTGCATTTTTGTACACGAGCCTGCTGTAGGTCTTCACCTGATCCATGCTGATGTCCTGATGGATGATTTTTCGGAGCGGATCCAGGATCAATGAAAGGGGAGTGCGTAATTCATGTGAGATATTGGTAAAGAAATTGACCTTTATCGCATTGATCTCTTCATTCTTCTTCGCGGCTAATCGCTCTAAAAGCACATCATTTTTGAGCTTTTCCCTTGATTTTATTTCCAGAAAAAGCAGGTAGAGTACAACAGTGGTGATCAGCCCATATAGGCAATATGCCCAGGCGGTCCGCCAAAAAGGGGGAGCAACGACAATTTTCAATATCGCCTCCTTGGAGTTCCATATCCCGTCGCTGTTGGCGGCTCTTACTTTAAACGTGTATGTGCCTGCATCCAGATTGGTGTATGTAGCTCTTCGGTTATTGCCTACATAGTTCCACTCTTTGTCAAAGCCTTCCAGTAGATAAGCATATTGGTTCTTTTCGGGAATGGTATAACCGAGCGCCGCAAATTCAATGGTGAATACAGTTTGATCATAGTTCAGCGCCAGTTCGTCGGTCTCATTGATATTGCGCGTCAGAGGAGAGTTTTCGGCGCCTATCACAACAGGTTTGTTAAATAACTGGAAATCGGTAAAGATTACCGGAGGGGCGTGTACATTTCGCCGGATATTATCCGTATGAAGAACATTAAATCCGTTGTTGCCACCAAACAGAATTTCCCCCCTGCTCGTTTTGAGATCTGCGCCTGCGAGGAATTCTTTTCCTTGTAAGCCATTATACCGGTTATAGTTTGAAAAAGTATGCTGATCCAGACTGTACCGGCTTACCCCATTATTCGTGCTGATCCATAACTGTCTATTATCGTCTTCAACAATGCTGTTGATCACATTGCTGGGCAGGCCCTGTTCTTCACGATAGCTTACAAATGTCTTACGCTGTCTATCAAAACGCTGCAAGCCACCGCCAATCGTACCGATCCAGATGCTGCGGTCAGAATCGCCATAAATGGTATTGATGATATCACTCTGGAGATTGCTGTTTGCTCTGTTATAACAGGTAAAACGGTTGTCCGCCGGATGATAGATATTGATGCCACCGCCATAGGTAGCGATCCACATCTCGCCGTTGTCATCTTCATAAAATGCCCGAATATAGTTGTTGTTTAGTCCCTTGGCCTGGCCATCGGCGCGATGTTTCCTGATCTCCGGTGTATTTTTCTGTATGATGTTGATTCCGTCTCCATTGGTTCCAAGCCAAATATTACCAAGTCGGTCTTCTGCCAGCGCATAAATGGTATTGTTGCTCAACTGGAGCGGTCCCTTACCGCTATAAAAATGGCTAAATGTACCTGTACTCAGGTCCAGTTTCTTAAGCCCGCGTTCATAGGTTCCGATCCATAAACTTTTTTTATCTTTTGTCGTCAGTAAAGAGAGCACGGAGAATGAATTTAATCCCTTTTTATCATTGGGATCCCAGTGGATAAATTCATTTGTTGTCCGTTTCCAAAGATTGAGTGATCCGCCATCGGAACCCACCCATATATCCCCGTCAGCCTGTTCGGCAAATGAAGTAATGGTGCTTGTGCTCTGACCTGATGTGACGTGAAAATTTTTAAAAAGCTGGAAATAGGTATGATTCAGGTCATATTTATTAATTCCCCCGGCAAAAGTTCCTATCCATAGGATACCTTCCTTGTCCAATAACAGTGCGTATATCGAATTATGGTTCAGGCTTTCCTCGTCGGCGATATTATTCTGATAATGTGTGAAATCCCCGGTTTTGCAATCGAATAATTCTAATGCTTCTTCGGTGCCTACCCAGAGTTTATGCTCACCGGCAGGAACGATTGTAAGGACAACATTATTGCTTATTGATTTGCTGTTGCCTTGTTCTTTTTTGTAGGCGGTAAATGTATTGGTATGGTAATCGAACCGGTTTAAGCCACCATACGTCCCAACCCATAAATACCCGTCTCCATGTTGTGTTATTACATTGATTTTATTATTGCTCAGTGCGCCCCGGGCGCCTGTCGAAGTGAAATAAGTGCTGCGCTGGGTTTCTTTGTTCAACAGGATAAGGCCGTTTTCTGTTCCTACCCATAGATTTCGCCTGTCATCTTCAAAAATAGACGTAACAACAGCCGTAATAGCACGCCCCTTGGTATCTTTGAACTGATAGCGGGTCAAATGACCTGTCTTTTTGTCCATTGAATAGAGATCGGAATAAGTCCCCACCCAAAAGTTTCCTTTGCTATCTTCCAGGATGGCATTGACGCTCACATCAATTCTGTTATTTCCAATTTGGGGTTTTATGACATGCTCAAAAGAATCATTGTCCCGGTCATAACGGGCCAAACCGCCACCCATCGTCCCGATCCAAAGCTCGCCATGGGGGTCTTCATACAGCGATTTTATCTGATTGTTAGGAAGACTCTTCTTATTATTTTGTATGGTTCTATAGATTTTGAACTGGTAACCGTCATATTTATTGAGACCGTCCATGGTACCAAACCACATAAAGCCATATTTATCTTTTAGGATGCAGGTGACGGTGCTTTGTGATAGGCCCTCTGCTGTGGTAAGATGGCTGAAACGAGCGATGGGTTTGGTTTGTGCAGATAGTTGTATGGTAATCAGACAAGCTATCAGAAAACATAAACATCGCTGCACTATATTGATTTTATCCACGTAATTTCGAATAATCGGTTGTAGGGCTGAAATTACTATTTATTTTGTGCAGAAAAAACTTTAAGTTACTTTTCGTCATGTTAGTGCCTTCTACCCTTGACAAGCCACTCATGTCCACTCCAGATCGAATCCTTATACAGCAGTGGGAGTAGGCAGCCTTTGTCACACTTTAAGGAAAAATAGGTTGCCTGCTAAATAGCATGACACCACAGAACGGTTATGTCTGACTGATGCCGTATCTTGTCTGATAAACTGATCTACAAAACCAATTTTATCATGATGAACCTGAAGAAATTTTCGCTTATGCCGTTTGTCTTGCTGGCTATATATGGATGTCAACCCAGTTCGCAGAAAGATAAGGCAGATATCAATGATTCCAACACGCCGTTGCACCTGATGAAACCCGAATACCCGGTGATGTACGGTGAGACGACACTAGATAGCATCCGCGCTGATATAGACCGGGTGTATGCGTATCTCGATCGGGTGACGCCCATGGCTCTTGAACAGAAAGCGGACCACAAACCTGTGACGGATCTGGCTAAAATCGATACCAATACACGATTCAAAGAAGGTGATTTTCGGCTGATCAGCTACGAGTGGGGTGTTACTTATGGTGCCATGTTGCGGGCCTCAGAGGTGATCGGGGAGCCCCGATATGCAGCTTATACGACCGAACGGCTCGAATTTATCAGCAGGGTATTGCCGCACTTCAAAAAGCTCGAATCCCGCCACCAGGGGTATCGGTCTCCGGTGCATTCCGTTGTACAGCCGCATGCACTGGATGATGCTGGATCCATGTGCACAGCAATGATCAAGGCA
The DNA here is from genome assembly GCA_029239355.1 of Sphingobacterium sp. GTDB lineage: Bacteria > Bacteroidota > Bacteroidia > Sphingobacteriales > Sphingobacteriaceae > Sphingobacterium. Next base: position 27,555 of record JAQZAZ010000025.1, read on the forward strand.
CAGTACGGCAGAACACCGCATACGGACATGAAACCGAGTATCACCAATTATATAGATTACATCCTGACGAAAGAATTCCGTCTGAAGGACGGCACATTGGCCCGGAACAGACCGCAGGCAAACACGCTCTGGCTGGATGATCTCTATATGAGCCTGCCTGCCCTAGCACAGATGGCCCGGTTTACCGGAGACAGTAGGTACTTAGATGAGGCAATGAAGCAATTTTGGCTCTTTGCCGATAAAATGTTTGTCCCCGAAAAAGGACTGTACCTGCACGGTTGGGTAGAGGGTATGGAGCCGCACCCGGCATTCCACTGGGCTAGAGCAAATGGCTGGGCGCTGCTGACTAAAGTCGAATTGCTGAATGTGCTGCCGGAGGGCCATCCCGCCCGGGGCAGGCTGCTGGCACAATTCAAGAAACACGTCGCCGGTATTGTGGCGCTGCAGCACGGTACCGGATTCTGGCATCAGCTGCTTGACCGAAACGATTCTTATCTGGAAACATCGGCAACAGCAATCTACGCCTATTGTATCGCCAGAGGGATCAATGCCGGCTGGTTGGATATCAAAGCCTATGGCCCGATGGTGCTGCAGGCATGGAATGCCGTGCACTCAAAAATCAACAGTCAGGGGCAGGTGGAAGGCACCTGTGTGGGTACAGGCATGGGGTTCGATCCGGCATTTTACTATTACCGTCCTGTTAATAAATTTGCCGCACACGGTTACGGACCGGTTATCCTGGCGGGTGCCGAAATATATGAGCTGATCAAAAATAAAACGTATGTGATTAACGACAGTTCGTTACAATTCTGAGAATGAAGAAGGGACCGTATCATTGAAAGAAGCGTTGTTTACAGCTGGTACGAAGATCGAATCTGTTGCTAACCGATACACCTTTGTATGGGGTAAAAGCATTAAAACCGCCAAAGAGTGGACTAAATCGCAACTGCACGCAATCCACAATGGAGGAATGATTATCGATCAACTTTTTTTGGAGAAATAAAGTCTTTTGGCACGATTATTTATTGTAATTCGTTATAAAAAAATATCGTGTCGTCAACACTTTATTCTTTTAATTGTTATGCTTTTGATAGCGTTATTGGTTTGGTATAATTCCCGTATTTAAAAATTTAGAAGCTGTATATTTATGAATGGCACAAGTAGTTTAGTAAGTGGAGAATCGCATCGTTCGCAGGTATTTCGTTTAACTTACAAAGGACAGGATTACCAGCTTGTGTTGTTGAAAAAGTCATTATCCAAGCAGGATACCGAAGTGCCAATTTTACTGGATGGAACGGATCAAAAATTGGTAAAAAGGGGTGATAACTGGTTTTTTGAACATATGGATTCGGATCAGCATTTTGCGACAGAGATTTGGCGTAACTTATCCCTTCGATATCGTATTTAACATCAAAATTTCATACCCCCTTCTTTTTTTTAGTTTCCCCCGGCTTTACCAAAGATCTTGCTAAGCGTTTTTTCTGCTGTTGTTTTGGTGAAATATTAGTAAATTTAAATGGAGATGGATGCGCATGAAGCCTAATGTATTTATTCGCTGGATCTACGAAGTGGTTATTTAGTTAACATTTTAGTGAAATGGAAGCAGATTTACAGGAAAATAAATCGGTCAGGAAGATCGAGATCGTTAAACTAAAAGACAGCAGTAGTTTTTCCTGCATGGATGATATTGCCATCGAGGAGCCGCTCGAAATTGGGTTATTATATCATCGGAATGGAGAAAAGGAGCTTAGAAATATATCTGTTACGATGCGTACTCCGGGCAACGATAGAGAGCTTGCCGCGGGTTTTCTTTTTACGGAGGGGATCATCGCTGGCAACCATCAGATTAAGACAATCCGTCATTCGGAATCTGCATGTACCAGAAATAGCGAAAATCGTGTGACGGTGCTGCTAGCGGAGGATGTTGTACCACAATTGATGAAAGCAGAAAGGAACTTTTATACGACTTCCAGTTGTGGCGTTTGTGGGAAAGGCTCTATTGAATCGATACGGACAGTCAGCATATTTGATACGCGAATGGGCGAACAACAAGTCATATCCGTTCAGGTACTATATCAACTCGCAGCGAAGCTGCAGACTTTGCAGAATAATTTCAGTGCTACCGGGGGAATACATGCTGCTGGCATTTTTGATCTGGACGGAAATCTGCTTGCCCTCCGAGAGGATGTTGGCAGACACAATGCATTGGATAAGCTAGTTGGTCATGCCCTGCTCACAGAGCGACTGCCGCTGAGGGACAATATCCTGCTATTAAGTGGGCGAGCGAGTTTTGAGCTTATTCAAAAAGCGGCAATGGCTGGTATCGCCATCGTGGCAGCGATAGGAGCGCCTTCGAGTCTGGCCATAGATTTAGCGAAAGAATTTGATATTACATTGTTGGGGTTTCTACGTGATAATCGATTTAATATTTATCATATGGGCCGCAACTGTAGGATTGAAAAAATATAACGAGAACAGCGCTTTATATGGTATTGCCATTGATGATGTTGAAATAGGCTTGAATGTTGATATACAGCTGTCGGGAAATACAGGACTGTAACCTGACCTAAAGATAAATTAAAATGAAACTAAGAATTAAAGATAATTCGGTAAGATATCGCTTGACGCAGTCGGAAGTGGCTGAGCTGGCCGAGAATGGTGTGGTATCGAGTGTGACAGCATTTATTGGTAGGCCATTGATTTATAGGATAGAAAAAATAGATGGTCAGGAGCTCACTGCAGATTTTGTGGAAAATAGTGTGGTGCTAGGGATCCCTCAACGTATGATCGAGGAGCTGGCAGCAACGGAAACGGTGGGTTTTGACGGGCAGGCTGGTCAAGTGAAGCTGTTGGTCGAAAAGGATTTTGTATGTATTGATAATACAGTGGAGGATCAAAGTGATAATTACCCGAATCCTAGTCTTACTTGTTGATCAATTAACTAACAGGGCTTATGGAAGAATTTAATCAAAAAGGGATCGCCAAAGAACTCAAAAAAGAGCCTAGCGCAGAAAATCCTTATCGGCTACTGGATCTCAAACTCACACATGTTGAAAAATCTGCGGCTGGTATTCCGGCAGTAATGGCGGCTTTTAAGGATCTATTTGAGGAAAAAGCAGCTATCCGCGGGACGCGGGCACTGTTCAAAATGAATCAGATGGGTGGCTTTGACTGCCCGAGCTGCGCATGGCCTGACCCCGATGATGAACGTTCGGCACTGGGGGAGTACTGTGAAAATGGAGCAAAGGCCCTTGCCGAGGAGGCCACCAGTAAGCGGGTTACGCCGGAGTTTTTCAAACAGAACAGTGTGTTTGACCTTGCTCAACTGGATGATTATCAGATCGGCAAGATGGGAAGGCTTACCGATCCGATGTATTTGCCGCAGGGCGCGACCCATTACCAGCCAATAAGCTGGGCGGATGCGTTTAAGAAAATAGCTGCGCATCTCAATGCGCTGGAATCACCGGATCAAGCTGCATTTTATACTTCTGGAAGAACAAGTAATGAGGCCTCATTTGTCTATCAATTATTTGCGAAAGAGTTTGGGACCAACAACATGCCCGACTGCTCAAATATGTGTCACGAGACTTCGGGTTCTGCCTTGCGCCCCACGATAGGTATCGGTAAGGGGACAGTGAAGCTCGAAGATTTTTACGATGCCGAGGTTATCGTCATTATCGGACAAAATCCCGGTACCAATGCTCCACGGATGATGAGTGCCCTAGCAAAAGGAAAGCAGAATGGGGCCAAGATCATTGCGATCAATCCCTTGCCCGAAGCTGGACTAATGGGTTTTACCAATCCGCAGAGTGTCGGTGCGATCCTTCATGGGGGCGCTCAGTTGGCAGACCTGTACCTTCCGGTAAAGATCAATGGAGATATGGCTTTATTAAAAGCGCTGGAGCTTCTATTGATTGAGTTTGAGATGAAAAGCCCGGGGACTGTGTTTGACGCATCCTTTATCCAGGAAAAGACAGTAGGGTATGAGAATTTTTTAAAGCAATTTGATCACTATAATCTGGATGAACTTGCTCGGCTTTCGGGAGTTTCCAAAGAAGCATTGTATGAGGCCGCTGCTACCTTAGCTTTTAAAAAACGTATTATTTTCTGCTGGGGAATGGGGCTGACGCAGCAGCCCAATGGTGTGGATATGATCCGTGAGATTCTAAATATCCTCTTGCTGAAGGGGAGCCTGGGGATTCCGGGTGCTGGTGTCTGTCCGGTCCGTGGGCACAGTAATGTGCAAGGGAATAGAACGATGATGATTGATGAAAAACCGACCGATGAGCAATTGGATCGCCTCGAGAATTTCTATGGGTTTAAGATGCCGAGGAAACATGGTTATGATGTTGTTCGTGCCATTAAGGCTATCCACGAAGAAAAAGTAAAGGTAATGTTTTGTATGGGGGGTAACTTCCTGTCCGCTACACCAGATACGACCTATACAGCACATGCTTTACGCAAACTGAATCTGTTGGTAGCTGTCTCCACGAAATTAAATCGTGGACACCTTGTCCATGGTAAAGAGGCCTTAATCTTACCCACTTATGGGCGTAGCGATAAAGATATTGTAAATGGAGAGCTGCAGATCGTAAGTACTGAAAATTCAATGGGTGTTGTGCAGGATTCAAAGGGTATGCTGGAACCGGTTTCCAAAAATCTGATCAATGAGGCGCAGATTGTTTGCCGGATGGCCATGGCGACGTTGGGCGAACGGGCTGTTGTGGACTGGCAACGTTATCATGATAGTTACGATGCCATTCGGGACGACATCGAGCAATGTATTCCGGGTTTTGATAATTATAATGTCCGGGTACGGCAAAAAGGTGGATTCTATCTTCCAAATGCGGCGCGTGATAAGCAATATTTTGCCAAGGATCTTGCCGGCCGGGCACCGTTTACACTGACCGATATACCCGACAATACCTTAGCTGAGGACGAATATATGATGGCTACTACCCGTACCCATGATCAGTTCAATACCACCATTTACGGGTTGGACGATCGTTATCGGGGGATCAAAAATGAACGTCGGGTAATTTTTATGAACCAGGTGGATATCGACAAGGCAGGATTTAAGGCCGGTGAACGCGTGGATCTGTTTAATTATGATGATGGTATCGAACGTGTGGCCCCGCTATTTATTGTTGTTGCCTATCAGATTCCGGAAAAGAATACAGTCACTTATTTTCCCGAGACGAATGTGCTCGTTTCGGTCAATAATGTAGTCAAGGAAAGTAATATGCCTGCTTCAAAGTATGTTAAAATAAAAATTAAAAAGCACGACCCGGAAGTTTACAAAAAAGTGGATAACATGCTTTATCAGGGAGCGATACAAAGACCGAGTTAAAAATACGATGATGTCCTTTCGTATACAGACATACCGCGATGGTATTATCTTATCTAATTTACCTTTAAATTTTAAATCCACCCTCATATTCGCAGCCAGTCAATGAAGCGTTGAGACTGATTTTTAAGGATAGTATACAGAACGGTATGTATGACGAATTGTCTTATTTAAAACTTTCTTGCTTCGACAATGGTTTTTTAGGGGAATTCCTTAAATAGTTAGATTATTGTATTTTCTTTTAGGCTAGGTATTGATCTCCTAGCCTTTGTTGTTGTTTGGATAAACTCCCGGTCTCACTTTAGTCCGCCAATTCAGTTTCGGTATGCATCGCACAGATCCATTCTTCATTTTCTTTGATCCAGGTAGAGGTACAGGCACAATTAAATGACGTTTTCTCACCTGTGGCCACATATTCCATTTTGATCAGGTAGGCAATAACTGCAGTTTGTCCCTGAATGACTTGTGATTCTTCTGACTTTATTTCTAGCACCTTTAATTTCTTCGCTCGAATCAAACATCGTTTTAAAAGTGGTTTCATCAACTTGGCGTATTCCGTTTTTTCCAGCCACTAGGCAGGGAAATCGGGTCAAGCGCTTAATGGTCCCGAAGTCGCGGTCTTCCATTGCCTGCCAATATTCCTTTTCAAGTTCGATAATTTCAGTTTCCATGATAAGCTAATTTTTGTAAAAAATTCTATTTCCAATACAATCGAAAACGATTGTTCAATAAGAACGATCGCTATGATCAATTGGTTTTGTCTTAAAACTACCTGTGGATGAATGGATTGTATCAATAGATGACGATGTGCTGCGCTAGGGAGTTGTTGAGGCGTAAAGTTTTTTTTAAAAAAGGTCAAACTATTTGTCGGTGATCTTGTTTATTGACCGAGTATGTAAATAATTAAACGTAGGTTAGAGGATTGTTTTTTGTAAAGGCTAGGTTCGTGGTTGATCTAGCCTTTTTTATTTTTAGCAAGTGACAAAAAAATAGTGTCGTTTATTTTATTGTGAGTAGCTCAGAAACTGCGGACATAAAAAACGCTTGAACCGGGGAGATTCAAGCGTTTTAACTAACCAATTATAAACCTAAATTATGAATTTACAATAATACACTTTCTGTGCCATTCTAAGCCGCATGACAAAAATGCAGTGATTATTTTTTACTACTCATGTCCTGGCTTTTCAGCATGACAGCACAATTGCCTGTTTTTTAATGGTGGTGATGTTCAGATTCTGAATGCTGATGTTTATGATCATGTCCGGTATGACTGTGTCCGCCAAAGAGCAGACTGCTTAGGGAAAGTACAATACCAAGCAATACCGCTACCATTTTCTTTCTATTGAAAATATGGTGGTCGGGAGATCCTGATTCAAACAGGATGGTGGTAGAGACGTGTAGGAATATGCCGATCACCACGGCCATGATCTTGTCAAAATACAGCGCTAGATTACCTGCAGCATTTTCGCTGAGAAAGCGGCTGGTCAGGAAGCCCGCGGGTGTCATGACGGCAAAGGCCAAAAGCGAGATCAATAATACAGTTTTAGATGATCCGGCAGCCAATAGTAAGGTGCCTAAAGCGAAAGCGGCTGGAATATGATGGATGGCAATACCAAAGACAAGGTGGGTCCGCTCGCTGCTTACCAAGGGCATGCCTTCCAAAAAGGCGTGCAGGCATAGGCTTATAATAATGGCAATCGGGAAAGAACCTACTTTTTCTTTATCTACATGGACATGCCCATGCTCAACGCCCTGAGAAAAATGTTCCAGTAAAAGTTGAAACAAGAAGCCACCGAGGATATAAAGTCCAATGGTTTCGCCATTGCTTCCCCCGTGCCCATAAACATCTGGTATCAGGTGAAGCACGGTCAATCCAAATAAATAAGCGCCGCTAAAGGAAAGGATCAATTTCAAAAAAAATGAATTGCCCTGCTTTAAAAAGAGAACACTAAGCCCGCTTAGAAAAGGAGATAAAAACAATATGGATACAATAAAAATAGTATGCATTGATGAAGTGGATTAATAAGATAAGACCATTCGTTATAAGGCAAATATAGATAGAAAATTCATAAAAGCAATATTGTTGCATTTATATTTTAAATGCAGATCGCTTTATCTGTCAGCTAACCACATGATCCCAATCTTGGTTTAACTGTTTACCAGCGATCAGGATCCTTATTTTAGGGATTGCCGAATTGCTTCTGATTTGCTATAAAAAAAATGAAATTTATTAAAACTATTTCCCTGTTGATGTTGTTTATAGAGCAGATTTGTATAAAGATAGATAGGTTATCGTAGGTAAAAAACAATGTTTTTGAAAGGCGGCTAGATCAGCATTGATCTAGCCTTTTTTATTTGGAAGTGTTTATTATTAAAGCTTTGCGTATTTACTTGCTATCATAAGTTAATTACGGATGAAATTGTTTATCCCTATTTCTATCCGATTTATGTGCTACGGAGGGGATTTAAACTAGCGCCCTAACAGTAATGAAAGCAGTTAACTTAAATGCGCTCATCAAATATGTCAGCGATAAGAAAATAATGAACTGGTATTCTGTACGGAGGATAACTTTAGTAAGCTTATGCAAGTTGCAGATCGCCCTTCTATTTATTATGGTTATCTACCAATTGATTACAACAATGCCAGGCCGCATCAATTAGAGACGCGCGCATGGGGGGTATGAAACAAGAATTGGAACGAAAAGCGGAAAGCTATTATCAGGAACTTGAATCAGGTATCGGTGAAGGTATGGTGTTAACCGACGCATTGATCTAGCTTTTTTTGTAATGCTAAGATCGAATACGGATTCGACCTCCTTTTTTAGTTCTCAAATCTAGTCCGAATTGATCTCCAGCCAGAACGCGATCTTGTTTATTATCCGCTGGAAAAGAAAGAGATATATTTGTGATAAATATGTGTATTGCTGATTTTTATGTGATTAAACGATAATTTTGGAGTTATTGAGACGAACAATATAGAATGGAGAATAAAATAGCCGAAAAGTACCTTTATATTTATTGAGGAACGAAAGTATTGACTGAAAAAAAAACGCTATTTTAGAGCCGGAATTTAGCGATTTCTACCTTTAAATTAAATGATGACCTAATAATACGATGAAAAGACAATTTTTATTATTTATTTTATGCTTGTTGACGCTTAACACATTTGCTAACGATGGCAAAAAGCAAGAGGTTGATTCACTTTTGAAAAAAACAAAAGAATTAATTGATGCAGGCCAATTGTTACCGCATCTGGAAACTGCAATAGAAGCGCTTAATATATCTAACGCAGCTAATTATGATGACGGAAAGGCAAAGTCGCGCTTTTATATAGCAGAAGGGCTTGTGAATCTGGGGCTTTTCAAAGAGGGACTCAAGCATCTTGAACTTATTAAGCATACGAACCATTATAAGGAGAAAATACTTATGCAATCCGAAGTACATCGGGTATTGGGAAGAGCTTACGGCGGGCTGAATTTGTATCAGCAAGCCGTACGGGAATTTCGTTTACAGTTGGGCTTAATCAAGAATCTAACGGGCCTGAAACAAAAACTATCCTATCAGTTTACCTATGAAAATTTAAGTGTTGTTTTCGATCATTTGAAACAACTCGACTCCGTGGAAAAATATAGTCTTCTTCAATTGGAAAACTTGCGAGATTTTGATGAAAGAAAGGAACCAATGCGTTATTTGATCGTTTATGATAATTTGGGACAGTTATATGTTAACAAAGGTGATTTCTCGAACGCGCAACGATACCTCGATAAATCCATAGCCCTCGTGGAAAAATATAACATTCCCATAATATTTAATACAATGCAACTTTTTGGGAATTTGGAACTTGCGAAAGGAAATTATAAACAAGCAGCGGTTTTTTATGAAAAGAGTTTAGCAAATAAAAGAAAGATCGGTATCAGAAATGGAATTAAAAATTCCTATAGGCAGTTAGCTGATTGTTATCGAGAAGGCAACTTAGACAAAGCTAAAGCCGATGAATACGAAATGGCCTTTAGCCGGCTCAATGATTCTCTGGAATGGGAAAATAGACAGGTCGTCGACCAGGTGCTCAATCAGATTTTGAAATTAAAAGACGAGGAATCTGCTACCAAGGTGTCGAAATCTGTTCGGATTTCAATAGTCATCCTGATAGTACTTATTATTGCCGTTACATTTTTTGTATGGCGCGTAAGGCACAACCGTAAACTGTTGGGACAAAAGGAAGAGGCACTGCAGGAAACTGAAACCATCAATAGGGAACTGACGGAGCAGATCGGGGAAAATAAGTTCAATAACCTGATCGAACTGGCCAAAAGTAATAACCCGGAGTTCCTGACATTATTTGCTGAACTCTATCCGCAGTTTATCCAGGCCTTGAAAACCCTTGACCCCAATATCAGAACAACAGAGCTGGAGTTTTGTGCCATGGCTTTTCTTAATTTTTCGACAAAGAACATAGCGGAATATACCTTTGTCACGGTCCGGGCTGTACAGGTCCGCAAAAATAGGTTGCGCAAGAAGCTTGAAATCCCTTCGGATGCAGATTTCAATACCTGGATGCGTGGGTTGGCAGAGAAGGAGGATCGTTGATTTCCGGGAAAACGAACTGGAAGTCGATTTGTACCGTGCCGCTGAGAATCTTATTGCAGTGGAAATGTAGGAAATAGTTGAAAACGGTGGGGAATTAAGTAAGTTTGTAGTATAGCGCGTATACCATGCATTCTTTTTATTTCTATTGTTTATTTGTCAGTTCGTTGATCAGTGGTTCCCTCCTAGGGCAATCACTGGATCACCCATCTTTTCGGAATATTTCGTTGGGAACGAATGCAAATACGGTGCATTCCTTTGCGCAGGATAGTTTGGGAATGCTCTGGCTGGGCAGTAACAACGGTCTTTTTAATTACGATGGCTATTCTTTACAGGCGCTCACCGGCGCCAAATCTCCTTTTCAGACCTTCGTCTACTGCATTGCGCTGATAGACGACAAGCGCTTTGTGCTGGGTACCGGGCAAGGTGTATTGCTCTACAATTATCAGGAAGATCGCTTTGAGTCTTTTCCGGCAGGAGGGCCTTCGGATGTCAGGGCTTTACTCCGAGTAGGCGATAAGTTATGGATAGGGTCCATCGCCGGTTTATACTGCTATGATATCGCGACGCGTCAGCTCGTGGATTATGGCAAATCTAACCCTAAAAATAAGATCAAAACTGCTGTTTACGCGCTCGATCAGGTGGGGGATAGACTTTTGATCGGTACGTATAATGGGCTCTTTGAATTGAACCCTGCCCATAAAGAGGCATTGCCGTTGGAGCTCCCTGATTACAGGCCGGGAAGCAATCAATTTGTGAATTCAATATTTACCATCAAGGAGTCTGCCAAAACCTTTATCGGTACTGAATACGGCCTGTATCTGTATAAAAATAGCACCCGTACACTCCAAAAGGCCCCAGTGCTTCAAAATCATCCGATCAAAGCGATGGCCTCCAAGGACAAAAATACCCTGCTCGTGGGGACGGATGATGGGCTGTTTAGCTATCAGCTGGATAAGCAGTTGGTCACGCGGATCAAACATGATTCGCGCAACAGAAACTCACTGGCCAACAATATTGTATGGAGTATCTTTAAAGACCGATCGGAAAATATCTGGCTGGGCACCGATCTCGGCTTTTCCTTATGGTCTAACCGCAAGGTAGAAAAAATATTACCCATCTACCAATTGACATCAAGCAGTGATGGCAACCGCTTTTACAAAATTTCAAAGGACCGCAAGGGCTGGTACTGGCTGGGCGGGGATAATGGCTTGATCCGTAGCCATGGATTGGGCGGCCGCATTTCGGAAAGCTTTTGGTATCGCATGGATGCCAAGGACTATCGTCTGGCACATAACCGTATTCGGGATATTTATGAGGATCATAGCGGTTTGGTGTGGATTGCTTCTGACGGTGGAGTGAATGTTTTTGATGTCCATAGCCAGCAATTCAGAAACTTTACGATCGTGGATGCCAGTGGGCGGAGAAATGCAAAGTGGGCGTACGATATTCTGGAGGACGAAGCGGATAACCTGTGGATTGCCTCTTACATGGGTGGGATATTTGTCGTCAACAGAAATACGCTATTGGAAACAAAGGGGCCAATTATAGCGAGCAAGAATTTTAGTAAAGCGGATGGGCTTTTAGAAGATTTTGCCAACCAGATCGTCGACAACGGTCAGGGCAAAATGCTGGCCTTATTTTATAATAAGGGGATCAGTAGCATCGATAGGGGCACCGGCAAGATAAGCGAATTGAAGGATAGTGCTGGGCATTCGTTTGCGCAGGCAACCTTTATGCTGAAAGATAAGCAGCATACCCTATGGGTAGGCGAGCACGGTGAGCTAAGACAGATCAGCGCAGATGGGAGAAGTAAACGGGTTCGCTTTGACCCTGTCGGTAGGGGCGAGGTCACAGCCATGGTCGAAGTGGGTGACGCTATTTGGGTGGCTACAAACGCTGGGGTCTGGCAGATCAATAAGAAAAGCCTCAAAGCCGAACTGCTGCGCTATGGGCAGCGAATTTCGTCCATGTATTACGATGCCGAACAGGCGGAGGTGGTGCTCGGGGGAATTGATGAAGTGGTGTTGCTGCCTGCCCAAAAGGAGCTTGCGGGTATAGACCGCTCAAAAAAGATCGTACTTACTGCAATGTATATCAACAATGAACTCTTTGGCAATTATGGCTATGGCTTACGCTATCGGAATGAAATTACATTGGATCACGATCAGAACAATCTTAGGCTTGAATTTTCGGACTTGGACTATGGGAATCATCTTGGCTATCGCCTGGCCTATGCCTTTAAAGGCCAGAACGAAACATGGATCCCCATGGAACGTGGTGATAATAAGGTGCTGCTATCCAACTTAAATTCGGGTAGCTATGATCTACAATTGGCCAAAGTGGATATTGCTGGCCATGTTGTTTCTGAAATCTATACTTATCACATCGAGATTCGCTATCCTTGGTATGCCTCATATTGGGCCAAGGCTGTATATGTCCTTATCGCTGGCTGCTTGTTGTTTTGGATCGTTAATTTTTTCCGGGTTCGCAATACCTTGAAATGGGAGCGACGGGAGCGACGGAAGGTGCTCGAACTAACAAAGATGAAAATGGACTTTCTGGCAGCCATATCGCATGAGCTAAAAACACCATTGAGCTTAATCCTGGCGCCCGTGAGTCAACTGATGCGGCAGACAAAAAACAGCGATAAAAAGAAACAGCTGGATGGCGTGCACCGAAATGCCTTAAAAATCAGTCACCTGATTCAGGAACTCATGACCTTTGATCGCGTGGAGCAGCAGGAAACACCGCTGCAGGGACTGCTTACGTCACAGATTGACCTCGTGCCTTATGTCAGGCAGATTACCGAAGACTGGCAGCAGCTCCCTGAGTATACTACCCTCACCATTCGCTTTGATAGTGATTTGGAAAGTTTTTTTGTACAAACGGATGTGGCCAAACTGGGATCGATCGTCAATAACCTGCTCGCGAATGCCTGCAAATACAATCGGCCGGAGGGGAGGGTGGATGTTTCCCTGCAGGTAATGGATACCGGGGTACAACTTGTCGTGGAGGATACCGGAATTGGAATCGCTGCGGATGACCTCCCTTATGTTTTTAGCAAATTCTACCGCTCTTCCTTAAAAGAGGTGAGCGGGGTACAGGGCACCGGGGTCGGCCTTTTCTTGGTCAAAAGCTATTGTGATCAGTTGGGCTGGAACATCGGGATAGCAAGCAATCAGGAGGGAACCAAAGTGACACTTCACTTGAAATTGGCGCGCATAGAGGATACGGATAGTACGGATAATCCCAAGGTAGATACGGGAAATCGTGATCGGGGCGACAAACGTAAACTGCTGATCGTGGAGGATAATGCTGAACTTGCCGATTTCTTGGGAAATGCTTTACAAAATACGTATGATTGTAGCATTGTGGGGGACGGTCGTCAGGCACTGCACTTGATCGATGGACATACCTTTATGCCCGATATTGTCATCACGGATGCCATGATGCCCACTATGGGGGGAATTGAAATGGTCAGAAAGCTTCGCCAAAATATGGCCACAGCAACACTACCGATCATTCTGCTGACTGCACAGCATGATGAGCTGATCCGGCGCGAATGGGTGACGGCTGGAGTAGATGCTTATATGACCAAACCTTTTGATTTGGAAATCCTCCAGATGCAATTGCTACAGCTGTTGGACAGAAAAGAAAAACTCGTAACGCAATTGCGTATCGACGAAATCAGCAAACCAGCGGAGCCGCTCGCTGTGCAATCGCCAGATGAAAAATTCCTGACGCAAGTGACTCAGCTCATCGAAGAGCATATCGATGATTCTGAATTTTCGGTCCAACGCCTCAGTGCCCTAACGGATGTGGCCGCCAAACAGCTTTACCGCAAGATCAAACAGCTGACAGGTTATACACCGGTAGAATATATCCGCAGTATCCGCATCAAAAAAGCGGCCTTATTGCTGCAGCAAAAAAAGTTTACCGTGGCTGAAGTCATGTATATGGTCGGTTTCTCCAACACTTCGTATTTCTCAAAGTGCTTTCAGTCGGAATTTGGCATGCCGCCAAAGACCTATATGGATAGCTTTGTGTAAGTTATTGATATTTAACGTGTTTTGCTCTTATGTCCAAATTGGACAAGCGAAAATGTCTAATTTGTGTTGTTCTTTGTCCGATTTGTGGCTTTAAAAGATCGTGTCGATTGATAGGTTTGCAATAGTAATAACCAGAAAATTATAAATCGATACAATCCATGCGTGTAATTATTTTATGCTGCTTTGCTCTTTTTGGGTATATCAAATCCTATGCACAGATTAAGGTCAACAAAAAGGTACCAACGGTATTTGTCGACCCTCAGGGTGTGATGCGTTGGTCTGACTCCAAGGCGGAGGCTTCCTTTTATGGTGTCAACTATACCGTCCCTTTTGCCCATGCTTACCGTGCGCTGCGCGAAAAGGGGATTGACCATAAAAAGGCTATTGACCGTGATGTTTACCATTTTGCCCGTTTGGGATATAATGCTTATCGCATTCATATCTGGGATGTTGAAATCTCGGATAAAAATGGCAATCTGCTCGGTAATGAGCACCTGGACCTGCTGGACTATTTATTTTTTAAGCTTCAGCAAAAAGGGATCCGTATCCTGATCACGGGCATGACCAATTTTGGCAACGGTTATCCGGAACGAAATGAAAATACGGATGCATTCACCTACCACTATGACAAATGCCAGGTGCATGCCAACCCTGAGGCTATAGCTGCTCAGGAACGGTATATCGGACAATTGCTGCGCCATGTCAACCCTTATACTGGCCAGTCTTATCTGGAGGATCCGTATGTCATTGGATTTGAAATCAATAATGAACCTTGTCATACGGGTGCTGTACAGACCACCTCGGCCTATATTGCGCGCATGGTTGCAGCGATGAAGAAAAGTGGCAATAAAAAGCCGATCTTTTACAATGTCAGCCATAACATGGAACATGTTTCGGCTTACTTCAACGCCGATATCCAGGGCACCACCTACCAATGGTATCCTGTAGGGCTGGTGGCCGGAGGGCAACGCCAAGGCAATTTTCTGCCCTATATCGATCAATATGCTATTCCATTTTCAAACCTGAAGGGATTTGCCAATAAAGCGAAGGCGGTCTATGAATATGATCCTGCAGATAACCTTTATAGCTATATGCACCCCGCGATGAGCCGTACTTTCCGTTCGGCTGGATTCCAATGGATTACCCAGTTTGCTTACGATCCAATGGACATCGCTGCCTACAATACCGAATATCAGACGCATTATCTTAATTTGGCCTATACTCCTGCAAAGGCGATCAGTACGATGATTGCTGCCGAAGTGGCTTATAATATACCAAGAAACCAAAAATTTGCGCCTTATCCACAAAATACAGCCTTTGGCGATTTCCTGGTCAGCTATGAACAGGATCTCTCGCTGATGAATGCGCCTGACAAGTTTTTTTATAGCAATGATACCAGGGTCAAGCCGGTACAGCCGGAAAAGCTACAGCATATTGCTGGCAGGGGTTCTTCTCCTGTCGTAAACTACGCCGGCTCGGGTGCTTATTTTTTGGATCGTCTGGAAGATGGACTATGGCGCTTGGAAGTGATGCCGGATGCCGAGAAAATTGCGGATCCCTTTGCCAAGCCCTCGCTCAACCGTGAGGTCGTGCATATCTTATACCGGCCGCAAGAGATAGCTATCCGGATTCCTGATTTGGGCGAGCGCTTTACAGTACAGCCTCTTTTGGGACAGCATGACGCCACAAAGGCTATTGCTGTAGATGCAACGACCTTTGTCGCCCAGCCTGGCGTCTATCTCTTACAACGTAAGGATCTACAGCTGCATACGAACTGGACTGCATCCTCAATATGGAAAAATGGCCGTCTGGACGACTATTATGCACCGAAGACCGAGCCGCTGAAGCAGCCGATCTTGATTCATCAGCAACCGGAAGCATTGGAAAAAGGCCGTTCGGAAAAATTGCAGTTCCGCCTGGTCTATGAGCAACAGCCTGACTCGATCATATTACAGACGGATCAGGTCTCGTTTTGGAAAGACAATAATCCCTACATCAAACTGGTCGCCAAAGACCAGGATACCTATGAAGCGGAAATACCGGCATCCTGGTTATCAGGAAATGAATTGAAATATACCGCTACTGTATTCGTCGGTGGCAAACAAGTGACCTACCCGGACAATCGTGCCGGTGCTCCGCTCGATTGGGATTATAGCGTCAAACGGTATTGGACGGTTGAATTGTACGAACAGCATGCCCGGATTCCATTGTTCGAATCGCTTGACAAGGCGTCTTCTTTCGAAAGCTTTGCGATCCCCGAAACGGCTCATATGACTTCGGTGCGGCAACAGCAGGATCTGGGACAGATCCCTGTTTGGACGTATACGTTTCAGGCAAAGGATGCCGGAGCTCAATATTTTTGGGTAAAGGATATTAAAGCAGTGGCGCAGGGAAGGCCTGCGGGACTGGCTGCTGCCAGACAGCTTTGCCTTCTATTAAAGTATACGGGGCAAGGGGCTGCACTCAAAGCTGGTTTTGTGACAAAAAATGGTTATACCTATATGAAAGATATTCCGCTTGGTTCGGCAGAAACAACGGTTCGTATCCAGCTGGCGGATCTACAGCTCGTGCCTACAGCCTTGTTGCCTGCGCCTTATCCCGTCTTTCTTGAACGGTTTTTTAAACCGGCTGTTCCTGCTGAGTTTGACAGCATGGATATCGAAAAGCTGATCGTATCGGGACAGCAGATGGAGGGGCAATCTTTATCCATTGGGGCTGTATGGCTGGAGTAGCCGGACAATAAACTGCAGCGGTCGTACAACCTGGCGGGCAATGGGGCCAACGATCTGGTTGGAGTAGCCTGGCTGGACTATTTGTAGCCGCAGGCAGCGCTATCATAAGGGGAATAACGTGAAATAGAAACAATTATAAACGAATATAAATCTAAGTAAAATGAAGGGTTTTGCATTTAAAACAAGTTTATTGGGCTTGTCATTGCTATCCTGTCTTGGGGAAACGCAGCTACAAGCAGCAACGAGTGCAGAGAGCAGGTGGATAGGGTTGATGCAACAACAGGATATCCGCGGTGTGGTACGTAATGAGCAAGGACAAGGGATGGCGGGCGTGACGGTTTTGGTGGCTGGAACTACGGTGGGGACCTCCACGGCAAGTGACGGTTCGTACCGCATTGCTTTACCTAAAGGGAAATCGCAGCTGCTATTTTCCATGGTGGGCTATAGCAGCCAGACCTTGACAGTGGCGGGTACGACGCTGAACGTTAACATGCTGCCGGCCGGAAATGTTTTGGAAGAACTGGTGGTGGTGGGCTACGGCAGTACAACTAAAAAGGACCTGACTGGTGCGGTCAATACCGTCGGGAGTAAGGATTTTAATGGCGGACTGGTGGGCTCTCCCGAGCAGCTGATCAATGGTAAAACGGCTGGCGTGCAGGTGATGTCCAACAGTGGTTCGCCTTCTTCTGGCAGTACGATACGGATCCGCGGTGGTGCTTCATTAAGCGCTAGCAATGATCCATTGATCGTGTTGGACGGGGTCCCCTTGGAGACGGGTGGAATTAGTGGCAACAGCGGCAATTTTCTGAGTTTGATCAACCCCAATGATATCGAAAGCATGACGGTGCTCAAAGATGCATCTTCTACAGCGATCTATGGATCGCGTGCCTCAAACGGTGTTTTGTTGATCACGACAAAAAAAGGAAAGGGCGATGCACTCCGGCTGTCTTTTTCGTCTATTGTATCCATGCAGCAGGCCCAGGGCGTAGCGGATATGATGTCGCGCGATGAGTTTGCCGAACTGATCAATAGCAAGGGAACAGCGGCACAGAAGGCTTTACTGGGCAATAGTTCGACCGATTGGTTGTCTGAGGTATTTCAGCAGGCCATGGGTACGGATAATAACCTGAGTTTACAGGGAAAGATGGGGAAGGTCCTGCCTTTTCGTGCCTCGGTAGGGTATTATAACCAGCAGGGTACCTTGCGGACGGACAAAACGGAACGGATGACCGGCGCATTGGTTGTTAACCCTACATTTTTCAATAAACACTTGACCGTAAACCTGAATGTTAAAGCTGCACGGAACAACAACAGTTTTGCCAATACCGACGCCATATGGTCTGCTGTGGCTTTTAATCCCACACAACCGATCTACTCGGGAGTGGATGCTTATGGGGGCTATTATGAGAGCCTGGATAATGCTGGACTGCCGGCAACAGGGGCCAACCTCAATCCGCTGGGGCTACTCAAGCAGGAGAAACACCGCAGTACGGTCAATCGAGCTGTAGGTAACCTTGACCTGGACTATAAATTACATATGCTGCCGGAATTAAAAGCTCACGTAACTTTGGGATATGACTATGCCAAAGGAAATGGGTCCAACCTGATCCCGGCAAGTGCGGCCAATAATTTCACAATCGGTGGTGCTTTTGACCGCTATGAGCAAACGCTCAAAAATAGGTTGTTTACCGGCTATTTAAATTACAATAAATTCTTTTCGGACATCAAGAGTACAATCGATGTGACCGCGGGCCATGATTATCAATATTGGAGCGCAAAGCGGCCGCCGATCGTGTACTATAATGAGGCTGGCGATAATATACGCTCTACGGCAATTGCATCGGACGAGCGCCATACCTTGATCTCCTGGTATGGTCGGATCAACTACAACTACGACAGCCGTTATTTGCTGACAGCCACCATTCGAAAGGATGGAACCTCGCGCTTCAGTCCCGAAAACCGCTGGGGGACATTTCCCTCGGTCGCTTTGGCCTGGCGCCTTTCACAGGAGTCGTTCATGAAAGGAATCTCCTTCCTGGACGATCTAAAACTTCGGGCCAGCTATGGAGTGACCGGACAGCAGGAGGGCATAGGGAATTACGAATATCTGCCGGTCTATAATTTGGGAACGGCTTATGCGCAATACCGCTTTGGCGATCAGTACCATCTGGTGTACCGCCCGTCGGTGTATAACCGGGATCTACGCTGGGAAACGACCAAGGCTTTTAACTATGGTTTGGATTTTGCCCTGTGGAAGAATAGGATTTCGGGCTCGGTTGAGTACTACACGAGAAAAACACATGACTTGCTGGCCAATGTCCCAGTGGCTGCAGGAACAAACTTTGACCAGAATGCTACCATTAATGTGGGCAATGTGGAAAGCCGCGGATTTGAATTCCAATTGAATACAGTCCCGGTAGAAAAGGATAATCTGCGTTGGGAAGTTAATTTCAATGCGACCAACCAGCATACAAAAGTGACCAATATTGCATTGGTTCAGGATGCGAATGCTGTGGGGACCTATGTAGGTCCGAATGTCAGTGGCCGGGGAATTCAAATCCTGACGACTGGCTATCAGCCTAATATGTTCTATGTCTATAAACAGCTATATAATGAAGCGGGTAAACCCCTGGAAGGTGTTTATGCTGACCTGAATGGGGATGGAGCCATCAATGAAAAAGATCTGTACCGCTATCAGTCTCCGGCTGCAAAATGGCTGTTTGGCTTCAATACGCAATTGACCTATAAAAAATGGACTGCAGCAACGACCCTGCGGGCAAATGTCGGAAACTATGTGTTTAACAATACAAAAATGAACCTGAGTGCCTGGGAGACGTTGCAATATGTGGACCCGGCGATTAATAACTTACATCGTGATTATTTCAATACTGGTTTTCAAACGAGGCAATATTATTCGGATTACTATGTCGAAAACGCATCCTTCCTCCGCATGGAAAACCTTTCGGTGAACTACAATTTTGGCAAGGTCGGCAAGATCTCGAGCCTACGCGTGGGTGCGGTGGCACAGAATGTCTTTATTGTGAGCAACTACAGTGGAATGGACCCTGAGGTTCCGAGTGGATTTGACAGTTCATTCTATCCACGCTCGCGGACGTTTTCGTTAAGCCTCAATTTGGATTTTTAAGCGATACCTGAAACATAGATAAATAGTTGAAAAACAAATGAAAAGGATGAAAAAGATCAGAACATATTGTTTTGGATTGCTGAGCATGATTTTGCTGCTGCAGTCCTGCACAAAAGACTTGAACCAATACCCTACGGTGGAGACGACCTCGGAGTCGGTATACACCTCGGTGGATGGTTACCGGGCTGTGCTTGCCAAATTATACGGCTCGTTTGCCGTTGCGGGCAATGGCCGTGGGGATGCCGATCCGGATATGGCGAGTAGCACCGCATCCTGGGGCTACCTTCGGGTGTACTTTAACCTACAGGAGGTACCCACGGATGAGGTGATCTATACCTGGGCTGGTGGAGACAACATGACCGATATCCAGTATATGACCTGGGGTGCTTCGGATACATGGGTCAATGCGATGTATTACCGGATTTACTATACGGTAGCGATCTGCAACGAGTTTTTACGGAATGCAACAGCGGAAAAATTAGCAGCCTTCAGCTCGACCGAACAGGCTCAAATCGCTGCCTTTGCCGCCGAAGCGCGTTTTCTGCGCGCATTGGCTTATAGTCATGCCATGGATCTGTATGGAAATGTTCCTTTTGTAACAGAAAAGGATCCGGTAGCGGCATTTTTTCCGCCCAGGATGACAAGGGGCGAGCTCTTCGCATTTATTGAAAAAGAATTGACCGAAGTAGCTACGCTGCTACCTGAAGCTCGCCAGAATGAATACGGACGTGTGAGCCGTGCTGCGGCATGGTCTTTATTGGCTAAGAATTATTTGAATGCGCAAGTCTACACGGGCACTGCGCGCTATGCGGACTGCCTAAATTATGCCAAGAAAGTAATCGATGGCGGATACGCGCTACATTCCAATTACAAGCAGCTGTTTAATGCAGACAATGATAAACGTACAAATGAGATCATTTTTCCGATTCAGGCTGATGTGGCGCATACGACGACCTGGGGTGCCACCACTTATCTGGTCAATGGCCCGATTGTAGGCAACATGAAAGCATCAGATTATGGTGTGCTGTCGGGCTGGAACAGTTTCCGCACCTTACGTGAATTTGTCGCCTTATTTCAGGCGCAAGATAAAAGGGGGGATTTTTGGAAAAATGGGCAGTCACTGGATGTCGAAGACCCAGGGGCGTCAAGCCAGGGCTATGGCATGGTTAAGTTTACAAATTTGAACGATGATGGCAGCTATAAAACGGATGAAGGATTGGTGAGCACTGATTTCCCGATGATCCGCCTGGCTGATGTCTATCTGATGTATGCCGAAGCGGTATTGCGTGGCGGTGGTGGCAGTGTACAGGAAGCCATTACGCTGGTCAACCGTCTTCGTGAACGGGCCTACGGAAATGGTACTGGATCAATTGATCAGGCGCAGCTGACACTGGATTTTATCCTGGCGGAACGGGGCCGGGAATTGTTCTGGGAGTGCACGCGCCGTACAGACCTGATTCGGTTTGGACGATTTACCGGCAACGCGTACCTCTGGCAATGGAAAGGCGGTGAAATAAATGGCCGCAGTGTGGATGCTAAATTTAACCTGTATCCAATTCCGACGACTGATATGAGCGCAAA
Organism: Sphingobacterium sp.; assembly: GCA_029239355.1. GTDB lineage: Bacteria > Bacteroidota > Bacteroidia > Sphingobacteriales > Sphingobacteriaceae > Sphingobacterium. The sequence goes on from JAQZAZ010000025.1 coordinate 48,996, forward strand.
CCCCAATCTGGTACAAAATCCGGGCTATTAATGGTTGAATTTGGTTAACGACACAGGAATAGGCTAACATGGGATATTCCATATGGCCTTTTAACGATAAATATTGACACATGAAACAATTGACACTCTATATCTTGGCATTGCTCTTTGTGGCCTGTAAAAAGGAAGGCGGAATGCCTGCCATCACTGGCATCAGGCCAGCTGTATTGCACAGCAGCACGCAGGAGCTTACCTTAAAGGCCACGGACCGAAAAGCCGTCGCACTGCAACTTGTATGGGATGAGGCGATCTTGCAGAGTGATGCGGCAATGGCGCAATCGGCACTGAAAAATAAGATTGAGATTGCTGCTGATGCTTCTTTTTCAACCCTCGCGAAAAGCATTGAACAGGAGGCTAGTGCAATCAGTTATACCCATGAGCAGCTAAACAGTCTTGTATCAGGTATGGGATTTGTACCCGGCGAGAAAAAAGCGCTTTATGTCCGCATTGCCTCGCGACTGGGAGCCAATACGGATTGGCTTTATAGCAACGTGGTCTCCATTGCGGTTACCGCCTATGCACCCATCCAGGATGCTGCTTATCTCTATCTGGCGAATAAGGAGCTAAACCAATTTTCTTGGAAATTGTGTTCGCGCAAAGAAGATGGGGTTTACGATGGATTTGTACGGCTCGACCAATGGTATAATTTTTATTTCACAAACGAAGAAAGTGCAAATGCTTCGCTGATCTATGGGTCCTATCCACTAGACGGTAGCCAATATATCCTATATAGTGGGGCAGACCGTTGGAACTGCTGGACGAGCCTGGGCGGCTACCTGTACCTAACGGCTGACATCAATAAGATGAGCTGGAAGGAAACCTCCGTGGAGTCGCTGGCTGTGACCGGTGATTTTAATGGTTGGAGCGCCACGGCCACTCCGATGGCTTATGATCAGGCGGCTAAGGTATGGAAAGCAACAATTACAACTACGGCAGCCGAACAATGGGGCATTAAAGTATTGATCAACGGCAGCTGGACCTGGTTTTTTGGTGCAGCGGAAGGTGAGGGTAACTGTGCATTATACACGGCCGATGGAAGTGGATTTGCCTACGATAAGGTGGGTACGTATACCCTGATCCTCGATCTGACTGATCCAAAGCAATTCAAATATCATGTGGAGTAGTCATTTTAGGCTATAACACGCTATAAAAAAGATTTAATGAAAGCACTAAAAATAGGGATGGCATTAGGCTTAATAGGTTTGTATTTTGGCCTGTCAAGTTGCAGCGACAAGGATAATCTTGTGCCAGCCAAAAATACAACGCATTTGGCCAAAGGAGCGGATGTCAGCTGGATGACGGAAATGGAGGCTGCCGGAGTGCAGTTTTTTAACGCCGGGGGTGCTGCGGTGGACGGGCTCAAGCTACTGCATGGACTTGGAATGGATGCGGTACGCCTGCGGGTATGGGTAGATCCCGAACGGGGCTGGTGTAATCAACATGATGTATTGGTCAAAGCACGTCGGGCGCATCATTTGGGGATGCGTGTAATGGTAGATTTCCATTACAGCGATA
>JAQZAZ010000168.1 GCA_029239355.1 Sphingobacterium sp.
AGTTTGTTCTTGATGATTTTTTCTTGTGTCGTCATAACTCTAATCTATTTTACAGTTGTTAATTTATTGTAACTGTCAGATTAAGTCTTGACTACTTCATAAAAACCCTGCCCACGAAACTGAGGAAGCAAAACACAGCCTAATTCTCCTGAAGCATTTTCAAATCCACGATAATAACCTGTTACGGAATTTAGTACGATTTGAATTTGCTTTATATCGCTAATTTCAGCTTCTCTAATAATCATTTTTGTATAGTTAAATTGGTTTTATTCAGAGCTAATCTTCCAGTTAATTCCGAATTTATCCGTAACAATTCCATAGTATGAACAGAAGTACTAAACCCGCCATTTTACCAAACTGCTGTTGGCAGTAGTTTTTACTTTTGTTCGCTCAGTTTAATTTTGAACTTCTCAATTTGTCGTCTATGTCGTAAAACATGAACAATTGCATGTTCTGTTATTTGTTCTATGTCATAAACTTGTCCCCACGAAGTATTTATTTTTTTATTATTGTCAAATTGTTCAAGTTGATTGTCCTGAATATTTTTGAAAGTCTCTGCTGTGAAAATGATGACACTGTTTAAGTCTTTATGATAATCGTTTACTGTCAAACGTAGTAAATCGTCTGGATAATTTTCTTTCTCTCCAAAAAGATGTCGAATGTCAATAGCATATGCAAATCCTGCACTCACAACGTGTGCTAAAATTGTCTGAACTGATTTGCAGTTAGTATCAGTCGTTTTATCGTCTACAATTGTAATTAACTCATTATCTGAAATGTTGGCAATAGTCTTTTGTAAGTCATTAATCGCTCTTTCATATTCGTCAAGTAAGGCTCCAACTGCACCTTGTCTGTATGTTTTAGTCATCAAATTTGTCGATTAGTTAGGTTTCTATAAAATTACTGCCAACTCAAAAAATGATGCAATGTGTATTTTGTATTGTTAGGCTTATTTCTTTGTTGATGATATGGTAAATTTATGAAATTTAAATCAAACGACGCTCTTTTACTTCTTTTCTTTGGTCGCTTATGTGGAAAGAAAAGAAGTCATGATCAAAGCCAATCATTGGGATAATGAATATCCCACGCAATGATGTCGCAACCTGTTTGGTGAAATGTGGAGTGGGTAAAGTGTGGAGTTACAAGGGAATGTAAAAAAAAGGGTGCAAACAACTGAAATATAATTAGTTATGATATATGGTTGCCTGTATTAATCGGTAACGAATTAGTAACCTAACTTTGTGTTTTCGAGCCCAAAAACTATCAGACACCGAGTTCCAAACTATGACTACTGTTTTACAAAGCTCTGTATAGCAACGGTTTTAATCGTTTTGTCTATTTTTGCTTTTATCTAATCTTTTTTTGTAAAAATCCGAAATAATAACTGCCTAGATTTCTCGGTCTGAGGGCTGCTGTTATTTAACAATTTGATAACACTTGATGATTAACTTTGCGAAGCAGCTTACTCAGATTAAGGACGTGAATTACATTATTATTGTAGGGGCAACCCAAGCCTTATTGGCACTAGGTATTTTATTGAAGAACAAGAAAAATAATGGGCAACATGATCATATTCTTTCGTATCTATTAGCCGCTATATTTTTGCACTTGGCAATCAGTTTTACATTGAATGTCTTTTGGCCCGATTCAAAGATCCATCAACAGTTCAACACTTTTATTGCCTTGGCATACCCTGGTCTGCTATGGTGTTATATGCGCTATCTTAAACATCAAGGAAAACCTATTGGTATCCTTTTGGCGATGTTGCCATCGATATGTGCTTCAGTTGGCTATTTCTGGATTGCGACGTATGTATTTAACCACGCTGGTGAATTACCGCCATTTATCAAAATTTACAATGCAGTATCTGGTTATGCTTATACCGTCTTATATATCCTTTATCCATTAAAGATTCTCGCTGGGATAAAGTCGATACCGGAATTTTGGAAGCTGGAAAAATACATGACCAAAATTGCCGCTTTCCTGTTCCTATTCATTGGCCTGGCATTTCTTCTGATCACTGTTTGGACTCAGCTGTTTGATATATCCGCCTATTTTTCGTTTTTTCATTTATGGCTCCGCATATTTATCTATTCGATATTGGCAATAATCTGCATCTCCATTATCTATGTTAAAGTAAGCTCCTTTCTTTACGTTCATAGGGTTCAACAAGAGGAATCAAAAGAACACATGGCTGTCAATGCTCCGGAAAATCCGATAACGATCATAGATGACGGTTCTACTTATGTGTCTGCTACCGACAATGAAAAGAACACCAATGTGGATTACGCAGGTATTTTGGCTAAGGTGGAAAATTTGATGTCCCAACATAAGGTATTTTTAGATCCCGACCTCACACTTGAAAGTTTGGCCGCCAAAGCTCAGGTGTCGCGCCATCACCTTTCTGAAACATTAAATCAATACAAAGAAAAGTCTTTCTATCAGTATATTAACGAATATCGGATTAAGGAAGTGGTTGGCCTGATGGATAAGTATCGAAGTAAGGGAGAGAACATTAATATACTCTCTTTGGCTTTTCAGGCTGGCTTTCATTCCAAATCCTCGTTTAATCAATATTTTAAGAAAGTCCAGGGCTGCACCCCTTCAACCTATCTCAAGGACGGGCCGCACTATACGCTACTCAATACCTAATATTATACCCCCTTATTGGTTACATAAATGATTCTCGATACCTCGGGGAAAGGCGTACTGCTATGTCCTTAGAGAGGTACTCATTTATCGATAATCAAAGCTTAATAAAAAATTAATACACGTAACTATCATAAGTACAGGAGTTTGTGTCTTTTGTTTCAAGTGATACGTTCTTCTTTATCGAGAAAGACGACCCTTATTCTATGAAATATCAATTTCGCAGCAAATAACAAAATTGATTGCATGATATGAAAAGAACGTTATTCTTTTTGATTTCGTTGATGCCTATTTTTCTACAGGCACAACAAATTACAGGAGCTGTCACTTCAACGACCGATGAGGTATTGCCCGGAGCAACAGTACAAGTTGGGAAGGTTGCGATACAAACCAATCTTGATGGTAAGTTTACGTTGATCTTAAAAGAAAAAGGCCGTATCCAACTTTCCGTTTTCTACACCGGTTACCAGGGATTCACACTGGATACGGTAGTTACCACAGAAGGTATCCATTTGGGAAACATTAAATTACAACCCTCAAACAATAGCTTGGGTGAGGTCATTGTTGTAGGGTCTTCTGCCGGCTCTCAGCTTAAAGCACTGAATATTAAAAAGAGTGCAAATGCTATTATGGAGGTGCTGGCTGCTGATGCCATTGGTAAACTGCCAGATCGAAATGCCGCAGAAGCCGTCCAACGTATTCAAGGCGTCTCTATCGAACGGGATCAAGGCGAGGGAAGGTATGTTTCAGTCCGGGGCACACCTATCCAATGGAGCGCTTCACTTTTAAATGGAAATAGGCTTCCTTCTGCTAGTCTCGATTATGCGGATAGAAGAATTCAGATGGATATTTTTCCATCCGAAATGATTCAATATGTACAATTGTCAAAAGCAATCACGCCTGATATGGAAGGAGATGCTATTGGTGGATCGATCAATTTTATTACCAAGACAGCGCCACTTAAGCGCACGCTCAACATCAGTGCTGCCGGTGGATACAATGGGCAGTCTCAAAGAGGATCATATAACGGCTCTCTTCTCTTTGGCGATCGTGTTGCCAAGGGAAAATTGGGCTATATCCTTTCGGCAGTGATCTGGGACCGAACAGCTGCGCAAGATCGATACAATCTAAATTATGATTTTGGAAACAGCAATGCGAGTCAAGCTTTTTCTATTACCGATCTCCAATTACGCGATTATATAGCCCGCAGACGCACCATTGGGTTTAATGGAGGTCTTGAATATGCTTTCAATGAAAGGCACAAAATTATCTTCAAGGGACTTTATAGTGAGTATCTGGATGCACAACGGGTGCGTGAAAATTATTTTTATTTTAATACTAAAACAGCAACTATAACAACGCGAGCCGCGGATTATCATACAAATCTTTATTCCGGAGAGCTGAGCGGACAATCGAACTTTTCTGAAAAGATAGGGTTGGATTGGTCCTTTAGCATGGATAAATCTGCATTTAAATTTAAGGATCCGGACTACTATCCTATGGCGACTTTCTCTCAAAAAGTTTCTTACGATGGTATGGCTGCAGATGGGAAGAAATACCTCGCTATGGATTCACCGGATGGAGAGGGGGACTATATTGACAAAATTCTACCACAGCTTTCATCTACCACCCCTATCAGTGCTGAGGCTATGAAGTTAACACAAGTTGTCAATATCAGGAGCAAAAACCAGGAGAGCAACAAACGTGCTGGAATCAATTTAAAATATACGCCTGGCAGTTCGCTTACCATCAAAGTTGGTGGAAAATTTATTCATAAGGACAAAAACGTAGAAAATCCCTATAGCATTTATGTGGCAGGTGTCTCAGGACCAGCTCCAACACTCGCCGGTTTAGGCACTGAACCCTATCCATATCGTGGCGGTTTTTTGACCGAAATTGGATCACCTTACAACAATGTGCTTATCGACCAGATGTCGATGGAATCAGTCAGACAGCTTGCCTCGCCAGCAGGGATTGCAGACAATAAGCTGTACCCTTTCCGCGTTGATTCTGCTGAAAACGCCTCCGGCGCAGCTAACTATTACAGCGGAAGAGAAAATGTATACGCCATTTATGGCTCTGCTGAATATAAATTGACTGAGCAGCTTACAGTAATTGCAGGTATACGAAACGAATACAACCAAGTCACTTTCTCGGGCAACAAAGTATCCACCCTTGCAGACAAGTCCACTCAGGTCGAGGCTATCCATCAGGATAATAGCTATAATGCCTTTCTTCCTATGTTGCATCTGAAGATCAATGCGACGAAAAATGATATTATTAGACTGGCTTTTACGCGAAGCTTCGCGCGTCCAGATTTTGGTAACCTCAATCCCGGTACAACCCAAGACGATATCAATCGGATCATTACACGGGGAAATCCTAATTTGAAACCTACTTTTGCCAGCAACTTTGATCTGATGGCCGAGCACTATTTCGGTGGCATAGGTATGATTTCAGCCGGAGCGTTTTACAAAAAACTTTCGAATCTGATTTATTCAAATCAATCTACCCAAAATATCAATGGTGTCATGTTCAATGTCAATGAGCCGGATAATCTCCAGAGTGCATGGTTGGCGGGTTTTGAAGCGGGGATATCCAAACGATTTACCGATTTGCCGGGCGTGTGGAAAGGATTTGGTATAGATGCCAACTATACGTTTACAGATTCTAAGGCTAAAGTTCCGCGCTTTGACAAGGGGAAACGAATCGAAGATCAGAGCGTGATTCCTAAACAGGCTAAACACCTTTTCAATGTTTCCCTGATCTTTGAAAATAGCAAATTTATGGCCCGTATTGCCGGGAACTATAAAGGGAAATATCTTGATGCCATTCGGCAGGTTGCCGGACCGGAACATTACCGATGGTATTCGAGCAATTTTTCGGTAGACTTTTCTTCTTCCTATTCGATAAACCCCAAGCTCAGAATATTTGCTGAGTTAAACAATATTACTGGTGCTCCAGTGCGCTATTATCATGGTGTATATGATCGTGCAGAACAAGCCGAATGGTATTCTGTACGCGGCCAGGTCGGAATCAGCGCAAAACTTTTTTAAACAATAACAATATGAAATTAAAACAAATCACTTTCATCAAAGTATCCTTGCTTTCGCTGGGTATAGGAACAGCCTTTGCTCAGCAGCCAGAGTTGTCACAACTTGATCAGCTCAAGATTAATCAGATTCAGGTGCTTGGTACACACAATAGTTATGCAAGGCCAGTAGATCCACGTCTCGCGGCATATGCTGACCCCATTTTTTCAAAAATGTCGGAAAAGATGGCAACACTATTCCCTCCTGATAAACTTAGCTCATTTAAAGAATTCCATCCCAATCCAATGACAATGAGTGAAGGGTTGAAATACGATCACCCAGCTTTTGACGTACAACTTGATAGCGGTATCAGAAGTTTAGAAATGGATGTATATTACGACCCCACAGGACATCGGTTTGACAGACCTGCCGGATATGAAGTACTAAATAAAATGGGAGTTTCGGATCTGGCTCCATATCAAAAAGAAGAGCTGGAAAAACCCGGTTTCAAGATGCTACATATAGCAGATTTTGATTTTCGATCACATTATGCCACTTTCCGTAGTGGGCTTATAGCTTTGCGGGATTGGTCAGAAAAGAACCCCGGACACCTACCTATTTTCATTATGGTCGAAGCTAAAGATAAGGGCATTCCGCTTTTTCCAAATAGCGCAGCGGTGCTTCCGTTCGATGAAAAGGCTTTTGACCAATTGGATGCCGAAGTGGTTGCGGTATTGGGAAAAGAAAAGCTTATTACACCGGATGATATTCGTGGAGATTACAGCACTTTGCGTGAAGCAGTGCGTGCTGGTCATTGGCCTACTGTCAAGGCATCCCGTGGAAAATTTATTTTCTTGCTGCTGCCAACAACAGCAGGGATGAATCTTGAGTCTGCTTACACCAAAAATAGACCTAATCTTGAAAAGCGGATGATGTTTGTGCAGTCAAATCCCAATGATAGCTTTGCATCTTTTCTCCTGTTGGATAATGCTCTGGTCCGTCAACAGGAAATTCAGGATCAGGTGCGAGCGGGTTATATCGTCCGGAGTAGATCCGATATTGAAACATACGAAGCTAAGATCAACGATTACAATAGGGCAAATGCAGCTTTCAACAGTGGCGCCCAAATTGTTTCTACAGATTTTTTTAGACCAGGAAACGGTTACCATACTTCCTATTATGTAAAACTGCCAAACAGTAAGGTCGCACGCCCAAATCCTATAAATAGTACGATGAAAACGTCTGAGCATATCGGATCCGTAAAGTGATTAATATTTTGGCAGCTATGCTAATACTATTGAAGAACGCGAGAAATCAAAGTCGTTTGGAAAAAATTCCGAGCGACTTTACGCTTTGTAGCTTATTGCTGCCTAAGATTCATAGTTCAGTATTTATTAATTGCATACGGCAAGGTATTCAGTAAATAAGGAATTTATACTAGACCAAGAAAGGGGCCCTTTTGATGTAATTTAAATAATTACACCCCAAGATTTCTATTTCCTGGGGTATAATGGTTATTCGTCCATGTCATTATGAGGATTATGACTTTGACCCCATTCCTGTCCTTCATGTGAATGTTCAGGTCGATGGGAGTTTGAGCCTGCCGCAATACCTTGCTCTAGTTCAATCACAGATACGTGGATCTGCGGTTTGCAATAACTTTGTTTCTTGTCCATGATTTTGTTTTTTAATTGTGTGATTATTTGTCTTAGCTATACCATATAGCTAAAGACTTTATATAAGTGTGATTAGTTAGTATTTGCTTTATGTGTTTTCTTTTATATCTAAAATTTAATACTGCAATTATATTGGTGTCTTTTTGATTAATTGTAATGTTTTTAGGTTTATATGTTTTACTGTAGTGGTATGTTTACAGTTTTTAATATAGATGTTTTAACATGTGATAATTTAAATTTCGTTAATATAGGAGGAGGGCTTTAGGAATTTGTAATTGTATTAATCCAATATTGTTCATCTATTACTCACTTTCCTGAGAAGTTGCTGATAGTAATTAAAACACAATCTCGAAGTGCTGAAAGTTATTTTACGATATAAAATAAGTGCTACCCTCATCAATTTAGAGGGGCTTAAACGATTCTCTGAGCAAAAAATAAGACGCTAATTTTTAGGAGAAATTCTCTGGTCTGATTATGGGGGTGATATAGTCAAGGAATGGAGATTAAACATCAGCGACCTGGAAATCTATTCAGCTTTTTCCATAATGTCTTAATCGCTTTATCATCAGTTCGGTGTTCCCAAACATTATGTCAAACGATTTTTCAAGGTATAATTATCACCTTTATCAGTGCAAAGGCTGTCATTGATGGCCATATGACACTCGGGGGGATGATGGCCGTTCAATACATCGTTGGGATGGTCAGTAGCCCTGTGGAGTCGTTGCTTGGATTTATGCAATCTTATCGGGACGCCAAGATTAGTATGGAACGGCTCAACGAAATTTATGAATCTGAAGAAGAGGAAGATGTGAAAAAGGATTATCTGGACAATTTGCCGGAGAAAAAGGATATCGAGATCCGTAATCTGACTTTTCGCTACTACGGCGCCGGAAATGAACCTATTTTCAATCGGTTGAACTTACATTTCCCTGCCGGAAAAACTACCGCAATTGTAGGGACTAGTGGAAGCGGCAAAACGACAATTCTGAAATTACTATTACGATTTTATGATTACGAAGAGGGAGAGATCCTCTTTACTTCATTTGAAATCCTTAGTTTTGTAGCCATCACACCATGGTTATAAAGCTAACATGGTTGTGGACAAAACTTAATTTGACAACCTACAAAATGAAGAAGTATTTTCTATTTTTAATTCTATTTATATTTACGTTAGGGGCAAGCGCAGGGGATGGACAAAAACAACAACAAGTTGACTCCCTATTGGTAAAAGTAAGAGAATCCCATCAGCAAGCTGATTTCGTGAAGCAGTTAGAGACATCTCTGCAAGCGCTCGACATCGCAACTACTGCCAACTATGATACAGGAATAGCAAAAACTCATTTTTTTGCGGCTGATGCGCTTGTAAATATTGGCCTGTTTAAAGAAAGTTTCAAACATCTAAAAAGTATTGAGTCCACGAAATATTATAGTGAAAACATACTCATGCAAACCGAGATACATTGGGTGAGAGGAAGGGCTTATCTAAAGCTCGGATTGTTTCAACAAGCTATCCGGGAGTTTCGTTTGCAGTTGGCCCGTACGAAGAGTTTGGAGAATGAGATGCACCAAAAAAGAACCAATCTCAATATCTACGCAAATTTAAGTGCTACTTTTAATCAACTAAAACAGCTTGATTCTGTTGAGAAATATTGTCTGCTTCAATTAGAGAGTTTACGAGACTTTGAGGAAAAGAAAGAAAAATATATATATATCGGAGTGTATGATGCTTTAGGTGATTTATATTCTAAAAAACGGGATTTTGCGAAAGCAGAATACTACCTTAATAAATCGCTGGAACTTATTGAAAAATATAACATATCTATAACTTTTAATACCTATAATTATTTGGGGAATTTGGAGGAAAGGAGGCTCAACCCCGAAAAAGCTTTACTGTATTATGAAAAGAGTTTAGCCAATGCGAAAGACGTAGGAAATAGAGACCGAGTTAGAAAAGATTACAAGGCTTTAGCTGATTATTATCGAACCTATAAATTAGGAAGTGAAAAAGCTAGGGAATATGAACTAGCGTATGTTTTATTGAATGACTCCTTGGAAAAAGAAAATAAACATGTAATAGATGTTGTCCTTAATCAGGTTTTGAATGCGAAAGATAAGGAGTCTGATATAAAGGTATCAAAAGCGGTTAAAATTTCAATCGTAGCGTTGGTATTGCTTGTTGTGGCGGTCACCTATTTCGTATGGCGATCGAAGCACAACCGTAAGATTTTGGGGCAGAAAGAAGAGGCATTAC
>JAQZAZ010000169.1 GCA_029239355.1 Sphingobacterium sp.
AAGTCCCCTGCCGCTTCCCTTCTCCTCGACACCGCCCGCAATACGATTACGCACCTTAAAAATAGTTGCATCATTTTCTTGTATCCACTCGATGACAATAGGGATCACTTTACCTATCGGGCTATAGGAGACCGCATTTTCAATCCATGTCATCAGCGAAAGTGCAGGAACAGATCTGTTCCAGATATAGCCGGGGACAGCTTCCTCCCCTTTGATCTCTATCGTCCGGTGTACACACATGTTCACCAGTTTTTTCAGATAAGCCCATTCCTCATCCAATGCTACCCGAGTATCACGCATGGCAATCTTATTGATGATGTATTGAAAAAAATCCAGTACTTTAAGATCAAAAACAATCCTTTTCTCAACTGAAAATTGATAAAGCTTAAACAAAAAATGGCCTGACAGCAGTGCATTATCAGAAATATCTTTTACTGCGAGCTGAAGCTCACTGATCTTCAATTTTTTACGTTTTTTCTGCCAAAAAAAAGTATCGAGCGCGAGTAAAAGGACCACGAATGCAAGTCCACGGATGATTTTAATCCAGAGTTTTTGTGCATCACCCTCCATCCAGGGATAATAAAACACGATACCATGCGCCGTCAGAAAACTATAATAATACCATTTTACGACGTCGTACACCAGCACGAGCAATATCACACCTGGCAGCAATGCAAACCAGAGTCGATATTTTTGCTGTCTGATTATATGAAAGGTTATAAAACTTACCGTAAAATAGAATAGATAGGGCACTATAAACAGTGAAAAGATCTGTATCGAATGGTTCCACCACAGGTTAACATGAAGGACTATCAGCAATAGTGTAAGCACAGTGATACCTATTAACCATCTATAATGCAATGGGTTAAAAAAGAACAGGTTGAATGAAATAGCTTTCATATACGAATCGGTCAAGTTATTAACCTAAATTAAATAATATTCTCCTTTTTAGCAATAATTTCATAAAATAGCTTCCGAGACAAATCGAATAGATAACCTTTATCTGCAAAAGAAAAAGGCACCATATAACTACCTTGTCTGGCATCTTTGCTCCCAGCACGTTCGTCAAAACCTCGATAAAAGTGCATCAGCCCCCAGTTTTCCCAAGCTGACCAGTTCTGTCCCATCATTGCCTGAAAAACATGCTGCAGCTTTGCAAAAGCAGTCAGAAGCGCCATTGGATTATCTTTTTCTTTTGGTGTCAGTACAGTCACAGGGTCGCTTAATTGCCAAGTTTGTCTGCCATTTTGAAGCTGCGGCATCAGATGTATCGCATGTACCGATAGCCCGAAGCGATGCGCCAGCTTGAGTAAATTGCTGCGCCAATAAAAATAACTATTACCGAAAGAGACACGCAGACGGGCCTCTTGCTCTTTTTCTTCATCCTTTGCCATGTATTCATTTGCATCCAGGAACACCAAGATTATCCGATCGCTGGCGATAGCATGAAGCATCTTCCGCAGGACCAATGTGTCACTAGCATCGAGGCATTCGAGACTATCCTTCGGCAAGCCCATAGCGCTAAGATCCTGTGCATATCGAGCGCGTTCTTTTTCCAGTACTGCAGTCGAAACCAACAAGGTAAGCCGATAACCTGCAGCAACCAGATAACGTGGTAGTAGACGATAAGGGCCAAAATGAAAGGTAAAAAGGATGCCTTTAGTCAAACTCTTGAGCGCTTCGTGCACCGGTGCAGAGGCAACCTCCTCAATGCGAAATTCCTGATAAAGTTGTGCGAAATGCTGACGATTAATCATCCATTGCTGATAGCCTGCCTCCAGTTCGACGGCCGGTTTGTCCGGATAAAACCCTTGTACATTTGCCATCCAAAGCAGGCGCTGAAGTTCTTTTTTCTTATTGTTCATTCGGTTGAGGTCATATTGGTCCATGCGGTACAAAAACCACATGGACCATTGGTTAAACAGTAACTACTATAGTGATCCGGTCCAGCATTTATCATCTTCCAGATCGCCCAATATTGGATCCTCTCCAAATAACTCAAAGACTGTATAACCTGTGAGCAAGTCTGTTACTGTTGTTTGCAATTCATTTTCCATTTTTAAATTCTTTTTTCGTTTACAATTTTATTATTAACTCATCAGCTGATAACCAAATTTGCAGTTTTAAGTAGAAAAATACCGAGTTGGGGGAAAGAGAACCAAAACGCAGTACCGAACTGCCAAATGGCCAATGCCAAGCCGCTTCATATACCATTCACCCACGATATATGCATTTCACCCATCATATAGGTTATATATCCCCCGACATAAACTACTCGAAAGGGAATGGTAAATTGCCTGTTCCTTTTTTTATGATAAAAATGCCAACATAAACTAAACAATGAAAAAAAATAAAGAAGACCTACTTGATCCCTTTTTTAGGGACATTCACCCCCAATGGCGAAACGAAATCCCCGAGCTATCAGCCGTATTTAAAGAGGAACGGTTTATTAAAGGTGAGCAATTGATCAATGATTGGGGTGACTTGTATCTGATTGTTGATGGGATCTTTGGCAAGTACGAAAAGACCTGTCCAGTACGCTATGCTATCGGGGGCGAATCGCTGATGATCCCAAACCAAAGGCACGCTTTTCAGTTTACCGCACTAAGTGATTGCCGCACGTACCGAACCACACTCAAACAACTATATGAGATCAACGGCAACAATTCCAAAGTCTTTTGCCTATACGCCAACCTCAAAGAAAAGCAGCAGGTCTATCTCGATTATAGGCACAAGCTTTTGTCACTCTACAATCAAGATAAATATGATTTTGTTTTTGACAAATACCCCGACATACTTTCGCACATTACGCAAAAAGAGCTTGCACGGTTTATGGGGATCAGTATCGAGCTGCTGAGACGTATTTTGCGTGAAAGGGAATACTAACGAGTACAATTTATTGGGACTTGAACACCAATTTATTGGAACTGAAATACCAAAATATTGGTATTTCAATTACAAAACATAGTGCTCCAAATCCCAAAATATAACAGGTATTGCTTTAGAACTTTGTAATAGCAGGTCGGATGCAGCAGATCAATGCCATCAAGCTTAATCGAAGAAAGTAACAAGTACAGGTGAGGCTGCTATCCGAAAGCTCCAATAAAAAACAAACGTTATGAAACAGTTCAAAAGAAAATTTGCCCTCTTCCCGAGTAACAAGGTTAGCCAATTTCTAGGATATTGGTAACCAAATAGGGAGAAGCTTCGTGATGACAGGTTCGAAGCTCCAAAACAATAAGCTTGTCACATAATCAAAAGATTCATTTAAGGCACGTATGTGCAGCACAATTATGATTACATTACAAAATACGCGACTACTTGTCGCCACATTATTTGCATTATTTGTAGGAGCATTTTTCGTTGCAAAAGCAATGAATAAAACGGAGGATAAAAAGTCAGAAATTGTTAACAGTCAAAATCAGTTAACAGAAATGACCTGGTATTACCAGTTGAATAGTACTAATCCTTCGGACATTAATAATCCAGCCAACTATGCGCTTACTAAACCTGACGAGGACGTCACATGTGGTTCTGGTCCAATTGTCTGTGAAATTCAGGATACCGCAAACCCATCGAATAGTTCGCAGCCAGCACTATCACATGGTAACGTGAGCGATAATCCAGATGATTACGACAGAACGTTAAGAACAGCATTTTAAACGCAAGAGCCGGGTAATAAAAATTGCCCGGCTCTTTTGTTCTATCTCGGATTTTGCGGCATCCCCGTAATTTCGATAATCTCAGCAGGAAGCGGCAGCGCATAGCGATTATCATTCCGCTGCAAAGACACTTTTTTCCCTCCTACATCCCGCATCGGAATAATCGTTTCCTGATCAATCTTATTCAATCGCTTGATATCCGACCACCTTGAATCGCGCATGATGAATTCTTTGCGCCTCTCATCGAACGTAAGTTTAAGCAATTCATGCTGACTTTTTTCAGCGAGTGTAGGTACATATCCTTCGGCATACCTGTTTTTTAGAAATACAGCGAGATATTCTTTTGCTTCTTCTACCTTATTTAATCGAACGAGGGCTTCAACCGTATTTAAATAAGCGTCTGCGGTCGTCAAGCCCATAAATAGTCCCCGCGAACCTACGTACGAGCCTTTAAAATAATAGCTTCCATCTTTATTTATTTCAAAAAACAGCTTTTTGCGAAGATCATGCTGACTATAAGATGTATACAGTGTTGTATCAATCTTGCAATATTTTTTATCAAGCAAAGTATAAGCACCTCCGGCTACTATAAAGACAATTTCCTCTTCAGAGCCGATAAATGGATAGCGCTCTGTTGCCTTGTAGGTCTTCATATCTTTTAGTTTGCTATTGATGGAGAGTGCTTTTTTGGCATAGTCAAGTGACTTTTCAAAATCTTGCATATGCTGATAAATGGAGGAAAGCAAGACATACGCAGCCTGAACAGAAGGCAGATGCCGATTGCTCTGTTCCATCGGCAATAGCTTTTCGGCCATATATAGGTCATCTAAAATCTGCTGATAACAGACTTTGACCGAAGCCCGCTCGGATGGGACATTAAAATCATCTGTCAAGCGCAAAGGAATGCCCAGATCTGTTGCTGCCCCTTCCTTATCATAAGCTTTTGAAAATAACCCCACTAATTTGTAAAAGCCAAAAGCACGAAAGAAATAAGCCTTTCCTTTAACTTCTTCTGCCCGCTTGTTTTGTACAGACCCAGCCGTTATTTTATTCAACCTAGTCAGAACATGATTACTATAATAAATGGTCTTGTAATAATCCAACCATGCGCTTAGTGAGTTTTGAAAAAAGATTTCAGGGCCCCAACCATAAATCTCCCGGTCGACGATATCAATAGATTCCCAGCTGGCTTTATCCAGATAATAATTGTCAGCCGAAGCCTCACCCAGCCCCATAACATAGTAATTCATGACTTGGGTGCTATTCAATAGCGCATCCAGATCATCCAGATTATCGGCTTCCTTTAAGTTTGCGTCTACTTTTTCATCCAGAAATTTATTGCATGATAGGATCTGTACACAAAACAACAAACCCAATATAAAATATAATGCTTTCATCATTGTCGTATTAATAAGTTAATCTTACACCTACTGCCAGTAGCTTCTGCGGCTTTAACTGTTCAAAGTAATCCGGGTCGATACCTTTTTTATTCTTTTTCCAGATAAGCCCTAAGTTGGTAGCATTACAGAATAGCCGCCCCGAAAACTTGTTTTTCACCGAAAATCTGTAAGCGAGGCTAACATTTTGTAGCCTAATGTGACTTGCACTTTCAACCAATACCGACGAGTTTTCATAGAATGAATTGCGCTGACTGTCATTTGGATAAAGGAATGCTGGAATATCGGTTTTGTATTCATCCCCTGCTACTTTCCATCGCTTTTCAAAATCCCCACTTCCCGCTCCCAAGGCGGCCATAGCAATCAATTCACCATAATTGAGTGACCTCCGCCGGAATACATGTCCAAATTTATACAGTAAATTAGCGGAAACATCAAAATTGCCAATTGTCAAAGCTGGATTAAAATAACCTGAATATTTGGGTACCACTGATCCCTTATATTCCAATACAGACTTGTCCTGCAATCTTATCTGCTGGTAATCTGTTGAAGCCTCCCCTGCAAGTTCTCCAAGTGGATTACCATCCCCATCGAGCCCAAGCCATTTGTAAGCCAGGATAGAATACACCGGATAGCCTATCTGACCGTTGACAGAAGAGCCATTGCTTAAAAACTGATAGGCATAGTCACCTTCAAAATGGTAGTCAGTGACCTTGCTGCTGTTTACGTTAACCATCAACTGTGGGCTGAAAGACAATTTATTGCCGAAAGGAATATTGGCATTTAGTCGGATATCTAGCCCCTCACCTTTCATTGCCGCTATATTGCGCATGACACCTTTGCTTGGAATAGCCGTATAGTCAACCGGAGCAGTTCCAAATAGGTCATCTCCCCATTTGACGTAATAATCCAGCGAGCCACTCAGTTTGTTACCGAAGATAGCAAAGTCAAGACCTGTGTTCCATGTTGTATTGCGTTCCCAGCGTAAGTTGGGATTACTATATTGTCCTATAATAGCCCGTGGCAGATTGGTATACTGATCTGGTTTCATATAGCGTATCGTCGTGATCGCCGAACGAGACTGATCCACATTTCCGCTCACACCATAAGAACCACGGAGGCTCAACGAATTGATCCAACCTACCCCAAAGAATTGCTCGTCTGACAGATTCCACTTATATCCTGCAGACCAAAGCGGCTGCCAGCGTTCATTGGTCTCCACACCAAATAGGTTGGAAGCATCACGGCGCACACTTCCTGTCAGGATATACCTGCTTTTGTAAGCGATCGAAGCATTCGCATATTGCGACATAAAGCGATCGGTCCGCAAAGTTTTACCATCGTTATAAGGCAGATAAATAGTTGACTTATTGATAAAATGCCGATACGGATTTAAATAATCCACCTTAGCGAGCGTATACGTATTGGGGTCAAATCCGTAAAACCTATTGGTCATATTTTCATTCGTCGTGTTACGCCATTCGGCGCCAAGCAATGCTGTCACCAAAAAATTGCGCCATTCTTTACGATATGACAATCCAGCCCGGAGGTCATATGACTTTTTTGATCCCATTGACTGATCTATTATGCCACCGTTGGGAATCCCGGAAGAGGCGGTACCGTTTTTATAGTCAATCTGTGTATAGCGGTTAATCAGATCACGCACCATATAGCTGTCCGCATCGTACGTAGACTTATTCTCCGTTGATATGTATTGATACCTGTAGCTACCCTGTAGATTGAGCCCATCTGCCAGCTTAATATCAGCGCCCAAATTGGCCAATACCATATTGGATAGTATCGTGCTGCGTTGCTTTTGGTATTCGTTTAGAGGATATTCAAACCAATCTTTCATCAGCCCACTACCGACAGTATCGAGATAGCCAACCCGATAGTCCGCATGCCGTAGGGCGCTCCCATCGGTGTCGGCCAACATGATATAAGGCCTGGTGCCAATAGCACTATAAGCTTTCTTTCCCGAGGTCGCCCTTTCGTTGACATATTGGATATCGGAAAAGATTTTGATCCGCGGATGCAATTCTATTTCCACAAAGCTACGCAACAGGCTTCGCTTAGACTTTTCATTCAATGTACCGACATTATCGTCCAAACGAGCCGATAGTTGATAGCGCAACTGACTAGCACCACCTTCAAAACTCAAATTATGATTCTGATTTACTGACGTGCCATACATATAGCGCGCATAATCATCTCTGACATCTAGTGTGCGAAGTCTTTCGATCTCCCGCTCATGATCCGCAGCATTCCCAAGGCCATTACGAATGGCAATCAGGCGCTCTACCACAGGAGAAAGATAAGGCATCGTATAGGAGTTTTCATTATTTTTGTAATATCCCTTCTCAAATAAGAAGCGTTCGAGATCGATCACGCCCGACGAAGATATCTGATTAGGATAATATAGATCAGGCTTGCTCTGAAACTGTATAGCACTTGTCAGATTTATTTTGTTGGCCATCTTGTAACGGCCTTTTTTTGTGGTAATGACAACGACACCATTCCCTGCTCGCGCACCCCAGATCGCTGCAGCCACAGCATCCTTCAAGATGGTGATATCTGCAATATCCTCTGGGTTGATCCAATTGAGGTCACCCTCAAAAGGGAAGTTATCCAAGACAATCAATGGCAGATTACTATTGTTAATACTGCTAAGCCCACGAATAGTCATCGCCCGCCGATCAGATCCCTTGTCGAACAAGATTGGAGAGTTGCCTTCCAATTTTTGAAAAATATTGGTTCCAAAAATATCCTGCGTACGGTCAAGCGCTATTTTATCTACCGCCCCGGTTGATATACGCTGTTCTATCTTTTGATATCCAGTGTTGATGACAACCTCCTCAAGCACATTGTCCAACTTTTTGAGATCGACTATATTGCCATTCTGTACCTGTGCTAGCGAAAGTACTCGCTTTACATAGTTTAGATGAGAAAACACCAAGCTGTCAACCTTCACAGTTGTGGGCAAGCTGAGATACCCATCCATATCCGTTTTCCCAATAAAGCCTTTCCCTGATACACTTACTTCACTTATGGGAGCAGCAGATTGTTGGTCGACAACACGAATGCGAATTGTTTGACTACTTACTTTTGTTAAGGTACATAGTATCAATATAAATAAGAATGTGATTCTCATAATCCCCTCCTTTCCGTGACCTGAATAATGGGCTGCTTGCGCAATTCCTGTTTCAATTCATAGCCAGACCCCGCCAGAGCCTTGAGCAGATAACCAGGCTCCTGCAGCCTAGCCTCATTAATAGACACACTATCTTGTGATCTTATGGTACTTTCTATTGTATAAATTGGTCCTCTTGGCTTATCTATCGGCTGATAATTAAGCTGACGCACTAAGTCTGAGAAAGACAGCTTACTGCCTTTATTTTCTTTAGTTTTATTTCGTCGTGTAGGATGGATCACCCTACAAAGCACTTCACGCTCCGTCATCTGGAAATCATAGCCTTTTGCATTGAGCAAGGCGATCATCGCATTTTTTTTCATTTCGGACTTTCGCATCGCCAGTGGAACAACAGACTCTACACCAACCGCATATTTTGCGAGCCATTGATTTAGCGGGAGCTCCTGCTCTTGACCATAGTAATTAAATTGATTTTCATTTTTCACATCAAGAAAAATTCGATTGTGCCAATAGCTATCAAGCAGCTCATACATGGCCAGCTGAAGGCTTTTATTCGTAATCAAAATACGTTGGTTTTGTTCATTCTTTTTATACGAGGTAATCCCATGCAGCCCTACTATCGGGCCCAGCACAGTAATACGGGCAAGCGTTGCTTTTTGGAAAGCTATATTGCCCTGCTCTGCAATCTCCTTTTTGGGGTCATAATCAAGAATATCAGCTTTAACCAACTCCTTTCCATAGGTACCATCTTTTAGCGTCTGCATTGCTTGCTGATGGAGTATCTCCGGCTGCGCAATTGCCAATACCTTATTATCTTTTAAAACAACAATATGAGGAAGGATGCGATGTGGAAAATACTTTTTTAGGATCTTATCCGCTACGATTGTAGGAAAATTGAGTGCGAAACGGTTATTGAATTTGCTAACCTCGGCATTATCCTGATATGTAACACCTATAAAAGTGATATCATTATCTTTGTAGGCGTCAGAAGCCATGTACTTTTTGATTGATCCGATACAGGACCCACACCAGGTAGCCCAGAAATCCAGAATAATCAGCTTTTTGCTTTTCAGCTCTCGCAATTGCAGCTCTTGTGAACCAGACGGATCATACATGGTATTGAATACCAGATCCCATAATTCTTGAGGGATCTGATCACCAATTTTTAAAGGTGCAATTTTTAACAGCCCTTCCGCCCCGCTGTCCTTGCGGGGCGTCTGAGCCGATAAACTAAACATATGAAACAAACATGCCAGAATAAGCAGGGCATGTTTGTTCTTCAATGCCTTTGAAAGACAAATAATAGCATTGAAAACTAAAAAGTATAGATTCAGCGATAACT
>JAQZAZ010000170.1 GCA_029239355.1 Sphingobacterium sp.
GGGAATTTAAATAGACGGGTTTCATTCTGTATCATTTTACAAAAATACAAAACACAAGGCAGAATATTGGCCAATGTATGATAAAAACCTTACTTTTGGACTTACAATATAAGTTAAGATGTCTGTAAACAAAGAAATAAAACGAGTAAGCACAGCGATGCTGCAAGCAATGAAAGAACGCCAAGAGAAGATTTCGATGCTGACCAGCTATGATTACTCCATGGCCAAAATGGTAGACAGTGCCGGTGTGGATGTTATTCTGATCGGAGATTCTGCAGCCAATGTATTTGCTGGCTACGAAACTACCCTACCCATCACACTCGACAATATGATCTACCATGCAGCGGCCGTAGCTAGAGGGACCCAGCGCGCCATGGTTTTGGCAGATTTACCTTTTGGTAGCTACCAGGGTTCTGCAAACGAAGCTTACAATGCCGCTGTACGCATGATGAAAGAATCCGGCGCCCATGCCCTGAAATTGGAAGGTGGCCTTGAAATTATTGAAAATATCAAAAAGATTATTTCCGGCGGAATCCCAGTTTGTGGACATTTGGGTTTAACACCACAGTCTATTAACAAATTTGGAAATTTTGGCGTCCGTGCCAAGGAAGAACAAGAAGCAGCCAAACTTATTGAAGATGCACTAGCCCTACAAGAAGCTGGCTGTTTTGCCATCGTATTGGAAAAAATTCCTGCAGCTTTGGCTAAAACGGTAACCGAGAAATTGACCATTCCAACAGTCGGAATAGGTGCCGGTGCCGATTGCGATGGCCAGGTATTAGTCATTAATGACATGTTGGGTATGAATGCGGATTTTAAGCCTAAGTTTATGCGACATTTTGCCAATCTTCACGAGCAGATTACAACAGCAGTGAGCAATTACGTTGCTGAAGTCAAAGCTGTACAGTATCCAAATGCAGAGGAACAATATTAACAAAGCATTATGAGATTGTTGATCGTTGGACTAATTCTCCTAGCTGCTTATCTTCTGATTCGGAAAAAGTTTATTTTTTCCGGATCAGAAGATACAAATTCCAAAAATTTAAAATCGGGTTTTCAATTGATCGAAGCACCTGCAGCGCTCATTCAATCAGCCCTTAAGAAGACAATCTCCAATGCCCTAATGGGCGTGGTCCTTATTCTCATCACGGTATTGCTCTTTGTCAAAATTAAGATTGTATTGTTTTTGCTCCCAATCGCCTTTTTTTTAATTGGGTACCTCTTTCTTTTCAATAATCACTTCAGCAAGATCAAGAGCCAGCAGCTATGGTTTAACGCCAAAACAAATGAAGTTTTTGTGGAACAACTTAAAGCGGCTAACTATACGTTTAATATTTTCCAGGATGTCCAGGCCGTACAAAAGATCGAATCAATTCAGACGACAAGAGGCTTGTTATACGGCTACTATCGCATAAAACTAAAAGATCACATCTTGGAGATCCCTTATTTCGTTGCTGAAAACAGACCCACTAATAATTTGTTTTTTGATACCATCAACCACAACTTTAAAATTGTGACACAGAAAAGAATTTTCCCAATCATTTAATACTAAGTAAATTGCAAATCCAAAAGGAAAATGGTATATTTAAACTTATCAATAATGTATTGTTAAAACCAAAATATTTTATACTATGGGAAAAGGTGATATCAAAACCAGAAGAGGAAAAATATCAAATGGTTCTTTTGGAAAAAGAAGACCACATTTATCGAAAGCTTCCATCAAACCAAAAGTAGATGATTCGACGCCAAAAGAAGTCGAAAAGAAAACAGTCAAACCAAAAAAATAATAAACATAAAGCTAGAACAAGTTTCTAGCTTTTTTTTATTGCCGGCATATTGCGCCATCAACGGATAGATGGTTGCTCTGTATTGTAAAATCCTTTTGACAACCGGTTTCATCATTAGAATAAACCTATCTTTATCCGTCAAATCAAAAACCACATAAGGACTATACCACAATGAATAAAAAAACGACCATCTACATCCTTCTAGCCTGTGCTGTTATCGGAGGTGGATATTTCCTCATAAATCCAAAAAAAGACAAGAAAGAAAGTGCTCAATCTGCTGTCAAAAAAGATGCGCCTGTCGCCGCGCAGGCGATTATTGCAAAGTCATCTGTAGCAGATCGGTCAATCAATTTATCTGGGAGTATCGATGCCGAAGAAAAAGTTGAAATCAGAAGCGAAGTCAGTGGTCGAATTACAAAAATTTACTTTTCTGAGGGGCAACGTATCCAACAGGGACAGCCTTTGATCAAGATTGATGATATCGAACTTCAGGCACAGCTAAAGCAGGCACAAACAACAAGTCAACTCAACGCCGAAAATGAGCGTCGGGCTAAACTGTTACTTCAGAAAGGGGCGATCAGTCAGGAAGAATTTGATATTGCAAGTGCCGCATTAAAAACTGCACAGGCACAGATACAGTTGGTTCAAGCACAGATTTCCAAAACAACGGTACGCGCACCATTTAGCGGAATGATCGGCTTAAGGAATATTTCCGTTGGCGCTATCGTCTCATCCAATACGCTGATCGCAAATTTGGTCAAGGACAATTCAGTGAAGATTACCTTCGCTATTCCAGAGAAATACAGCAACGTAATCAAACTAAACACTCCCATCGAATTTAGTGTTGCCAATGACCCTACAGTCATCAAAGCGAATATCTATGCCATAGAGCCCGAAGTATCCCTGAATACGCGTACCTTGACCGTCCGTGCGCGGGCCGCAAATGAACATGGTCGTCTTCGGGTAGGCTCTTTTGTCAATGTCATCCTTCCGATAGAGGTGGAAAATGATGCCATTGCTATCCCAACGGAGGCCATCGTTCCTGTTCAGGATGGAAAAAAAGTATTTATCCTTCAGAATGGACTGGCTAAAGAGACCAAAGTTGAAACTGGTGCCCGCACTGATAAGGAAATTGTGATCTTATCTGGGATAAGTGCAGGTGACACGGTATTGACAACTGGTGTTCTTGCATTAAAAGATGGAGTGAAGGTTAAGGTTTCACTAGCTAACTAACTGTACATGAATTTATCCGCCGTTTTTATCAAGCGCCCCGTTTTAACCATTGTAGTCAATATCACGATTATTTTGTTTGGCTACATTGGCTTCAATTTTTTGGGTGTTCGTGAATACCCTTCCATTGACCCTGCTATCGTATCGGTACGGACCAACTACGCCGGCGCCAACCCCGACATCATCGAGTCCCAGATAACCGAGCCTCTGGAAAAGGCAATCAATTCCATTGATGGAATCCGCAACATATCCTCCTCGAGCAATCAGGGATCCAGTAATATTACAATTGAATTCGATTTAAAGAAAAATCTTGAAGAGGCGGCTAATGATGTTCGTGACAAAGTGTCTCAAGCCGTTAGAAGTTTGCCTCAAGATATTGATGCTCCTCCTGTTGTATCAAAAGCCGACGCTGACTCGGACCCGATCATTACACTTACTTTACAGAGTGAAACCAGGGATAAACTTTCATTGAGTGATTACGCTGAAAATGTCATTTCTGAAAGACTTCAGACCATTCCCGGTGTCAGTAGTACACAAATTTATGGTCAGAAACGTTATGCCATGCGGCTCTGGCTCAACCCCGACCGAATGGCCGCTTACGGCATTACAGCATCCGATATCCGCACTGCGCTGAACAATCAAAACGTAGAGTTACCTTCCGGCAAAATTGTTGGCAATACCACAGAATTGACCGTAAAAACAGTAGGAAATCTTTCCACACCCGAACAGTTTAATAATATTGTCCTAAAAACAGATAGTACTAGACTCGTCAAGTTTATCGATATTGGCCGGGCAGAAATTGACGCTGAAAACTTGGAGACAAAAATGGTCAGCAACGGCAAACAGCTGGTCGGTGTTGCCATTATCCCACAACCGGGAACAAATTATCTCGATATCGCGAACAACTTCTATAAGATGCTCGATCAGATGAAAGAAGATATCCCACAAGATATCAGCATCAATATCGCATCTGACAACACCAAATTCATCAAAAAATCGGTTATTGAAGTAGCTGAGACTTTACTGATCTCCATTATTTTGGTTACCCTGATCATCTATTTTTTCTTTCGCGATTGGGGGATAGCCTTACGTCCCTTATTGGATATCCCAGTTTCACTGATAGCGACTTTTTTCATCATGTACATTTTTGGTTTTTCGATCAATGTACTGACCTTGCTGGCGATTGTACTAGCGACAGGACTCGTGGTCGATGATGGAATTGTCGTTACTGAAAACATTTTCAAGAAAGTTGAAGAAGGGATGTCACCTATTGAGGCAGCCTTAAAAGGCTCGAAGGAGATTTTCTTTGCAGTCATTTCTATTTCGGTTACGCTCGCTTCTGTATTTTTGCCTGTGATATTTCTTGAGGGATTTGTAGGTCGTCTCTTTCGGGAATTTGGCGTGGTAATCGCATCAGCTGTGCTTGTATCCGCCTTTGTCTCACTGACCCTTACCCCGATGTTAAACGCTTATCTAATTAAAGGCGGAGGTCATAAAAAGACCCGATTTTACGAATGGACCGAACCCATGTTTGTGAAAATGAATAAGGGATATGCCAATAGCCTGGATAAGTTCATGAAGGTCAAATGGATCAGCTTCCCGATCTTATTGGTCTGTTTTGCCATCATCGGGATAATCTTTTCCTCAATCAAAAAAGAAACAGCCCCTTATGATGACCGAAGCAGTATTATGGTCAATGTCACCGGACCTGAGGGAGCCACCTATGAGTATATGGACCGTTATATGCAAGAACTGGACAAGCTCGTTTACGATTCCATTCCTGAAAATAAGATTAGTTTGAATATCACTTCTCCGGGTTTTGGCGCCAGTTCCGTCAATTCCGGACGGATTCGCATGACACTTGTTGATCCTGAAGAACGCACAAGATCACAGGACGATGTTGCAAAAGAACTGACAAAATGGACAAAAAAATACGATGGTGTGCGTGTCAATGTATCGCAGACGCCAACCATTTCGATGAACCGCAGAGGTGGCTTACCCGTGCAATACATTATTCAGGCGCAGAATTTTGAAAAGCTTCAGGAAAAAATTCCTGAATTTATGAATGAAGTCAACAATGATCCTACATTCTCTACTACAGACATTAACCTCAAATTTAATAAACCCGAACTTCATGTCGAAATCGATCGATTAAAAGCATTGAGCATGGGCGTGTCTGTACTCGATGTGTCCCAATCCCTCCAGCTACTGTTAAGTGGGCAACGTTTCGCTTATTTTATGCGCGACGGAAAGCAATACCAAGTGATCGGACAGGTCGAGAACGATAGACGGGCAACGCCAACAGATCTGACATCAATTTATGTGCGTAATAATATTGGACAACTTATACAATTAGACAATGTTGTTAATGTCAAAGAAGAAAGTAGCCCACCTCAGCTTTACCATAATAACCGTTATATGTCAGCTACGGTTTCCGCTGGACTGGCTCCCGGCATGAGTATGAGCGACGGTATAGATGCAATGGACCGTATCAAAGAAAAGGTACTGGATCACAGCTTCACAACCGACCTTAGTGGCGAATCCCGTGATTTCGTAGAGAGCAGTTCCAATACCCTATTTGCATTTGGATTAGCCTTACTGCTGATCTATTTGATATTAGCCGCACAATTTGAAAGTTTCCTAGATCCTTTTATCATCATCCTTACCGTACCAATGGCCGTAGCGGGTGCACTGATAAGTTTATGGTTATTTGATCAGACCTGGAATATATTCAGCCAGATTGGAACAATTATGTTGATTGGACTCGTGACGAAAAACGGTATATTGATTGTTGAATTTGCCAACCAGATGCGAGAAGAAGGCATGGAGAAATTTGAGGCCATCATGCATTCTGCCGAATCACGTTTGCGACCTATTTTAATGACCAGTCTTGCCATCGCACTAGGTGCCTTACCAATTGCCATGTCTCTTGGAGCAGCCTCGACAAGCCGTATTGGTATGGGGGTTGTCATTGTGGGGGGTACTATATTTTCGTTAATATTGACCTTGTTCATTATTCCGGCAATCTACTACATGTGGTCAAGACCGAAGAAGCATAGACCCGAATTTGATAACATTAAAAGCTACGAATAGATCAGACATGAAGAGAAATATAATCATCGCACTGTTGCTTAGCTTCATCCTGTTTCAAGCCCGTGCACAACCAGTATTAACACTAGAGGAGGCCTTGACAACCACCTTGAGCAACAATTTCAACATCCTGTTGGCAAAAAATGACAGCAAAATAGACATCGAAAATACCAGTCTTGGTAGTGCAGGAATGCTCCCTGCAGTCACCGGCAATTTCAGCCGGAGCAATTCAATCCAGAATTCCCGGCAAGTAAGGGCCGATGGTCAAGTACAACAGATTTCCAATGCCAAAAACGACAACATGTCTTATGGTGTTAACCTCAACTGGACAGTATTTGATGGATTTGGCATGTTTGCCCGTCGCGATAGATTTAAAGAAATACAGCGTCAAGGTGAAGCCGAAATCAAATTTGAAGTGATCAGCCAATTGAGCGAAGTCATAGCAACTTATTACAATTTGGTACAGCAGAAACGTTTATTAAATGCTTTAGACACGACCATTGCCCTATCCCAATATCGCGTCACGCTGGCCGAAAACCGTCTGGAAATCGGAAAAGGATCCAAATTAGATTTACTGAACGCAAAAGTAGACCTGAACACAGATCAGACGAATTTGCTGCGACAACAAGAAAGTTTCCAAAATACGAAGACCTACTTGAATCAGCTAATGACCCGTGACCTGGGAATAGATTTTCAGGTTGAAGATGAGATGACCCTGGATACCGACCTTAAACTGGGCGACCTGATCCAGATAGCTGATCAACAGAATCCGCAAATTCAATTGGCACTCATTAACAGGCGGGTTGCTGAATTGAACCTAAAATCCGTAAAGGCCGAACGTTATCCCAAAATAGGACTGAATACGGGATATAATTGGAATGAATCTCACTCTTCATTGGGTTTCTCCACGGAGAATAAAAATAAAGGGCTCAACTATGGTGTCACTGCTTCGCTGAGTATCTTTAATGGATTCCTACAAAATAGAAACGAACGAATTGCCAAATTTCAGATGCAAAGCACGGAAATACAGATTCAACAACAAAAGCAAAGTATACAGGCGCAAGTTCGGACACTATTTCAAACCTATATCACCAGTATAGAACTGGCAAACGTAGAGAAAAAGAACGAAGAACTGGCCAAAGAAAACCTCAATATCACGATGGATAAGTTTCGTATCGGAACAATCACGACATTGGAAGTTAGGACAGCACAATTAAATTACATCAACGCGATGACCCGCAGCTATACAGCTCAGTACAATGCTAAAGTTTCAGAAATACGCCTAAAAGAACTGACGGGCGAAACCTATTGAATATGCTCAGTAATTTGCCTCAAAAGCGCAAACTGAGATCTCTCCTTTTAGGGTTAAATATACAAAGAAAAAGGCTCCTGAACGTATTCAGGAGCCTTTCGTATTAATAGTCAATTGCAATAATAGACCGAAGTGGGATTAATACGCCACTTTTGATCTGAATATATCTATCAGTTAATGACCACACTGTGGTTTCGATACGCTTTGGTCCGGAATCTGTTTGAAAGGCTATTTCAGTTTTGGATTTAAATTCGTTTCCCAACCGAAGTGCCCCTTTCAATTTATCCATAAATGTCGCTGACTTATCTTCACTCGCAGGGATAAATTTAAATTGAGGAATTTCCTCTTTAGCTATTAGTTCTCCAACCATAATATTAGCATTTAATGTGTAAATTTAATGTTTCGCGCTATACTAGATATAACGCGATAAAACCAATCTTATTTTATTATTTTATGCCATTGGCTTATTTAAATCTACCTAATCTGCTGATAATAATCAATTAATTATTTGAAAACTATCATTTATTTTACAATAAAAAAACGATTGGCGATTTTCGCTTTTTTGTTCTGTTAATGCCTAAAATTTGCCATTCAATACAATATTATCTGAATATCTTAAAATTATGTCATTTCATTTTGATTTAAGGGATCAAATCAGTCATATTGCCTAATTTTATAAAAAACTAGACAACAGATGGAAAAATCAGTCTTTGAGAAAAACTGGGGAATTTATTTTACACAATGCTACTCCAATGGTCGTATCCGTTTTTCCGACTTATCAAATATCCTTCAACTTACTGCTGGCGAACATGCGACCAGCGTTGGTTTCGGTTTTAAAGAAATGGCTAAGCACAACCAAACCTGGGTACTCAGCCGAATGCGTATTGAAATCAACAGACTGCCTAAATGGATGGACATCGTTCAGGTAAAAACATGGATACAGGAATTGGAAGGGGCACGCTCTACACGTAATTTTGAAATTTTGGTGAATGGGCAAGTGTATGTCACGGCCACAAGCTATTGGGCAGTGATCAATACCGTAAAGAGGAGTTCTGAAAATTTGGCCATTTCGGCGGATGATTTTACAACTTACCCAGACCGGCCCGCGACCCAGTGGCCATTCTCAAAATTGGATATTTCGCAGCCTGTCAAAAATATTGACCAATATAGCGTCAAGTTATCCGACCTTGATATTGTCAATCACGCCAATAATGTAAAATACCTGGATTGGTGTATGGATAGGTTACCGATCGAACTGGTGCTGACCAATCAGATCAAATCCTTGGAGATGAATTACCTCAGAGAACTCCGTTACAATGACAGCGTGGACATCAATGGCGATTCAACTGACAAAGGTTATTTTATGACTGTGACAAAACAAAAGCGTGTTCATTTTGCGCTGGAGGTAGAAACTAAATAAAAAAGGGGCTAGGCCCCTTTTTTATGTTAAGCGAATGCTTTATCTCCTTTTTTGTAAGGAAGGTTACCATCATATTTTCCAGGGATTTTGACAAAACGCAACGCTTTTGTACAGCCTAATTCCGAATTAAAGAAACCTGTCAACGTCAATTGTTTAAACATCGTGAACCAGTGTGGTGGATCGTTTTCTACGTAATTATACAATTGATTTTGTTTTTCTTTGTTTTTCTCCAGACTATCCTTTTGGTCTTCGGCCTGTTTTTTATTAAACTCATTTGATTCTTTATCCAAAGCTGCTGCTACTGCTGTCCGATCTGCAGCTGAAAGCTCGAGGAAAGGTTTTCCCTTCACTTCCTTCGCTTTATCGTCCAAGCTGGCAAAACCCGTCATAAACGCTTTTTGTTGCTTCTCAGTGTAACAATCGCGCACCATGACTGGGATAAAGCTCCCAACACCAGCTTCTTTTGCTCCAGGAGTTGCTGTTGCTGGTAAAATAGCTTCGGCTAAATCGCCCAATAAATCTGTTGTTTTTGCTTCGAATAAGGCTTCCACATCCTTTGTAGCCGAACGCGTACAACCTTCCAAAAATAAATTGGCGCCGATAACGGTACCTCCTAAAATCAAGGCAACCCGTTGTAATGCTTCTCTTCTATTCATACTACTAAATATCTTAATTTTAGAAATTTCCGTTTGACGTATTGATTCACATGATCAAAATTTGTCACACGCATATTGTTGTTATCCCATAACAATTTCAAATTACGTCCCGGATATTTGCCGTCTATACGCAAGTCAGCACCTCTGATCGCTAAATTAGCCATTAACAACGCCTCAGTCAAAGGACCAGCGATTTCGAAAGGAGAACTCACCTCTTTCTTTCCATAGCCTGCTTGACAAGCTTCTACCCATTGTGCATAGTGACCGGCTTCTTGTCCTGGTACACGTGCATATTTCTGAGCGACCTGATCTTTTCTTGATGTTGGCAATAAACGTGCATTCTGACCGTACGTATCGGCCAAAATTTTACCTTTTGTACCTACCAATAAGATACCGTTACCGCCGTCACCAAAGATTTCATTTGGACCCAATTCATCAGGACGTGCAGGTTGAATACCACCATCCATCCAATGTAATGTTACCGGGCCATTTGTACGCGGTGTTTTAGGGAAGGTCAATGTTGCGTGGCTTGACGGAGGACAGCTTTCAGGGAAATATCCACGTTTAAATTCATCTACATAGACAGAACCTACAGTCGCCTGCACATCTTGTACGTAAGTCAATCCTAATGTACTGAAAGGAACTTCCAATAAGTGGCAGCCCATATCACCCAATGCACCAGTACCATAATCCCACCAACCGCGCCAGTTGAAGGGCACCAATTTATCCACATACTCTTTATATGGAGCAGTTCCCAACCAAAGATCCCAATCCAGCTCTTTCGGAATCTCTGCTTTACCTGTTGGCCATGCAATACCTGAAGGCCATACCGGACGGTCAGTCCAACAGTATACCGTATGAACATCGCCGATTAACCCAGCTTCATACCATTCACGCACAAAACGTGGCCCATCGTTGGATGCCCCCTGATTTCCCATTTGGGTCACCACTTTATATTTCTTCGCTGCATGCGTCAATGCTCTCGCTTCCCAAACATCATGTGTCAGTGGTTTCTGAACATAGACGTGCTTGCCCAGTTGCATTGCCGCCAATGCCTGGATCGCGTGTTGATGATCTGGGGTCGAAACAGAAACAGCTTCAATGTGTTTATGCTCTTTGTCCAACATCTCACGGTAATCTTTATAATATTTTGCTTTTGGGTAACGTTTCAACGCACCTGCAGCACGACGATCATCCACATCACATAAGAAAGCGAGATCCGCCTTACCTGAATCATGAAATGCGTTAATGTCGCTGAATCCCTTACCACCTACACCAATACCAGCCACTTGTAACTTATCACTAGGAGCGATGAAACCATTACCTCCTAATACATGACGAGGAACGATCATGAAAGCTGCGGCAGCGGTTGCCGCAGTCTTTAAGAAATCTCTTCTACTCGACTTATTTGAGTTATTTTCCATTGTTATCAATCTTTAGCTATTAGATATTACCTTTTTTCAATTCACTAACCGCAAAATCGACCGCACGTGCAGTAAGTGCCATATATGTAAGTGATGGGTTAACACAGCCAGCAGAGGTCATACAGGCTCCGTCCGTAACAAATACATTCAAAGCATCCCATACTTGGTTATTACCATTCAATACCGATGTTTTAGGATCGCGTCCCATACGGGCTGTTCCCATCTCGTGGATACCTTGGCCAAATCCATATACGTTATCGTAAGTATAGGTATCCTTTACGCCAATACTCTCCAACATCTCCTTCATCTCATTTTGCATGTCACCACGCATTTTCAACTCATTATCTTTGATTTCAGCATCAAACGATAATACAGGTAAACCCCATTTATCTTTTTTGCTCTTATCCAGGGTAATTTTATTCTCATGGTAAGGCAAAGTTTCTCCGAATGCCGTAAAACCCACGCTCCAATCGCCGGCTTCACAGATCGCATCTTTCCATGCGCCACCAACTTCCATCTCGGCAACCGCCCCAGACCAACGGCCCCGACTTGCTGCGCCCTGATAACCAAAGCCACGAACATAATCACGTTTTTTGGTATCTCCTTCAACGTTCACAAAACGTGGTACATAAAGACCTGTAGGACGACGTCCATACACATAACTATCCAAATGGCCTTCTATCCTACCCCCAGCTCCACAGCGGAAATGATGATCCATTAGGTTATGACCGAGTTCTCCACTACTGCTACCCAATCCACCATCCCATACATCTGTAGCTGAGTTCATCAATACCCAAGTTGAATTTAAGGCAGATGCACAGACAAAGATTACTTTAGCAAAAAACTCGTATGTTTTATTTGTTTCAGCATCAATAATTTCGACACCTTTTGCCTTTTTCGTATTTTTATCGTAAATAATCTTTGTGACAATAGAAAAGGGACGTAAGGTTAAGTTATTCGTCTTTCTTGCTGCCGGTAAAGTCGCCGATTGAGTACTGAAATAAGCACCAAAGTTACAACCCAACCAACATTGGTTTTGATATTGACAGTTGACACGCCCTTCGTGCGGAACAGTGATGTTCGCAGTACGCCCCATAATAAAGTGGCGCTGTCCGCCATATTGTTTTTTCAAACGTTCAGCAAGATCCTTCTCCACAATATTCATTGGCATTGCCGGCATATAGTCACCATCAGGAAGAGAAGCAATCCCATCTCTATTTCCAGAGATACCAGCAAATTTTTCAGCATAGCTATACCAAGGAGCAATATCTTTATAGCGGATCGGCCAATCTACACCATGGCCATCTTTCAAGTTAGCCTCGAAATCCAGATCGCCTAAACGATAAGATTGTCTACCCCACATTAATGACCTTCCGCCTACATGATACCCACGAAACCAGTCAAAACGCTTCACCTCTGTGTATGGGCTCTCTTTCTCATTTACCCAAAAATCCAAATTTTTCTCATTTAATGGATAATCTCTGCGCAATACAGGATAGTCTTCGATCATCTGCTGGGTGCGACCACCCGCATGAGGCCATTCCCATGGATTTTTGTTTGGCGCAGTATAATCCTTAATGTGTTCGATATTACGACCACGCTCTAGCATAATTGTTTTCAGTCCTTTTTCTGTCAATTCTTTCGCAGCCCCAGCCCATCCACCACTTATCCCCGAACCGATCACAATTGCGTCATAAGTATTTGTTGCCATCTCTCTTCTAATTATTTGTTTTTTAAATAGTTATTTTTTTGTTTAGTGTGTAGCATTGGTACTGTCTATTTTCTCATCTTTGAATAGCGCTAGAAAGATAAAAAATACCACTGCTGCAATAATAGCAGGAACAACCCAGGTATGGTTCCAAAATCCAGCTAAATCAGTTGTTTTTAATTCTTTATATTTATCACCTACATAACTTGCTACCCAGAAACCAATCAACTGACCAACACCGTATGTTGCCAATGTAATCAAGCCCTGCGCTGCAGATTTGTATTTAATGCCAGCTTTACTATCTGTATAAATTTGTCCCGAAACAAAGAAAAAATCATAACAGATACCATGTAAGGCGATACCAATAAGTAGCATGAATGAAAGTTCACCCGCGTTGCCATAGGCAAATAGCAGATAACGGATCACCCAAGCCAACATCCCTACAAGGATGGTTTTCTTAAAGCCAAATTTGGTAAAGAAAATCGGAAGCGCCAATAAGAACAATACTTCTGATGCTTGACCAATAGTCATCTTACCCGTTGGGTTTTCTAATCCGATTTCCGTAAGAAATAAGTTCGCGTTTGAATAGTAGAATGCTAAAGGTATACAGATCAAAACGGAGGATACAAAAAAGATCAAAAAATTCTTGTCTTTCAACAATTTGATGGCATCCAAACCAATAATTGATGCAAATGATGGTTTTTCACCTTCATCCAGTTTGACTGGAGGTGTTTTTGGTAAAGCAAAGGAAAATACCCCCAATACCAAGGAAGCAACGCCTGACATCAAGAATGTATTTTTCAAGGCACCATCAGATGCGGCAGCATCCCATTTAAAGATATAGCTAATTGCCAAACCTGCTACGATCCATCCAATTGTTCCCCAAATACGTATGCCTGAAAATTGCTTTTCCGGATTGGTCAATTGGCGAAATGAAACTGAGCTTGCTAACGCTAATGTTGGCATATATAAAACCATATAAGCCAATACATACGGATAAAAAGTAGACATGTCGGCCGCCCCGTACATCTGATACATTAATACGGCACCGACTAAGTGCAAAACACCCAAAATACGCTCTGCATTAAAATAACGATCGGCAATCATTCCTACGATGAACGGGGCGATGATAGCACCGAGTGACTGCGTCGAAAATACATTGGCCATTTCAAAATCCGTTGCATGCAGATTCTTACTCAAAAAAGTGCCTAATGTGACAAACCATCCCCCCCAAATAAAAAATTCAAGGAACATCATGAAGGATAGTTTAAATTTTATTGTTGATGAAATCATA
>JAQZAZ010000171.1 GCA_029239355.1 Sphingobacterium sp.
CGAAGAGCATGAAGAAGGACACGATGATCATGGACATGCGCATGATGAGGGTGAGGCGAAGCACGAACATAAAAATGAATCAGAAGCTGCTAAACATGCAACTGAACAGGGTAAGAATGTGAATTTTGAGAAAATTGAAATTCAAAAAGGTGTTTCAGCATTGGGATATACAGCAATTACACCAGTACAGGAAATTCCTGCGCAAACCAGAATCGTTGTGAAAGGAGCATTTTTTATCAATGCCAAAATGAGCAATACAGGTGGGCATGAACATTAATTAGTAGCATTTGTTCACGAAGTAATCATGATAGGGTATGGAACACAAACATATTTATGATGCACAAGGTAAACAACTTTGTTGTACACAGACTGAAAAAATATATAATCAGGCAGGCGCCCAGCGTTTAATACAGGGAGCGCCTGCCCAGGATCAGGCGCATAGTCACAGTGATGATGACGGTCATGATCATTCGGTGGCGGAAGGCAGCACATTGAAACTCTTTCTGCCAGCGATAATTTCATTTGTCCTGCTGATTGTAGCCATTGCAATGGACAATTGGGTACCACAGGGATGGTTCAGGGGCTGGATCCGGATCATTTGGTATGTACTGGCTTACATTCCGGTTGGATTCCCAGTGATTAAAGATGCATTGAAGAGTATTGGAAAAGGAGAGATTTTCTCTGAATTCTTACTGATGAGTATCGCCACCATTGGTGCTTTTGCAATCAAAGAATACCCAGAGGGTGTTGCTGTAATGCTTTTTTATGCAGTAGGGGAAGTGTTTCAGACATTGGCTGTCAGCCGTGCCAAGAGCAATATTAAGGCGCTCCTGGATCAGCGTCCGGATGAGGTGACCATTGTTGAAGCAAACAGTAGCCGGGTGATTAAAGCTGAGGCTGCAGCAATAGGTGATGTGATCCAACTGAAGCCCGGGGAGAAGTTGGGCTTGGATGGGGAACTTATCTCCGATACGGCCTCCTTCAATACGGCGGCGTTGACGGGAGAAAGTAAACCTGACACAAAGGCCAAAGGTGAAGTTGTGCTGGCCGGAATGATCAACATGAATACCGTGAGTCTGGTAAAGGTGACAACAGCATACCAAGATAGTAAATTGAGCAAAATCCTTGAGCTCGTACAAAATGCGACCTCGCAGAAGGCACCTACGGAACTTTTCATCCGGAAATTTGCGAAAATCTATACGCCGATTGTGGTGCTTTTGGCGATAGCGATCTGTCTGCTGCCTTACTTTTTTGTCGGACAATACGTATTTAGCGATTGGCTTTATCGAGCGCTTGTATTTCTGGTGATTTCCTGTCCATGCGCCTTGGTGATTTCGATTCCATTGGGCTATTTTGGTGGCATCGGTGCTGCGAGTAGAAACGGTATCCTGTTCAAGGGAAGTAACTTTCTGGATGCGATGGCAGCGATACAGAATGTTGTCATGGATAAAACCGGTACGATGACTGAAGGGGTTTTCAAAGTACAGGAAGTTCGTTTAGAACCAGATTTTGATCAAGCGACAATTCTCAAATTGGTCAATAAAATCGAAAGCCATAGCAGCCATCCGGTAGCGACAGCAATCAGGGAATATGCGGGTGAGGTCGATGAATCTGTAAATTTGACTGAGGTCGAAGAAATACCGGGGCATGGGCTGAAAGGTAGTGTGGACGGGAAGGTGTTTTTGGTTGGTAACTTTAAGCTTTTGAGCAAGTTTAATATCAGCTATACCATCGATCCCAATACGATCGTTTACACCACAATAGCCATTGCATTGGATAGTCGCTTCGTTGGATATATTACCATTGCAGATAGTATCAAAGAAGATTCCGCACAGACCATACAACTCTTGCACAAACTTGGAGTGAAAGCGACTATGCTAAGTGGCGATAAGAGTACGGTCGTCGCTTATGTAGCGAAGGAATTGGGTATTGATAAAGCCTATGGAGATCTACTTCCGGAAGATAAGGTTAATAAAGTCAAGGAAATAAAGGCTATGGGTGAAAGTGTGGCTTTCGTTGGTGATGGCGTCAATGATGCCCCCGTAGTAGCGTTGAGTGATGTTGGTATAGCTATGGGGGGACTGGGCAGTGATGCAACCATCGAAACCGCAGATGTAGTCATACAAGACGACAAACCATCTAAGATACCAATAGCAATTAATATTGGTAAACAGACCAAAAAAGTGGTTTACCAAAATATAGGATTGGCATTTGTGGTCAAAGGGGTGGTTTTGATCCTTGGCGCCGGAGGATTGGCTACGATGTGGGAAGCGGTATTTGCGGATGTAGGTGTTTCTCTTATCGCGATACTGAACGCAATCCGGATCCAGAAGATGAAATTCTAAATCAATTTTCATTTATGATGTGCTTACCCTTCAAGTTGAGATATTGGAAGGGTAGGTCTTCTATTTTTAGGGGTTGCTGAATTGAAAAGAGCTGACGTTTATTTTGCCACAAGTTTTTCATAGAGCGGCCAGAGCTCCGCGAGGTCATCATCTGATTGTGCTTCTGGATAGTGTTCATCATGGAGATTGCGAATTTCGACGCCCTGTCCCTGATCATTTACCACAACGGCGGCCCGAAGTTCGTCGGTTCCATCATAATATATGCCCACACCAACAAGCTCGCCATTGAGGATAATTTCACTGACAATATACTTTCTTGCAGTCTTACCTTTGTGGGTACTATGACCACTAGAAATTGTGTTTCCTTTGTTATAGTGTCTTTCCATAAACATAGAACACTGGAAATATCAATTTGTTGTGTTTTCTAAATATTTTCTGCCTTCCGCTCGAATTGCGGTATCTATATTGAATCTTGGTTATCTGGCCACAGTGCCTGATGACGAAAATAATCTGGGCACGACCATGCTGGAAACAAATGGCGACCTTATTCCGTTATCAGATGTCATTCAAACATCAGTGTCAATTATATCTCAATAATTGGCACTGTGTCATATCTAGCTGGCGACGGATTGTCTGAGACGACCTTCCAGATGTAGCCCGTGCTGTTTCGATCAACTGTTCATACTTGGAAATCGAATAGTGTATAGACTATTTGAACTTCCTGTCTATGACTTCCAGGCTATCTTTTGGAAAACGGTTTTTTAACCAAAGCCGTAATTTTAATTGTTGTACTTCAGCCAAAGGATTTTTTGACGAATAAATAAAGGCAACGACATTCGCTCAACTATCCTTTTTTGCGTAATACTGCTGTTGTCCTATGCTATAGGATTGTAGTTCTGGAAAAAGTACTGCTAGATCTTTATCTAATTGTGGGCTTGCTGCTTGATATTTCGCAAGCTCATTGTTGAGTGCCCGTATGGTTAAATCTTTATCATTTACAGCTGCACTTCGTTTGTCGATTTCACTAAGGATCGTTGTTTTTTAGATCGAGGCTGTCCTGTCTAATGATTAGATCGGTGTGCGCAATACCAAATGATTCCATGGATTTTTTTAAAGCAGCAATTTCTTGATCACTAAATTTCTTCGCTAAAAAGGCTAATTCTAACCGTTTCGGTTTAGTGAGCAATTTTTCGTAGACGACTGTGTAACCTTTATCACTAAATTGTTGTTGAACAAATTGTTTAACCTTATTTGTGTATTTCTTCTCTTGTAGCAGATTATAGGCGAAGTATAAGCTGGTATTACCAAGGCAAGAATAATCAGTGTGATGCTCTGACTTATTCTTTTCTCCCTTTTTGGATCAACATAATGTATTTAAATATTTCGCAGGAGACATTGAGTCGGTTAAAATCAAAACTATCGCTTTTTTGTGTTGCGTCCATTTTTAACAAAGAGGATGGAATTTTCTTGGATGCTTTTATCAGGTTTTCTTTACTTGATACGGCATGTCATGTTCATTATTGTACAGTCAAACGTTCATTAATGGACATCTAAAAGAAGGTATTGTTCTAAGTTGTTGTCATTCAGCAGGTAATAATATTGGCAGATTAGTTGAGTTTGTTTTATAATAACCTGGTTCGTTAAAGATTTCGATTATCGCGTCACTGAATAACAACGTATGAATATTAAAACAATACTATCCGCGATATTGATCGCCTATTGTGCACAATCTCAAGCACAGAAAATCAATTTTAAATGGGAAAAGGATTCTATTGGTGACAGACTGATCGACAAAATTGCGATGAGTGCGCCAGTAACTATAGAAAATAAGACTTATGCTTTTCAGTTTGACCTGGGTGCTAATGCTGCACTAATTTATGATCAATGCTTCCCCGAGACCGCATTTATTAAATCGAAAAAGGTAGATCCTACTTCCGATGCGGGAGGGCATACTATTTTTACCATTGATGACCAAAGTTTTAATATTGGGGACTATCCGATAAAGAATCATAAGCTCTATGGCCTATTGAATCATGGTCAGGGGGAATCCTGTGGAACAGTTGGAGCAGACGTCTTTCAGGGGAAATGCCTAATTATTGATTTCCCAAAGCAAAGTATTACTGTTGTTAACGAAGTGGATAAGGGTATTGAACGGAAGACGGTATTCGTACCAATGAACATCGTCAATAATAAAGCAATAATCCCTTTGAAGATCGATGGTAAAACGTATAACTTTTTATATGACAATGGTTCAAGTATATTCCCGATCGTAAGTTACAGACAGAATTTCGATCGTTTAATCACAAATGCAAAAGCTAAAGATGAACTGAATATTCGAAATTTTAATAACCCCCTTATTGTAAAATCTGTTGAGACAAATACGGCAGTCCAGATCGGAGATAACACATTTGGTGTGAAGGAATTTTGGTATACCGAGGATGATTTCTTCTCCTTTAAACAAGATAATATTGACGGGATTGTCGGCAATGTCTTCTTTATGGATAAAACGATTGTTATTGATTTTAAAAACAAAAGATTTGGAATTAGAAAGTAGACTGCTATGTTTTAATTCGTCAATGTATCAGATTGATATTTGATAAAAGCAAGGCCAGCCCATAAAAAGATGGCCTGGCCTTCGTTGAATAGTATCGCTATCGAAATTTAATTTTCAAGCTGTTCTTTACTCTTTCGTTTAAAAGCTGAATATACAATAATGACGCTGATAGTCATTAGAATAAACGCGAGAAAAAAGGGCGCTCCAGAGAATTTGAATGGGGCATTATCATGTGTAAAAAAGTAAAACAGATTTGTCATCATTGGAGGACCTATAATCGATGTTGCACTCATTAAACTGGTCAATGCTCCCTGAAGTTCTCCCTGTTCATTTGATGGCACATTTTTGGTAATGACAGATTGCAGTGCAGGACCACATATTCCACCCAGGCAATAGGGGATAAGAAAGACAAACATCATCCAACCCTGATTGGCAAATGCAAATAATAATAGTCCTATTGCATAAAAAATCAGTCCATAATAAATGCTTTTTTGCTCACCGAGTTTTGGTGTGGTCCAACGTATCAAGACACCTTGTACAAGGCCAATCAATAGGCCGATGACCCCAAGTGAGATACCAACCATTCTTTCGGTCCAATCAAATTTGTACATGGTAAAGAAATTCCAGTTACTCTGTACGGCATGGCCTGCAATATAGATCAAGATCAATGCTACGATCAAGCCAGAAATTTCGGGGTGTTTTCCCAGAAAGCGGAAGGATCCAATGGGGTTAGCGCGTTTCCAGTCGAAAGCCCGTCGCTTATCTTTGTCCAAGCTTTCGGGCAGAATAAAATACCCATACAGAAAATTCAATAGACATAAGCCTGCCGCAGCGTAAAAAGGAACCCGTGCGCCATAATGTCCAAGTAATCCTCCGATTACGGGGCCAATAATAAAACCCAATCCGAAGGCAGCGCCAATTAATCCAAAGTTTTTGGCCCTATCCTCATCGGTAGAAATATCCGCGATATAAGCACTAGCGGTTGTGAAACTTGCTCCTGTCAATCCAGCAATAACCCGTCCCAAGAATAACCAACCTATCGAAGGGGCGAGGGCGAGAAAAATGTAGTCTACTGCAAAACCGAACAAAGAAATCAAAATAATCGGTCTTCGTCCATATTTGTCACTCAGATTACCTACTACAGGTGAGAATATAAACTGTGTGAAAGCATAAGCGAAACCCAGCCAGCCACCGTACTTTGCAGCTTCGCTGATGTCGCTGTGGATCAGTTCTTCAATCAATTTTGGAACCACTGGAATGATAATACCCCATCCTGTGATATCAATAAGTAAAGTGATAAATATAAAGCCTATGGCGGCCTTTTTCTTGGAGTTGTCAATCATGGCCAAATTCCTGAAAAAATTCACCTAAATTTTAAAAGGTTAATCTGTGGTAAATTATTGGACTAATTGAGAAAGTTGGTCGATAATGTCATTATGCATGTTGTAAGGTTCAAATCTACTGGAAAAATAAGTTGTCTTCCACCGGTTTGCCGCGCTTAAATAGTACGGCAAATAGCATGATGTCGTACGGGGAAGTTACAGGAATTGGCGATAAAGCAAAGTTGATTTGCTTCGTGATGTAGTGATGCCGCCAATGCTATTTTATCAGGATCTGAAATAACGACTTCTGGAAACAGATCAACCTGCACAAATCTGCCACTTGCATCAGGGCTGGTTTCTAATACCGCCTCCGCATTGTCCGTGTACGAAATCACTTCAATGTTATTTTTGGAACATACATATAGATAAGACATCATATGGCAGGAAACAAGGCTACTCAGTAAGAGATCTTCGGGGTTATATAATCTTGGGTCACCCTTGAAAGCCTTTGCCGCTGAGACCTGTAAATCTGCCTTGCCCTGGATGGAAATCCGATGGCTCTTGTTATATACCTTTGGTAGGGATGTAGACTGTTCCTGGTAAAACCATGTCAAACCAGCCTTAAAGTAATGTTTGAAACTCATTCTATGAAATAGCGCTTTTATTAATTTCTACTTATGATACCAACATTATATTCGAACAAACGAAATATAATCCGTGTTGATCG
Source organism: Sphingobacterium sp. (assembly GCA_029239355.1). GTDB lineage: Bacteria > Bacteroidota > Bacteroidia > Sphingobacteriales > Sphingobacteriaceae > Sphingobacterium. Next base: position 6,949 of record JAQZAZ010000171.1, read on the forward strand.
GATCAATTCCATTTCTTCTCATTTCTGAGGCTATTTGCGCTCTGTGATAAGTACCATGATTAAATACATGTAAGAGGATGTCTCCAAATGAATTTTGGAACTGTTCATTCTTCGTATTGGTATAGGATATGATTGCTGGGAGCTCAGCCGCATCAGCGTAGACCTTTTCCTTAAATCCCGAAGAAGCCAGATGATGGTACTGTTCACATGTTAATAGACTATGTTCATCCCAAACACCTACGGGAGGTTTTTCGCCATTCAGTCGATATAACCATATCAGCTGTGCATTCATTATATGACTGAATAATCGTAAACACACGGAAGGCGTTTTTTCGGCTTCCAGTTTCATTTTGTCGATGAGCAAGTTATTCGCCCAATCGTTATATAACCATAATTGTACTAGTGGAGTTGACATCTCGAATGACTTAGTTGTAATATTAAATATACGTAAGTTAAGTATGTAAAGGTAGGTTGAAGCGTTATTTTTTTTGCTGTCCGGTAGTGCTTCATTGGCTAATTCCGTGGGTTGTTTAAGGGACGAATGATAAGCTGAAATGATTATCTTTGCGGATAATTGAAAGACACTGAATGGATAGTAAAAAGGTTTATAAGGTCATTGGTTACAATGTGTTGTATATTGTAACCAATCTTTTGTTGTATTATCCGTTCGATATGAAATCGACAGGATTAAGCTTTTGTGCAATTGGCTTAACCCTGATCAATTTATATTATTTTCTGGAATGGAAGAAAGATGCCAAAAAAGGGGAGTTTGTACAAAAGTACAAAGCTGTTCATCAGCGCTCCTTGAGTAAAGCCACAATAAATTACAAAGAGACGTATATTGTAAGTTCAAGTATATTAGCGACGATGATTTTTGGATCAATTATTTGCTTTTCGGGAATTGGTATGTTTTACGAGAAATCAATCTTCGGTGTTTTCGTCTTATTTATTGGTGGAAAATTTCTACTGATTCCATTTACAGAGAAAACAACCATTAAGTTGGCTCCTAACGGGATATACATGAGTGATTATCAGTTTGTCTTTATCAATGATATTCAGGAAATTAATTTTAAACGCCACCTTGGAAAGAGTAAATGCGAAATGTTTTTGAAGATAAAAGATCCGACATTGTATGGTTTGAAAGATTCGTATATAGCTGTTCCAATTGGGGGTGATATGAAACAGGTTGAGCAATTGATTGCTGTCGTGAAAAAGCTATTTTCCAATACACGCATATCTCAGGATATTTAAATATTCGTTTGATCGAAATAAATTTATTATTTTTAGTAATTGTTTGATTAATAGATTTAAAGGAAAGCTTTATGAGAACTTCTTTACGGTGTTTATCGATGTTTTTGCTATTTCCTATTTTGACCTTTGCTCAGACACATTACTTCATTACAGGCAAGGTAGATCAGCTGAAAGATGGCAGTAAGCTTTTTCTAGTTTATAATAGCGATGGTGTTTCGTTTGTAGATTCCACAGAAACCAAAGGGGGACACTTTAGCTTTAGGGGGCAGCTGGCGTATCCGATTTATTCTGCGCTTTATCTCCATAAAAATCCCTACGTGAACAAGCTACAGCCTGGTGAAAAACTGGATTACTTCCGCTTTTATTTGGAAGCTGCTCAGATCGAGATGAATGCGAAGGATTCACTAAAAAATATTGTATTGAATGGATCCAAACTCAATACGGAAAATGCGGAGCTCCTAGAGACGAAAAAAACTATTGACAATAAATTCGACGCATTAAATAAAGAATTTGCCAAACTTCCACCAGAACAACAGAAAGATTCTGTCATATTTGCCCAGTTTCTCGCACGGGAAAAGAATCTTATGGATGAAAACTACAGTGCCTATCTGGATTTTGCTAAGAACCATCCCGATTCATACCTCAGTGTAATTGGTTTAAGTTTTGTTGCAGGGCAGGAGAAATTTTATGCATCGGCCAAGTCAGCGTTTGATGGTCTTGCGATTAGGCTAAAAGAAAGTCCGTTGGGTAAGGTAATTCCGTTGCAGTTGGAAGCCCAGTCCAAAACCAAAGTCGGGCAACAGGCGCCAGACCTAACGCTCAAAAACCCGGCGGGGAAAACCATCAAAATTTCGGATTTTTCGGGAAAGTATTTACTCATAGATTTTTGGGCGAGCTGGTGTGGCCCTTGTCGTGCGGAAAATCCCAACCTGGTAAAAGCTTATCAAAAATATCATGATAAAGGATTTGAGATACTGGGAATCTCTCTGGACGATGCGGCACGGAAAGATGCCTGGATTGAGGCAATAAAAGGAGATAACCTATTATGGGCTCAGGTTTCGGATCTAGGCGGCTGGGACAGTTACGCAGCAAAAATTTATGGAATTAATGCTATTCCTGCCAGTTTTCTGCTTGATCCAGATGGTAAAATAATCGCCCGTAATCTAAGGGCTGAGGAATTACAAAATATGCTGAAGAGGGTCTTCGCAGACCTACCGACTCATTAAGATCGCTATCTTCCTCTCCAAAATATCCCTGTGAGTTGGGCTTTTACAAAACATGACATTTTGTTCCAAAAATAAGTATGAAAAATTGCCTACAATTGCAAGCGATTTTCTATCTTGCGCCTTTAATTAGAGATCACATGGCTATAAGATATTCGGGCTGTAAGCAGGTTTAACTGATTGCTGGATGCTTTAAAAATTTATTTTTTCAACTTGTATCTTATTTTGATACAAGTGATAGAATGAACGCGTCAGGTCATCGGTGGAAGAGCGGCCGACTATTTTTGTTTTTGATATTATTCGACTTATTTGATGGATGTTTTTTTTGAATTTCTAAATAACCTCACAAATCCAGACTGGATTGTTTCCCATGGAGGTTTGTATCTTCTGTTGTTTATTATTTTTGCTGAGACAGGTATACTCATTGGCTTTTTCCTTCCTGGAGATCCTATTCTTTTTATTGCAGGAATGATTGTTTCCAATATGAGCATTTCGCCTTCAGAACAGGTGCCTACCTTACTATATTGGATCGTGCTTGTATCGTTGGCTGCAATTCTGGGTAACTTTGTTGGATATTGGTGTGGGAAGATCTTTGGGAAAAGAATCATGAGCATGGAGGATAGCTGGTTTTTCAAAAAGAGCTATATCTTTAAAGCGCAGGAGTTTTACGAAAAAAGGGGGGGAGGTGCTATTGTGCTTGCAAGGTTTCTTCCTATTGTTCGGACTTTTGCACCAATTGTCGCTGGTATTGTTGGGATGGAGTTCAGAAAATTTGTGTTGTACAATGTGATTGGTGCGGTTGTCTGGTCAGGGAGCTTGGTTACCCTTGGTTATTTGTTAGGTGAGAATGTATGGGTGAAGGAGAATCTGGAGCTTGTTATTATCGTTATCGTTTTGATAGCAACGGCACCAGTCATTATAAAAGCATTTACTTCGAAAGACAAAGCAAAGATTGCCCAATAAGATATTGAACATCTTCCTAAACCAAATAGGAAGACTATATGATGCGACAACAATTAAGTTGATCGTCCACTTTATAGGGGTGAACCGCTATTTATTTGATTTCATCGCCTTCACTTTCTTTATGGTCGCATCATTTATAAAAATAAGATACTCTTTAGTTTCCATTCCATAGCCTGCTAATTTTCCTTCGTGATTACTATGGATTCCAAACCCATAGGTTTTTGTAAGTGGAGATGCACGTAGGCAAGCTTGCCCTTTTGAAAAGAATATATTCTTTGCCTCTTGATAGTCTGCTTCATTAAGTGCATTGCGATCTGCATAAATCTGAAAAAGAAGTTCATCGGAAGTGTATCTATATGGAAACTGTGTGATCAGCTCATATTGCATTTCCGCTATTGTCTTTCTATTTCTTATAGGAGGGACTGTTCCTTTGGATACTTGTGTATCTTCAGCTACTTCAATAAATGTGTCTATGTAGTTGGTAGAATGAAATTTCATGTGTTATTTTTTAGGTGTACTGTCATAATAATTCAAGAAATAATATGGGAGCAAAATAGGTATTCCTATGGAGTAGTTAAAAGTTTTTAAGGAAATTATTATCTGTATTATTACTAATTTCATCTGTGTTTTAAACATTTTTTTTTACGAAAAAGAAATGTTTTGCAGTATTTTTCTTAGATTTACAGAATTATTACGCAGCACCCTACAGTATACCTATCATAAATGGCTACAAATCAACAGATTAGTAGCCGTTTTTCTTTCAATACACTATACGACATTAATGATTAATCCATTTGCTAATTCATATGAAAATATAGCATAAAGTAACAATTGTTTATTTTAGCCCTTTTCACTATTCAAATTTATAACAATAATATATAATATTCCTTGTTTTGAGAAAATTTATTGTTCGAATATAGGTTGGCTATGTTATTTTCTTATAGGAATGAAAAAATATAGTAACTATAGTTACAAAGTTCAAACATGTATATTCATTTTATGTAAAACTTGTCTCACAAGGACTGTGTAAGTATTTTTATATTTTTTTTAATTTTGACATACAAGGGAAATTTTATTTTTCTATATTTGTATATCGTTAGAACATTTTCTACTTATTCAGATTGAATGCGCGATCTGAGTAAGCTTTTATAGGGGAGTATCTCTATATAAAAATGTAAATATGATATGTATACTGTAGGTAGGTGTATAATTTAACAGTGGTAGCTGTAGGGGCTACCACTGTTGTTTAAATAGCTTTTCTTAAAGTAATGCTATGATCTAAGTTTTATTTCTTTATTGAGAACTTCAGCCCGCCCTAGGCTGTTTGTGTTAAAATTCGACTTTCATAGACCGGCGTGTTCCGGCATGTCCTAAATATATCATCAAAAATTTCCAGCAAATGGCTCTCTGAGCAGATGGGTGATCTGTTTTTTACTTTATATTTATGGTATTATTATGAATACCTAAAAAATATCTATGGAAATTAACGAACACATTGATTTTGCAACAGCAAGTTTCAAAGAATTTGAGAATATTGCTGGTTTTGATATGATGGATACTGCAAAGTATTTCAATTCCTATATCAATTATATGAAAGAAAATCAACATCTTAACTTTAGATTTATAACACAAGGCTGCGGGCCGACCGCTATAGTAAGTTCACCGTTTTTAGAGAAACCAACAGAGTGCATAAGTCTTGTGTCAAACGATTACCTTAATTTTTCCCAACATCCGAAAGTGAAAGCTGCGGCAATAGCTGGGATAGAAAAATATGGCACAGGGGCTGGAGCATCGCCGTTAATAGGAGGTCATCATGAATACCATGTCGCATTGGAAGAGAAGATTTGTAAATTTTTCAATCGTCCGGACGGTTCGAGTATCGTTTTTACAACTGGATATACCGCAAATAGTTCTACTTTATTGAGCTTGTTGAAACAGGAGGACTGTGCTATTGTTGATATGGAAGTACATGCAAGTGTTTATGAGGGCTTATTGAATACAAATGTCAAGCGATTTCCTCATAACAGTATGATTCATCTTGAACGTGCGTTGGCTGACGCGGAGAATAAATTCAGAACTAAGTTGGTGATCATCGACGGTGTATATTCCCAAAATGGTGATTTAGCCACGATGGATGAAATTTATACATTAACCAGGAAGTATGGTGCCTATTTAATGGTGGATGATGCGCATGGAATAGGTGTAATGGGGGATAAAGGTAGGGGAACCATTGAAGCCTATAATCTTTTGGATAAAGTAGATATTATTGCTGGTACCTTGAGTAAAGCGTTTGGTCATATAGGGGGTTTTATAGTTTCAACGCCAGAAATCATTAATTACCTTCGTTATCAATCCAGGCAGCAGGTATTTTCCTCTACATCGACCCCCGCAAGTTTCGGTTTATTGAAAGCCATTGATTTAATTGACGAAGAGCCTTATTGGCGAACAAGACTCAGTGACAATGTGGCTTATTTTAAAGAAGGACTGTTGTCTCTTGGTGTAGATATTGGTAGGTCGGCATCTCCAATTATTCCAATAAAGATCGGTGATCCAATTAGAACAGCTCAGGTGTCGCGCATGTTATTACAAAACGGTGTTTATGCAAATTGTATTGTCTATCCTGGTGTGGCAAAGAAAGATGCCCGTATCCGCACAAGTCTGATGGCTACTCATACAAAGGAACATTTGGACAAGGTATTAAATACACTGGAAGATATCAGTAAGGTTGTAAGCCTAAAAAAATCAAGATAAATTAATCTTATAATCTTTAATTATTTATTATATTGATAGGAATGCTTAATTTTAGGGATTCAGATCAATACCATATCAATAACATATGCGTAAAACTTATAAAGGAGAAAAGAATGATAAAGAACGTACCATGAACAAACTTATTTTGTCTGTTGGTCAGGTTCTTAGAGATAAGGGGTATACGGGCTTAACAATTGCTAATATTTCTAAAATTGCAGGTGTTGACAGGAAGCTCATTTCACTTTACTTTGGCTCCGTTGACAATTTGGTTGAAACATACATCAGAAGTAAAGACTATTGGGTGGCTGCTACGCTGGGTGCTGTTGAATATTTTGGTACTGCCCCAACCGAGGGCTCAAAGGGCTTTCTCGAATCATTGTTAATAAACCAAATGGATAGCTTTCTAGAGAATACCGAAATGCAAAAAGCGGTTCTTTGGCAGATCAGTGAAAAATCTGAGATTATGTCCCAGATTACAAGAGAACGGGAAAAGATGAGTGCTTTGTTTTTCGCCTTTGCCGATAAGGAAATGGAGGGTAAAAATGTCGATTTGCGGGCTATTAGTAGTATTCTGACTGCTGGGATCTATTATCTGGTATTACATTCTATAAATACAGAAAGTACTTTTTGTGAGATTGAGCTTAACGCTGATGGTTTAGACAGGATTCGCAATGCAGTTAAAACAATTCTCTCTTGGGCTTATGGAGAGAACGAAAAAAATCCGACCGAAGCTTGATAAGAGGACAGTATTGCACTATGCCACTCTGTCAATTATAGCAAAGAAATTCAACTGATTATGACAGACATTGTCATGCAGATATCAATATTCTATTTAAAGAATCGTTCAATTCGTCATCAGCATTTTTTGGCATATCATTCGCCTATTTAGATTTAAACGATTTGAAACATGGCAAAGAGGTTATTGCTCATACTAATGCTGTTTGTAATTGGTGATGCTTATTTCTTTCAGGCATTCACTACCGTTATTCATACTCCATTTTTACACAAAATTTATTGGTATCTAGATGTATTGTTGCTTATCGGGGTGTTTACCCTGATTTTTCTTCGGCAACAGGGCAAAGATATTCAGCGACTGGCAGGAGATCTGGTTACTTCTTTTTTGATCGTATTTATTCCAAAATTGCCAGCCTTTCCAATCCTATTGGCGGAGGACTTGGTACGACTATTACAGGGATTTCCTCCAAGAAGTACTTATCTAAGCGAATTTGTGGTTGTACTGGCTTCACTCTTTGTTTTAATTATTATTTTTGGCCTCACAAGAGGGCGACATTTATATCGGGTAAGGGAGGAAGTCTTAAGTTTTCCGGATCTGCCAGATGCATTTGATGGATTTAAAATCACACAGATTTCGGATATTCATTCTGGAAGCTTATCGGATGTTAATGGAGTCCGAAAAGGCATCGCACTAGCGAATGCTCAGGATAGTGATCTTCTCCTGTTTACAGGGGACCTCGTCAATAATAGAGCCGCTGAAATGGAATCCTGGATTTCAGATTTCACTTCGCTAAAAGCTCCGTTTGGTAAATATTCCGTGCTTGGGAATCATGATTATGGGGATTATGCAAAATGGGATAGTGCTGAATTGAAAGCATCTAATCTTATTAGGCTGAAGGAGATTCATGGAGAGATGGGATTTAAGCTGTTGATGAATGAATCTATAGCAATTCGAAAAGAGGATGCAAGTATTGCATTGATCGGTGTTGAAAACTGGGGAAAGGGTGGTTTTCATCAATATGGAGACTTAAGTAAAGCAACATACGGTCTGTCTGCGGACTCTTTTAACATATTGATGTCACATGATCCTTCTCATTGGGATCATGTCACTTTAGATCACGAAAAGCATGTGCATCTGACATTGGCCGGGCATACACATGGGATGCAATTTGGTATAGAGTTGTTCGGATTTAAATGGAGCCCGATACAATATTTCTATGAACAATGGGCTGGGTTATATCAAAAACAAGGCAAATACTTGTATGTCAACCGTGGCTTTGGCTATCATGGACTCAAGGGTAGGATAGGTGTATGGCCAGAGATTACGGTTATCACGCTAAAAAAATCTATTTCATAGTCTTTGGGTGGTGTCAGGATGATACCGTTTGGATGTCAGGCTTATTTTGCATATCTATTTTTAACTATATGAATGGATCAGATTGGGTAATGTTTTTTTGTTTCGAAGATTAATTTTATTATATTTAGGTAGCGTAGCTTAGCCTAAAAAAGGCGGTAGCAGGGCTATTAGTAATAACCAATTGCATCAAATTAAACAAAAGAAGAATATCCGGTACTTGACATACGATAAGGGTAAATATGAACAAGCGGATTGTCATATAGATCGAGGGATGGATGCGTTCGATTTAATTAGATTTACAAACCAATTATTTAATTTGAGGTATGGCACACAAAGTAGTTTCCCTTATTTTGGGAGGGGGTAGAGGGTCTCGACTTTATCCATTGACACAACAGCGTT
>JAQZAZ010000172.1 GCA_029239355.1 Sphingobacterium sp.
AGAAAATAGTATATCTTTGCGACACGTTCCCGTAGTTCAATGGATAGAATTTCAGATTCCGGTTCTGACGATGTGGGTTCGACCCCCGCCGGGAACACATCCTATTTAACAATAAAAAGACGATCAATTGATCGTCTTTTTATTGTTAACATAAATGGACAATGTGCGTAACAATCTTCATTTTTTCTTGGGGCTATAGTTGCAGTATACAATCCCCCTATCAAGCTTACAAGAATCCTTTTTGCAGCAATTTATGTTGAGATGCCGTAAATATATTCCGAAACAAAATATTGATTTCATTGTCAGGGGCTGCGCCCGAAATCCCCGTATGGGGATAGAGTTTAATGACATTGAACAGAATAGTTTCCACAAAGTCTCTACTTTCTATCGCTATACGCTCATATAACGCGGTATTATGAGCTTCGTCCTTGAGATTATCCCAAGATCGAACAGCAAGCTCCATGATACTATTTTCCCTAGCTGCATAGTCCTGCTGCATTTCATCCAATTTCCGGAAAGCAGCTTTACTTTCCATTTGCTCCCATTTCCCCTGATTGGACTTCAATACAAATAACTTCTCGATCAGATCCAGAAAACGATGGTACATCCCCATAAAATTCACCAATAAGGTCAACTCCGCAAATGGCATAAAAGGGTATTGATAGAGCAGCTCAGGTCGTGTACTTTTTGAGGCATCAATAAGAAAGGACTGGTTTTCGTCTACCTGTATATTGTCCAGTGAAAAGGAATGCGATGCAGTCGCCTCCAGGCCAAATGTATCCCAGTCATACTGAATCAATACAAATTCACGCGCTACAAAGAAAGATTTTACAAGTGGATTTCCACTCTCATCCAATAGCTGTTGGCCATTCTCCTGAATATTGGCGTTCAAAGTAAAATGTGTCAGGTGAGGTGCTCCAGTAGCATATTTCCAAAGCCCTTTCAAGCGATAAGACTTGCCATCACGCTCAGCGATGCCTGCAATCTGCCCACTCCCTCCAAAACATACCTGTTTTGAAGTGAAAATATCCGATCCAACTTCAGGATCAATAAAACCAACAAAAAGATTCGCTCCTGCACATAAAGTTACCGTCCATGCCAATCCCCCATCCCAGTAGGCTAGTTCCTTCAACAAGGAAAGTCCACTAATCAGATCCAGCCCCAAGCCATTCAGAGATTGTGGCACCCAGATTTTAAACCACTTGTTCAGGTAGATCAGTTCAAGTTGCTCATCAGATAAGCTTTTTTGCTGAATTGCTTTATGTTGCTGATCTTTTAAAACAGCGATAGCTGCATCAGTCAGTTGCATATTTTTTTTCATCACTTAATATTCTTAGCCAATTAAAATAGCCACTAAAAGCCATCACAAATAAAAATAAGGTTAAACCAGCATAAAGGAATAGACCTTTGTGTATAAGCAAGGGAATTGCCATCAGGTTACTGACGTTCAATAAAATCCAATTTTCAAGCTTACGCTTTGCCAATAGCCACATCCCCGCCCAAGCTGTACAGGAAACAAAAGAGTCCCATAGCGGAACATCCGAATCAGTTAAATGCACCAGGCCAAAATAGAACGATAGGAAGCCTGCTACACAGATAAAGCCAACAATCTGCCAATCTCTGGTCGTACTACGGCTGATCGGTAAGATATGATCACTGCTATATTTCCAATAGATCCAGCCATAGATGCTCATCACCAGATAATAGAGATGCAACAAGATTTCTGCATACAATTTTGCATGGAATAACACATATACAGATATGATAATGCCTACTATTCCAAAGAGGTAATTGATCGATTTATTTTGCCTTGAAAACCAAACCTGTAAGATACCAAAACATACCCCCAACCATTCAGCGATGGTAGCTTGCTCCATTTGTTGAATAAAAGCCTCGAAAATTGTATCAGAAGTCATTCAATTGTTTATTAGTTCGTGTAATTACATAATAAACTTATGAGCGAAAAAAACGGATGTTTTTATTGAAATTAAAATCCCTACGCCAGCATTATCCGGATCAGGTATATAAAAGCGATTGCACAAGGTCGTACAATCGCTTTTATTGGGTATAATCTCAGCCCAGATGACATTGTCATTTCCGAGCACCCCATAAGTATATTGTTTATTGAAATTAATCTATATCAATTAATTTCAACGCTTTATGCGTACGGATACGAGTCTCTCTACAAAGCTCAGCATCATCATTTAACGATTTGCCATGTGAAGGAATCATCTCGCGCAATTTCTTGCGGTATTCATCTGATTTAGCACGCTCAGGGAAACATTTCTTCAATAGGCTGATCATGATCGCTACCGAAGTTGATGCACCTGGAGAAGCTCCCAATAGCGCCGCGATAGAACCGTCTGCACTTGAAACCACTTCTGTACCAAACTCTAAAATTCCACCTTTCTTCTCATCCTTTTTAATCACCTGAACACGTTGACCGGCTTTCTCAATAACCCAATCTTCCAATTTAGCTGTTGGCATAAATTGTTTCAACGATTCCAATTTATCTTTAGGAGATTTCATGACTTCCGTGATCAGATACTTAGTCAACGGCAAATTGTCAAGCCCTGCCGATAACATCGGACGGATATTGGATAATTTGATCGATGCAGGTAAATCAAAATACGAACCTTGTTTCAAAAATTTTGTCGAGAAACCAGCGTATGGACCGAAAAGTAGGGCTTGTTTACCATCGATATAACGGGTATCTAAGTGCGGTACAGACATTGGTGGCGCGCCAACAGATGCTTTACCATAGACTTTAGCATGGTGCGTATTGATAATTTCTTCGTTTACGCATCTCAACCATTGTCCTCCTACAGGGAATCCACCGTAACCTTTTGCTTCTGGAATACCAGATTTCTCCAGCAATAACAGTGAGTGACCTCCAGCGCCGATAAAAACAAACTTCGCTTTTAGCTCTCTCTTTGCTCCTGTTTTCAGATCTTTCACTTCGATTTCCCAACGGCCATCGTCTTCACGATCGATATCAACAACTTCGTGGTTTAAGGAAATTGAAATATTTTCTTTGTTTGCCAGGTTATTAATCAAATCACGTGTCAATGAACCGAAATTCACATCGGTACCTAGATCCATCTTGGTTGCAGCGATTTTCTCACTTGCATCCCGCCCTTCCATCATCAAAGGAATCCATGACTTCAATAGCGTTGCATCTTCGGTATATTCCATGCCTTTGAATAAGGTTTGGGTGTTCATTGTTTCCCATCTTGTCTTCAGGAATTTCACATCTTTTTCACCAAAAACCGCACTCATATGGGGAATGCTACGGATAAAGTTCTCCGGTTGGGCAATAATACCCTTATCAACCAAGTACGACCAAAACTGCTTAGAAACTTCAAATTGCTCAGCAATTTTAACAGCTTTATCAACTTTTACCGAACCATCTTTTTGTTCCGGTGTATAATTCAATTCGCACAAGGCCGAGTGACCTGTACCAGCATTATTCCAAGCGTCAGAACTCTCAGCCGCCACAACATCCAAACGCTCGAGAATTTCAATATTAACGTCTGGGCTTAATTCATTGATTAGAGTACCCAAAGTAGCACTCATAATCCCGGCGCCGATTAGAACAACGTCAACTTCTTTATTTGATTTTTTGCTCATGTTTTTGTGATTGATGCAAATTTAATATAGTTTTTGGTAAACCCCCAAGTCTTTTGTCAAAAAACTGTACTTTTTAGAAACACTTATTCAAAAATACCATTGATTTATTAAAATAATCCTAAGTATAATCGAAATTCCACTTTTTCCAGTTTTCTAAGGCCATACATAGGATATCGTTCATCGATACGGCAGTAAATAGTCCCAAATAGGACAAAAGCCCATTGCTTTTAAATCGTTATTTATCGAAAGATTTTGTGTTATAATATAGTTTTAACATTTTTGCAAAAACATCAACGAATAACATTACACTCTTATATGAAACTACTTGAAGGAAAAATTGCTTTGGTAACTGGAGCATCAAAAGGAATTGGAAGAAAAATTGCAGAAGTGTTTGCACAACACGGTGCCAATGTAGCTTTCACTTACCTTTCGTCTGTAGAAAAGGGACAAGCGCTAGAAAAAGAGCTTCAAGCCTACGGAACAAAAGTAATCGGCTACCGTTCTGATGCTTCGAAATTTGAAGAAGCAGAACAGTTGATCAATGCGATCGTTGCAGATTTTGGAAGCCTGGATATCGTAGTCAATAATGCCGGCATCACAAAAGATGGTCTGCTCATGCGTATGACAGAAGAAAATTGGGATGAGGTCTTAAACGTCAACTTGAAATCCGTATTTAATGTTACAAAAGCTGCTTCAAAAATAATGATGAAAAACCGTAAAGGCTCTTTCATCAATATGTCTTCCGTTGTTGGCGTCCAAGGTAATGCTGGTCAATCAAACTATGCAGCTTCCAAAGCTGGTATTATAGGATTCACTAAATCCATTGCTAAAGAATTAGGCTCACGCAACATCCGTGCAAACGTTGTCGCTCCTGGATTTATCCGTACAGAAATGACAGATATATTGGATCCTAAAGTGATCGCGACATGGGAAGCTGGAATTCCTTTGAAACGTGCTGGATCTCCAGAAGATGTAGCCAATGCCTGTCTTTACCTTGCATCTGATTTATCCGCATATGTCACTGGACAGGTTCTTCCTGTTGATGGTGGTATGTTGTAAAATATATCAAATACTGGTGTCCAAAAGTCGACACCAGTGTTTTTCTATAATTATTCCGAATACCAAAATTCGCGCGCAGACACTTTTACATTATTCCGACTCTCCAGCTTTGGCTTTGCTACCCAATATTTCTAAATTTTAGCTAATTTTGTCCATCAAAATTTAAATGCTATGACGAATTGGACGGATTTTTTTGCAATCCAAACGGAAGATGACTTTAATCTACACTGTTTAGAAACTTATCACTTCCAACTGCAGCATTGTCAGGTTTATCGAGACTATGTTTCGCTGATAGGTAAAGAAAAAAATCAAGTCAAGCATTACACGGACATCCCCTTCCTGCCGATAGAATTTTTCAAAACACAAAAAGTTCTGGCTGCTGGAATGGATCCCCAAATTGTATTTTCAAGCTCAGGTACAACAGGTATGGTCACATCCAAACATCTTGTTGCCAATGTATCCATCTATGAGCAAACTTTTCGACGTATATTTGAAGACTTCTATGGACCGATTACGGATATCGCTGTTTTGGCCCTACTCCCATCCTATCTGGAAAGAAGTGGTTCATCCCTGATCTACATGATCGATGATTTGATGAAACAGAGTAAACAAACGGAGAGTAATTATTTCCTCTACAATCATCAGGAGCTATACGATACACTTGTTCAATTAAAAGATAACGGAACTAAAACCATCCTTTTTGGTGTCACCTATGCCTTGCTTGATTTCATTGAGCAATATGCTCTTGAATTTCCGGAACTGATCATCATGGAAACTGGCGGAATGAAGGGTAAACGCAAAGAAATGGTGAAACAGGAAATTCACCAACTGCTTGAGGATGCTTTTAAGGTCAGTGGGATCCATTCCGAATATGGCATGACCGAATTATTGTCACAGGGCTACTCTTCGGGTCAAGGGATTTTCCATTTGCCCAAATGGATGAAAGTATTAATTCGCGATACAAATGATCCTTTGAGTTTAATTTCTTCTGATAGAACCGGAGGCATTAATGTCATCGACTTAGCCAACCGCTACTCTTGTTCATTTATAGCAACACAGGATCTCGGAAAAGTGTATCAGGATGGTTCATTTGAGATACTGGGGCGTTTTGACCAAAGTGATATTCGAGGCTGTAATTTATTGGTTCAATAAAAACACCCCAAAAGTTAAATAAAACTTTTAGGGTGCAGTTCAAGTATAGCGCTTCTTTTATTTATAAATACGCTGTCGAAAACCTATCCTTTATTATCTCAGACTTGGATCTTCGAATGTATTTCCAGCACGCATATCGCCAGAGTCATATCCCTTCTTAAACCAAGCCATACGTTGGGCTGAGGTTCCGTGGGTAAAAGATTCTGGCACGGCATATCCCTGTGCGGCTGTCTGTAATTTATCATCTCCTACTGCTTCTGCGGCTTTCATTCCATCCATAATATCATTATAATCTATTTTTATATCCGTGTATTCATTGAGATAATGTGCCCATACTCCAGCATAGAAATCGGCTTGAAGTTCTGTCATAACCGACATCTTGTTATTTTCGCTTTCAGTTAGTTTCCCGCGGGCTTGGTTGGTTTTGGGTAATAATCCAACCAATTGTTGAATATGATGCCCTACCTCATGTGCTATAACATAAGCCATGGCAAATTCCCCCTTGGCCCCAAACTTATCAGAAAGTTCACGGTTAAAAGTCAGGTCCAGATAGATTTTCTGATCTCCAGGGCAATAAAACGGTCCATATGAGGCCTGCCCCATTCCACAACCGTCTGTCTGCGTACCACCATCATAAAAAACCAGTGTAGTCGGCGTATAATTTTGCTGCATTTGCTCTTTAAACAATTTGGTCCAGACATCTTCTGTACTCTGAAGTACAGTCAACGAAAACTCAGTTAATCGCTTTTCTTCAGGATTCAGTTCGCGCGGCTGCCCAGACTGCTCCGTTTGTGCACCCATATTTTGTGCCTGTTGCAACAACTGCATGGGATCGCCACCCATCAGAAAACCAATAACCAATACGATGATCCCTCCTATACCTCCCAATGCTAGCTTTCCTCCACCAGACATACCTCTACGATCCTCAAAATTGCCACTTTGTTTACCTCCTTGCCATTTCATATGATTTGTATATTTATTTCAGTTAATAATCTTTTCCAACTTCGTTAGCGTACAAATTCAGTACCAATATAGCAGTATGTCCTTATTTTTTTTCCAAAAAAACAGCTTTATTTTAGCAGTTAAGACTTACTACAATTTATATTCTTATTTTTGGGCTTTTATAGAAACAGATATGAAATTAGAAGAACAATTACTCGTGCGGGCTGGAGGGAAATGTGAGCTAACAGGCGCTGAAATGGAAGTAGTAACCTATATTTTACCACCGGAAACCAGTTCGAATTTGGATAACACCCTACTGATTTCAGCAACATTAGCCAACCAACTCAACAAAACGGAGCAATTAAACCCCGAAGACTGGAAATTTCTACCGAATGCCATGTGGTCAGAAATCCCTGCTGTACAGATTGTCTGCTGGCGCATGTTAAATCGTTTGAAAAATGAAAGCTGGGCGTCTGAAGCACTCGATATCCTCTACCTTGACGATGAAACGTTAGCTGAGGCAAAGAAAACTGGAGATCATGAAAACGACGGTTACGTTTCTTTTCATGAAGATAGCATCGGACAGCGATTATTAGAAGGCGATACTGTTGTGCTGACAAAAACACTGGATGTAAAAGGCTCTTCGCTCAAAGCAACCTTAGGTACTGTGGTTAAAAATATCCGATTAGTAGCTGATAATATCGAGCAGATCGAAGGAAAAATTGAAGGCCAGACAATCGTCATATTGACAAAATATCTACGCAAACAAAACTAAGAAAGGGATTTTTCCGCTATAATAATTTAGCCCTAAACCAGTAATCTTATACTGCTGATTTAGGGCTAAATTATATATAGATTGTGTAAACTCCCTATTGAGGATAATTACGCATAAACTCAAAGCGATAGTTCGGATGTTGTTTAAGACTGTCGATTAAATCTGACAGTAATTTCTGTCCTTTTTTCGTTTGGTACATATTATCATGGGTCAAAAGGACAACATTATTTTTTGTGTAGGATGTACCTTTACGAAGCAAGTTCTTTATTTGTGTATACAGCTGATTGACTGATAAATCGGGTTTACCTGTTACACCATTGATCTTCCATTCGCAGTCCCAGCCCATAACTTTATAACCATTTTGATGTAACAATTCGGCTGTAGAAGCACCACTTTTCAGATCAACCTTTTTACGATCACCCACATACCAAATATTTCGCCCCGGAAGTCTAATGATTTTGTGCTGCAAGCCCAGAGATTGTTCTGCCAATTCAAAATCTTCAAATGCCGTCTGTGGATTTGAGTAAAACGTAGTATACTTATCATGTGCATGCCAGTAACTATGATTGTAGCAATCGACCAACGGATTATTTTTATACCGCTCCGTATAGCTATGCATTTTTTTACTCATCTTGTCATGAGCGCCAATCAAAAATGCATTGATTTTAATACCTTTGGCTGTTGCGATAGAATCTAAATATTGGCTACCATTAAGCGGGCCGTCATCAAAAGTAAGGTAAATATATCGCGGCGAAACAGAGTCCGTCAATAAAACGGTGGTATCTTTGGCACCACTATAGGAAACATTCGCCTCCATTTTGGTGATAGAATCTTTGCGAAGTGAATCCACTTTGGTAATGGAATCCTGCATAACAACCAAACTATCTATCTTGTGTTGTACAGAATCGACAGAAACTTTTTTTTCTTCTTTTTTACCGCTATTTTGATTACAAGACTGTAGTCCCAAACCGACAATTCCCAAGCTCATCCATATCAAGCCTGATTTAATTATTATTTCCATTACAAAAATTAACTTACGCGCCACATTCTACCCCAAACATACAATATCCACGTCTTTCGCGGACATTTAGCATGCTCGTGCGGCAAAATTAAGATAATTTTCACGAATCAGCGATTTATATTCTTCGGTTTATTCCGTACACTTTATTTTATCGAACACATTGTTATAAAATTTTAGCATTGAAGCCCCAGTGAGGTGGAGAAGATAAAGCTACTACATAAATCATAAAAAGCCCACCATAAGGTAGGCTCTTTCTTATTAAACGATAATGATACTCAAACTGGACATCTTCATCCAACTAATCTCTGTGCCTTCCTCCATGTCCATGATCATGTCCACGTCCATGCCCTCTACCTCTATCATGATGTCTTCTATTTTCTTGCCAAGAATGACTACGTTTGACCCTACGCTCACTCGCAAAAGAATACCCGCCGTGGCTATGATGACTGTCACGGATTGATACCTGTCTACCACGCGAATGACCATATCTGCTTCTATAACGGTCATGGTGATGCCAAGGTGTACGATCATTGATTACTACTTTATGCGCCCTATAAAAATCATAATGCCGATACCTTCTTGGTAAACTCGCCCTTCGTATCCAACCTCCATTGTCATAGTAGACATAACATCTCGCAGGTACATCGTAATACATATTGTATTCAGGCATGTAATAATAACGGGCATAATCATAACCCACCGGTCCCCAACTTGGCTGGCTCCCAATATTTACGCTGATACTAACTTGTGCATCAGCCGTCCCAGCCACAAAAAGACCTGCAACGATAGCAGCGGTGTAAAACATTTTTTTCATAAGTAGCTCCTCCCTTAGTTTTGTAATTTCTTCTTTACAATACGACAACAAACTGTATGCAAAAGATTA
>JAQZAZ010000173.1 GCA_029239355.1 Sphingobacterium sp.
CTGATTGGTGTACTTTAGCGCCAATAATTCAAGATAAATGAAGCGTATACTACCCGTAATACTATTTTTTGGTCTCTCATCAATGCAACTTGTCTACGGGCAAGAAAAAGGTGCGTTCAACTTAAATGACCCCGAAAAAATCAGTTATCTCAACCCTAAAAACTATGTAATTAGTGCTGTTGATGTAACCGGAACACAATTTTTGGATAAAAACGTATTAATTACCATATCTAAATTGTCGGTAGGTCAATATTTGGAAGTGCCAAGTGAAGCGACTGCAAAAGTAGTAAAAGATATGATGGCTCAAGGCCTCTTCGATGATGTCGAATTATGGGCAGACAAAATTGAAGGCGAAAACATCTTTTTGACCATCCGCGTAGTAGAACGTCCTCGTTTGACCCGTATTGATATTAATGGACTAAGCAAAAGCCAAACTGAAGAAGTCCGTAAACGTTTAAATAGCAATACTGGTAAAATCGTCAATGAGAATTTGATGAATACCACACGAGCAACAATCCAACGCTTTTTGAAAGAAAAAGCATATTTATATCCGGAGATTAAACTTAAAACAGTCAAGGATTCGGCACAGGCCAACAACGAAATCCTGATTGCTGATGTGGATAAAAAACATAAGGTAAGGGTAAAAAAGATGACCTTTACGGGCAACGAGCATTTTTCACAAAAAGAGCTGCGAAAAATGGCCAAACCAATCAAACAAAAAATGTGGTACCGCATCTTTGGTCCAGGTAAATTCAAGGAAGAGAAATATAAAGAAGGTAAAGAGAACCTAATCAAAAAACTGGCGGCCAAAGGTTATCGCGATGCGGAAATCTTAAAAGATACGATCATCCGTGATGGTGAGAAAAATGTATTGGTAAATTTTGATATATATGAAGGCCCTAAATATTACGTTGGTAATATTGTATGGACAGGAAATGCAAAGTATTCGGACACCTTATTAAATAAGATTTTAGGGATCAAACGTGGGGATGTGTTCTCGGAAGAGAAACTAAATACTAAATTATTGGGGGGAGGTCGCAATGCAGATGATATTTCATCTATCTATATGAACGATGGTTACCTAACATTCTCTGTAGATCCTGAGCAGACACGTGTATATAATGATACTATTGATTTAAATTTACGTGTATACGAAGGTGCACAATATACAATTAACAACGTTATTGTGAAAGGTAACGATGTTACTAATGATCGGGTTGTGTTACGTTCCATTTATACCAAACCAGGACAAAAATTCTCAAAAGAACAAATTATGCGAAGTGTTCGTGAAATTGCTCAATTAGGAAATTTCGACGAACAAAAAACAAACCCTGTTCCAACCAACTTGAATTATGCAGAAGGAACTGTAGATATTGTTTACAATGTGACAGAGAAACCCTCTGATCAAGTGGAGCTTTCTGGAGGTTATGGAGCTGGACAGATCATCGGTACGCTTGGATTAACCTTCAATAACTTCTCTACAAGTAACTTTTTTGATAAAAGTTCATGGAAGCCTCTACCTCGTGGTGATGGTCAAAAATTAAGTGTACGTGGTCAGACTTCTGGTAAACGTTACCAATCGTATAGCTTCTCATTCTCTGAACCCTGGTTAGGTGGGAAAAAACCGATCTATTTTGGTTTGAGTGCCTATACCTCAAGTTCATCTTATGGAGGATTTAACTATTATACAGGTGAACAAATTGTAAAAGATTCGGAGCTTAACCGAATTTGGATGACGGGTATAACCGCGACTTTAGGTAAACGCTTGCAATGGCCAGACAACTGGTTCCAAGCTAATACTTCGTTATCTTTCCAACGGTATAAGCTTCAAAATTATGGTAATTACTTCTTGTTCGACAACGGTACTGCATATAATATCAATTTGACACAAGAATTTAGCCGTAACTCGATCGATGCTCCAATCTACCCTACATCAGGTTCGAACATCAAGTTCTCGGTACAATTGACACCGCCTTATTCATTGTTCAATAACGTTGACTATAAAAACGGTACACCGCAAGATCGTTACCGCTGGACTGAATACCACAAATGGAAATTCGATTCGCAATGGTATGCAAAAATTGTAGGAAAATTAGTTTTCAAAGCGCAGGCACAGTTTGGTTTCTTGGGCAAATATTCCAACAAAACTGAAATTTCAACGTTTGAACGTTTCAAACTGGGAGGTGATGGTATGCAAGGATTTGATTACCTTCAAGGTTCAGAGATTATCGCTATGCGCGGTTATGCAAATGGTGTAATTATTCCAGAGGGTACTCAAAATGTAAACGTAGCACGAAACTCCGGTAGCCCAATCTATACGAAGTATCAAATGGAATTACGTCACCCTGTCATGTTAAATGATCAAGCAACCGTATACGTATTGGCATTTGCCGAAGCAGGCAACACTTGGAACAAATTCACCGAATACAATCCATTTAAGGTACGTCGTTCAGCCGGTGTAGGTGCCCGTATCTTCTTACCGATCTTTGGTATGTTGGGAATAGATTATGGACATGCATTTGACCCTATCCCCGGATTACCGAGCAGTACTTGGAAACAAAATTTCACATTTAGTATTATGCAAAATATGGGGGGATTTTAACCTAGGTTGATCTCATCTCTAATATAGTCTTAAACGATTTAAAAGCTATCTGCAATTTCTGAGATAGCTTTTTTGTTTACTAAATTTGTCAAATTAAGATGAATGTATTATAAATCTTCTTATATTGAAGATAGTTTATTCTAAGTAGCAAAAGTTTGCTATACCGCTTCCTTTAGAAATACATGACTAGAATCGGCCAACAAGTTAAATAGTGTTAAACCCGAGAAATATCTGTTAGATTGCATCTTTTTTGTTATTTTTGAGCCGTAAATTTATGTAGGACGGTTTGCCAGATTAAACTTTTGAGCTTATCCATTGTCATAAAGTAAATTAATGTTAAATAATAAATTATAGTCTATAAAACTTACAGGAAATATGAAAAAAATATTGTTAGTTATAGCTTTTGTAGTCGTAAGTGCTACAGCGACATTTGCGCAGCAGCTTGCATATGTAGATTCAGAATATATCCTAAAACATGTCCCAGAATATACCACTGCACAAAAACAGTTAGATGATCTTTCTAAACAATGGCAGGCGGAGGTAGATCAAAAATATGCTGAAATAGAAAAGTTATATCAGGCTTATCAAAAAGATCAGGTTCTATTAAATGAAGATATGCGTCGTCGCCGCGAAGACGAAATTGTTACCAGAGAAAAAGAGGTAAAAGATTATCAAAAACAAAAATTCGGATTTGAAGGTGAACTTTTCAAAAGACGCGTGCAATTGGTAAAACCTATTCAAGACCGTGTTGCCAAAGCAATACAGGATGTTGCTTCCGCACAAAATCTAGATTTCATTATGGATAAAGGAAATGAGTCAACTTTCTTATATGCGA
This sequence comes from Sphingobacterium sp., assembly GCA_029239355.1. GTDB lineage: Bacteria > Bacteroidota > Bacteroidia > Sphingobacteriales > Sphingobacteriaceae > Sphingobacterium. The sequence goes on from JAQZAZ010000173.1 coordinate 3,438, forward strand.
ATCCAAAATTGAATAAAAGTAATGAAGTCATTACAAAATTAGGCTACAAACCCAATCCTAGTCTTGCAAACTAAGCTAGAGTTTGTTATCATTGTGGACACAAGTAATACAAATAGTAATTAATTAGAAAACTAAAAAATTGCCATAGAGATGGCTTATTAGATTAAAATGAAAAGCATGAAAAATTTATTAAAAGGTGCGGTTGCTATAGTGGCAGTATTTTTCTCAACTCAATTCGCAAATGCGCAGCAAAAGCTTGGTCATATCAATTTTGCCGAAATCATTCAATCCACTTCAGATTATAAAACAGCTGAGGGCCAGTTGAAAACGTTGAGCGACGGTAAAACAAAAGAAATTCAAGATATGGTTACCATTTATCAAACGAAACAAAAAGAGGCTAATGATAAATTGCGTAACAGAAGTGAAGCGAATAAAGAAACTGTTGATCCTGAAATCAACAAACTAGGTCAAGAATTGCAAGATATTCAATCACGTATTCAAACTGCACAACAAGCGGCACAAGAAGAATTGGGCAAAAAAGAAGATGAATTAATTACCCCTATTCAGAGAAAAGTAGCTGAAGCAGTAAGCGTAGTATCTAAAGAGAAGGGTATGGCTTATGTATTTGATATCTCAAGCACAAACATTCCTTATTTCCAAGGCGGTGAAGATCTAACTGCCGCTGTGAAAACAAAATTAGGTATTTCTGCTACGGCAGCACCTACAGCACCGGCGAAAAAATAATAACATATAGAAGACATAAAAAAAGGGATTATTCAAATGAATAATCCCTTTTTTTATGTCTTTTACCATAATTCAGACCTAACGTAAACAGCTAAAAAAGCTTCCGTCCGGTCCCCCAAAGACATACTTTAATAGTATATCAACAAGAATAAAAATCTACAACACGATTTACTTGCTTTTACCAGCTAAAATTAAGATATTGTACAAGAAAATACATATCTACCTAATGAAAACATCATGGGCGTAAATTTGTTTACTAACGAACGAATATGACATCTCATGAAGCTTCGTTGCTAAAAATGTTTAATTGCATGAAATTATCGTGGAGTTAAATCGCCTCAAAGGCTTATATAATTTAATCTATGGTAACTTCAGTGGTATTAAAACCGCCGAAGGCGGCATAATGCCTTTGATAACAAATTGGTAATGAATAAACAAATTATTCTAATGAAAAAGAAAGTAATTGAGGATCATCCAAAGAAACAAAGAAAAGTGACATCTGGCCCTATCCGGGACAAAGAACGTACCAAGGCACGGATGATCGCTGCAGTAGGAAAAGTCATCCAGAAGAAAGGCTACCATGCATTAAACGGCCCCAATATTGCTTTGGAATGTGGCTTGAATAAAGCGCTAATCTGGAATTATTTTGGAGGTCTTGATCAATTGGTGGAAGCGTACCTAACACAAAAAGACTTTTGGCAAATTGGAGACAAAGGCGTGTTGGAGCAAATGATATCAAATCCAGAAGATATTGATGTTGCTTTGATAAACGAACTACTTAAATCACAGTTGAATACATTTTTAAAAGATAAAACCAAACAGAAAATCATCCATTGGGGACTGGGTGAGAAAACAAAAGCACTCAAAAATATAGCTGATCGCCGAGAAGTTCTTGGCGAAGAATTGTTCAAGCACATTGATCCAAAATTTGAAAATTCTGAAACTGATTTAAGGGCTACACTAGCCTTATTGGTTAGTGGGATCTATTATTTAAGTTTACAAGCTAAATCGACAGGCAGCACGTTCTGCGGTATCGATATCAACACAGAAGAAGGAAAAGCTCGTATTGAAAAAGCAGTTGAAAAGATTCTCAAGCAAACATTTGCGAACGTAGAATAGTTATACAAATGATCTCAGCTTCCAAGAACCGCGACAATTCTTGGAAGTTTCCTACGCAGCATTTCCCATATCGGTCAATAAATTCCCACAGAAATGACGCAATAAATCTCATTTTTTGATTTATTTTTATTATGTTAGCATAACAAAAATAATATGGTATATTTGTTATGTAACCAATAGTCTAGCATATGATAGGTCAACTAATATTTGCAATTTGTTTTTTTGGTGCATTATTCTTCTTTGCTAAGAATGCACGCCAGATCTATAATAATATCAAATTGGGTAGAGATGTAGATCGTTCAGACAGGCCGGCAGAACGTTGGAAGACGATGATTTTAGTTGCTTTTGGACAAAAAAAGATGTTCAAAAGGGTTACCCCCGCCATTCTACACCTATTTGTCTATTTAGGCTTCGTAATTATCAATATTGAAATGTTGGAAATTATTATCGATGGCTTATTCAGAACCCATCGGATATTTTCGTTTTTGGGAAGTTTTTATAATTTTTTGATTGGTTCATTTGAGTGGCTGGCCCTCGGGGTATTATTATCCTGTCTGGTATTCCTTATTCGAAGAAATGTCATTAAGATAAATCGTTTAAAGAGTAAAGAACTTAATAATTGGCCTAAAACAGACGCTAACATTATACTAGTTACAGAAATCCTGCTCATGTCGGCTTTCCTCTTAATGAATGCAACTGATCTAAAATTGCAGCTTTATGGCTTTGAACATTTTAAATCGGTTGGTTCGTTTCCAGTGAGTCATTATTTGTTGCCTTATCTCCCGACCTCCACAGCGACATTATATAGCATTGAAAGGTGTTGTTGGTGGTTCCATATTTTAGGTGTATTGGCATTTTTAAATTACCTCCCCTATTCGAAACACCTGCATATTATTCTTGCTTTTCCAAACACATATTTTTCAAGTTTGGATGCCAAGGGGAAATTATCAAACATGGCCACTGTAACCAACGAAGTTAAAGCCATGCTTGATCCAGCTTTTACGCCACCAAACTCAGATGCAACAGCTCGCTTTGGCGCTAAAGACGTTCAAGATTTAACATGGAAAAACCTGTTGGATGCCTACACATGTACCGAATGTGGCCGATGTACTTCCTCGTGCCCAGCCAATATCACGGGAAAACTGTTATCTCCTCGAAAAATAATGATGGATACTAGGGATAGAGTAACAGAAGTGGGTAACAATATTAAGGTAAATGGCACCTTTGTAACCGATGGCAAGTCGCTTATTGATACCTATATCAGTAGAGAAGAATTATGGGCGTGCACAAGCTGTAATGCCTGTGTAGAACAATGTCCAGTCAATATTAATCCATTAGATATTATCATAGAACTTCGCCGCTTTGCAGTAATGGAGGAATCTCAGGCGCCAACAAGTATTAATAATATGTTTGGAAATATTGAGAATAATGGCGCTCCGTGGAAGTATGCTCAAATGGATCGTGCAAATTGGACGCAACAACAATAGTTTAATGATGGAAAATGAATTAAAAGTTCCGACAGTCGCCGAACTGTTAGCTAGAGGAGAAACTCCTGATATCTTATTTTGGGTGGGTTGTGCTGGTAGTTTTGACGAGCGGGCCCAAAAAATAACACGTGACATTTGTCGAATTCTCCAACATGTTGGGATCAACTATGCAATCCTCGGAACTGAAGAAAGTTGCACGGGCGATCCTGCCAAACGAAGCGGGAATGAATTTTTATTTCAAATGCAAGCTATGATGAATATCGAGGTATTGAATGGCTATGAAATCAAAAAGATTGTCACCGCTTGTCCGCACTGTTTTAACACGCTTAAAAATGAATACCCGGCTTTGGGAGGTAATTATGAGGTCATCCATCACACGCAGTTGATTCAGAATCTCATCGACGAGGGCAAATTAAAACCAGCTGATAATAACGTATTCAAGGGTAAAAAGATCACCTATCATGATCCATGCTATTTAGGTCGTGCAAACGAAGTTTATGAAGCACCTCGAAAAGTGCTTGAAAGTTTAGATGCACAACTGGTTGAATTGAAACGTTGTAAAAGCAATGGATTGTGCTGTGGCGCTGGAGGGGGCCAAATGTTTAAAGAGCCCGAACCTGGTAAGAAAGATATTAATATTGAACGTATTGAAGAAGTAATTTCGGTACAACCTCAAGTTGTAGCAGCTGCGTGTCCTTTCTGTATGACGATGTTGAAGGACGGAGTGAAAATAAAAGACAAAGAGTCCGAAATAGAGGTACTCGATATCGCTGAAATAACAGCCCGCGCAAATAAACTTTAAAATTTTAGTTCAGAGTTACTATATAACGAAAGAAAGGCTTGATCCATAGATCAAGCCTTTTTTTGCTAAAAGAAGACTCCTTTAACATTGGTAAAAAGCTAGCCGCCATAGCTACCCCGCCGGTTAAAATATGGGTGCTATGTACGGCTAGCGACGGACGATATCCACTATCGTCCATGCATTAACCAACATAAACCATATCAAAGGTAGGACTCACATTTTACAAATCAATTGTTCATTTCATATAAAATATTGTTCAAATCATCACTTTTTCAAAAATTGCATCAACTTGCTGTTCATACGCTATTCTCAACATAAGTCCAATGCTGCAACCATCTCAATACATGCTGATTGCTTATACACACTCCATAATGGATTTGCTGATTCTAAGAAATTAATACTCAGATATCATCTTTGCCGATCCACTTGGTTGTTTGCGGTGCTTTGAATGCTTCTGATATATGATTTTTCTTGTCTTATGCAAAGAATAAAAAAACAAAAATGCATTATAATTGTAAAGGTAAAGTGACATTAAACAATTTAAAAAATACAACTATGCACCGGATTATGAATATGATAGCGATTGCCGGCATCACTGCTGCACTCCTGTCGACAGCCTCAGCAAAACAACAAACTGGACTTCAAAACAATCCTATTGAAGCAATTGAGCGTACTTCGTTCACAGCTGGCCAAGGTACAGATTCTCTATTGCAGTACTTCGATCACACGACCAAAGAACTCGAAAAACAAATCGCAGGACTTAGTGAGGCTCAGTTACAATTCAAACCTGCTCCAGACAAATGGTCTATCAGTCAATGCCTGGAACATATCGTATTGTCTGAACGCATGATATTTGATATGGCAAAGACAGCCTTGACAAAGGCACCTCAACCCGAGAGAAAAAGTGAAGTAAAAATGACGGATGACAATTTAAAAGTGACACTTACTGATCGAAGCCACAAATTTCAGGCCCCTAAAGAACTTCAGCCCAGTGGCGTATATAAAGACACAAAAATTGCTTTAGCTGATTTTCATGCTGCGCGACAACCAGTCATTGATTACATTAAGAAATCGGATGCTAAAGATCTACGCAACCATATCAACGATTATCCAACAGGCGTCGTAGATGGTTACCAAGGCTTGATGTTTATTGCCGCACATTGTGCCCGACATACCAAACAGATTGCAGAGGTAAAAGCTGATCCTAACTTTCCAAAACAATAAGAAGATGAAAAAAATGAATTATCAGATCACCATCGATGCTCCCGTTGATCAGGTGTTTAAAACCATGCTTGGGAAAGAAACATACAAACAATGGACAACCGCTTTTAATCCAACTTCCGATTTCGAGGGCAGTTGGGACAAAGGAGCGAAGATTTATTTTACGGGCATCAACCAAGATGGTGAAAAAGAAGGTATGGTCGCGGAGATAGCCGAAAATATTCCCAATAAATACGTATCTATTCGTCACTACGGCATATTAGACAAGGGCAAAGAAGTTACAGAAGGTCCGAAAGTTGAAGGATGGGCTGGTTCATTTGAAAATTACACCTTTGAGGAACTTGGCAGTAAAACGTTATTAAAGGTCGATGTAGATACCAATGAAGAATATTTGGAGTATTTTGACGAAACCTGGCCAAAAGCTTTACAAATTCTAAAAGAAATCAGTGAAAAGTAATTATTGGCAGCGCCCATTTATTACACAAGAGCGGACATAACGCTAAAATGAAAAAAGGCTAAATCTTCAACTGAGATTTAGCCTTTTTATTTTTAAAGTGCCCAGGAGCAGATTCGAACTGCCACGCCCATACGAGCGCCACCCCCTCAAGATGGTGCGTCTACCAATTTCGCCACCTGGGCTCATATTCGCCT
>JAQZAZ010000174.1 GCA_029239355.1 Sphingobacterium sp.
ACCGAAAGGGCTTTTTTTGTTGAGGACATTTGTTTATATTTGGACATCAATTTTCACTAAACACTCCATGGGATTATTTGATTTTTTTAAGAAAAAGCCGCAAACACAAGAAGAAGAGCAAGCCTTAGACAAGGGTTTGGAAAAAACCAAAGAAGGATTTCTTTCCAAGATAACGAAAGCTGTGGTTGGTAAATCTACCGTAGATGACGATGTGCTTGATAATCTGGAAGAGGTTTTGGTTACGTCTGATGTGGGGGTTACGACGACTTTAAAAATCATAGACCGTATACAGGCACGTGTTGCCAGAGATAAATATGTCTCCACTTCAGAGCTGAACACTTTACTGAAAGAAGAGATTCAGACCTTACTGGCCGAAAATAATAGCTCGGATTTTGAAAACTTCAATTACGGGGATCATAAACCTTATGTGATTATGGTCGTCGGGGTGAATGGTGTGGGTAAGACCACCACAATAGGCAAACTTGCCCATCAGCTTAAACAAGCGGGAAGTAAAGTCGTGTTAGGTGCAGCAGATACATTTCGCGCTGCGGCTGTAGATCAGCTTAAACTATGGGGCGAGCGTGTTGGGGTACGTGTTGTGGCGCAAGCAATGGGTTCTGATCCCGCTTCGGTAGCTTATGATACAGTGAAATCTGCTGTAGCAAATGGGGAAGATGTCTGTATTATTGATACCGCAGGCCGCCTGCATAATAAGGTTGGTCTAATGAATGAATTGACCAAGATTAAAAATGTCATGCAAAAAGTCGTTCCCGGCGCTCCACATGAAATTTTGTTGGTCTTAGATGCTTCCACAGGTCAGAATGCCATAGAACAGTGTACGCAATTTACCCAGGCGACTGATGTAAACGCATTGGCACTGACGAAATTGGATGGAACAGCCAAAGGCGGTGTTGTTATCGGGATATCCGATCAGTTCAAAATCCCGGTAAAATACATTGGTGTAGGCGAAAAAATAGGCGATCTCCAATTATTTAATAAAAAGGAATTTGTAGACTCCCTTTTCAAATAGAAAATTAAAACTATTGTCAGAAATAAGGCTTTCATTCTTTACTGAGAATGATTAACGATCAGACTGAGGAATGTAGACGGGCTGTTTAATCCCCTCTTTCCTTGGTCAGGAGTTTTTTTTTCTAGACAAACCCTTCTAATCATATGAAGACAAAATATACGAAATCTGTCCCTTTGATCAATAAACCTCGTGTCAACGTCGTTACTTTGGGCTGTTCGAAAAATATTCACGATAGTGAAGTGCTGATGGGCCAGTTGAAAGGTAATCAGATGGAAGTAGTTCATGAAGCCTCCAATATCCAGGCGAATGATATTGTTGTCATCAATACCTGTGGGTTTATTGACAATGCTAAGCAGGAATCTATTGATACAATTTTACAATATTCAGAATTAAAGGACCAAGGCAAGATCAATAAAGTAATTGTCACAGGATGCCTTTCTGAACGTTATAAACCCGAACTACAAGCTGAAATCCCTAGTGTAGACGCTTATTTTGGGACAAATGATTTGCCAGACTTACTATCCTCTATCGGAGCGGATTATCGTCATGAATTGCTCGGTGAGCGTTTATTGACTACGCCATCACACTTTTCGTATTTTAAGATCGCGGAAGGTTGTAATCGCCCATGTTCATTCTGTGCAATACCCTTAATGCGTGGTAAGCATGTCTCCAAATCAATTGATGACTTGGTTAAGGAAGCGAAATTTTTGGCATCAAATGGAACCAAAGAATTAATTTTAATAGCGCAAGATCTAACCTATTATGGATTGGATATCTATGGGAAACGTAATCTTTCAGACCTGATGCGCCATTTATCAGATGTGGACGGTATTGAGTGGATTCGTTTACAATATGCTTACCCTTCTGGTTTTCCAATGGATATTTTGGATGCAATGAACGAGCGTTCTAACATCTGTAATTACCTGGATATGCCGTTACAGCATATTTCCGATCCGATGTTGAAGTCAATGCGTAGAGGGACAACGAAACAGAAGCAGATTGATCTTGTCAATGCCATTCGCGACAAGGTGCCTGATATCGCGTTGCGTACAACTCTTATCTGTGGATATCCGGGTGAGACCGAACAAGACTTTCAGGAAATGTTGGAATGGGTAGAGGAAACCCGCTTTGACCGTTTGGGTTGTTTTACCTATTCTCATGAGGAAAAGACCCACGCCCATACCTTGGAGGATAATGTTCTGCAAGAAGTAAAAGAAGAACGGGTTGAAGCGATTATGGAAGTTCAGCAAGGAATTTCTTACGATATTAATCAATCGAAAGTGGGCAACACATATAAGGTACTGGTCGATCGTGTGGACGGAGATTATTTTATCGGACGGACAGAATATGATTCTCCGGAAGTAGATAATGAGGTTTTGATTTCAGCAGCGGCTTCCTATGCGCGAATTGGTGATTTTGTTCAGGTACAAATTGACCGTGCGGAGGATTTTGATCTCTACGGCGAAATTGTCAAAAAATAAGACACAATTTGACTGATTGCGGACATAAAATAAAATATATAAACGAGCCTCCCCTTATCCAGGAGGCTCGTTTATATTTGGACATTTGTCAATAGAATGATATAATTTAAAAGTGGGATGAGCTTTTTATTAAAAATCATTATTTTGTCTGTCCAAACTAAATACATTTGTATATAGTACAATAAGCATATATGAAAGCAACTTATATCGAATACAGTGAGACAAATAGTTTTTCCAAAACATTGCTGGCCTATCTTGCTCATGACGAGATGCTGAAACCATTTGTTGGTCATTGGCCCACGTTTGACGGATTTGCGAAGCAATTGCAGGAAAAGAAACCTTTTGATCACCGTGCTATCCTGGTGGAACGCCTTAAAGTTCAATATGCTGCACTGCTGAACGATTCCCCGATTGTAGCTGAAAATATAGATTTGTTGTTACAGGAGAATACGTATACAATTACTACGGGTCATCAGCTGAATATCTTTACAGGCCCCTTGTACTTTATATTTAAGATCATGACCGCAATACGTCTGTCAGAGGACCTGCGTGCCAGACATCCGGACAAAAACTTTATCCCGGTATATTGGATGGCTACTGAAGACCATGATTTTGAAGAAATTAATCATACAAAAGTCTACGGAAAGAAAATTGCCTGGGAAATACCTGCGGTGTCGGCTACAGGGCGGATGGATACCAGTTCAATTGTCGATGCAGTAAAGCAATACACCAACATTCTCGGTCTTTCAGACAATTCCGCCAAGCTCACACATATTGTGGAACAAGCTTACCTAAAGCACGCCCGATTGGCCGATGCAACAAGATATATGGTAAATGAGCTCTTTAAATCCTATGGACTGTTGATTATTGATGCTGATGATAAAGATCTGAAAGAATTGTTTAAGCCAGTTATCAAAACAGATATTTTGTCCGGAAAAAGTTTTAAAGCGATCACAGACAGGTCCGAGGAGCTGGAATCGAAGGGATTTTCTACACAGGTGCATGCGCGTGAGATCAACTTCTTCTATCTAACCGACGAGTTTAGAGAACGTTTAGTCTTAAATGCTGACGGTCGATACGAGGTTTTGCATCAAAATATATATTTTACCGGAGAAGAGCTGGAACGGGAAATTGATATTCATCCGGAACGCTTTAGTCCTAATGTGGTGATGCGCCCAATATATCAGGAAATTATCCTGCCCAATTTGGCTTATATCGGCGGCGGCGCAGAGATGGTTTATTGGATGCAATTGAAATCTAATTTTGACCAGTATCAAGTGGATTTTCCGATCTTAATTCCAAGAAACTCGGCCATGATTACCGAAGATAATGTAGCGGCAAAGCTTTTTCGGGTAGATCTGACTTTTAAAAGCATCTTTCGTCCGGCAGAGGTTTTAAAGAAAGAATATGTACGTCGTCATACTAAGGAAAGATTGAATCTCAATGATGAATGGATGGAACTGAATGCGATCTTTGGAAAGATAAGATTGCGTACACACAAAATCGATCCGAGTCTGGGACCCAGCACCGAGGCGATAAAAGCTCGCTTGAAAAAGGCGATGAACAATCTGGAAAAAAAGTTGATGAAAGCAGAAAAACGAAACCATCAGCATGCGTTGGCAGATATAGACAATGTAAAAGAAAAGCTCTTTCCCGGAGGGGGACTACAGGAGCGATCGGAAAACTTTGCCTTGTTGTATGTAAAATATGGTGATAACCTTTTTAGAGATCTTTATAAATACTTTAATCCCCTGGATTTTAAATTTACAATCTTATATTAAAGTCAGTAAAATACTGACTTTTTTATGATTAATCCCCTGTTGTCTTTGCTTTTTCCTTCGTTATTTTTTCTTAAAATGTTTTGTGGTGTTTTGTTTATAATTTCATAATACTTCGTTTAGCTTCTGTTAATAATACCGAAGTAGTTTTGTTGCCATATCACAACCAACAACTAAATGAAAGAAATATTACTTACGACTTGTGCCATTGCGATTGGAACAGGTTTGTATGCTCAAACAACCCAGGCAGGATTTTCCGGAAAAATTACGGATGAGTATAACAAAGGGGTTCATGGAGCTTCAGTAGAGGTTCGTAACGAATCGACAGGTTTTACTACCAAAACATCTACCAATGCCAATGGCGATTTCAATTTCAAGGAGCTTCCATTAGGTGGACCATACACCATTAAAGTTACTTATATCGGCTATGGAGAACAGGTTCGTTCGGGCTTCATGTTAAACCAGGGCGATATGATCCGGTTAAATATTCCGATTCAGAATGCTTCAAATGTACTGGAAACGGTCGAGTTAACTGGTGTAAGCACTCTGAAGAATAAAATAGAGAACTTAGGTGCGGCAACCGCGGTAACAGCCCGGGATATTGCGAAACTACCCGTCAATGGCCGTAATTTTACTTCTTTAATGGATCTATCTCCGTTGAGCAAGGGTGATAATATTGGTGGTCAGCTCGGTTCTTCTACCAATTTTACCATTGATGGTATGAACGCAAAAAATCCGACTTCTGCGGGTTCGACAACAAGCCGAAGTGGCGCTCCCTTTTCGATCTCTATTGAAGCAGTCCGGGAGTTTAAAGTCGTGACCAACCAATATGATGTAACCTATGGCAGGGCAGGGGGCGGAACAGTCAGTGCGGTGACAAAACAAGGTACAAATAAAACTCAGGGCAGTGCATGGTTATATTCTCGAGCAGACTGGTTGTCCAGTCCATACGATATTCGGGGAAACAAACGAAGCAACGATTTTTCCACTTATCAATATGGCTTCACTTTGGGTGGTCCCATTATAAAAGACAAACTTCATTATTTTGTTGCTTGGGATCATCAGCAAGACTCCCGCCCCTTGATTATTGCTGATATCAACTCTGAAGCCGATGAAAAAAGATTTAATGTTACAAACGCGACATTGGATGAATTTGTCAATATCGGGCGGAAAAAGTACGGATTGGGAAACGAACGCCAATATGGTGCTTTTGACAAGAAAAGAGGTTCCGATGCGATTTTTGGGCGTATTGACTGGCAAATCAATGATAAAAACTTATTGACAATCCGTAACAACTTTACAAGTGACAACAATAAGCTGGGGCTACAAGACAACAAGCCAATTACTTTATATGAATCTTACGGGAATGATAAGAATATTGACAATAGCCTATTGGCAACTTTGCGTACCACTATTTCACCTAAGGTAACCAATGAGTTAAAAGTACAACATCTCTATACCTATCAGAAAAGTAGTCCGGGAGACCTTTTACCCCTTCAGAATATTCCACGTGCAATTGTAGAAGATGCGGTATCCAAAGTTGCCGGAGAAGATAAAAAGACCACATTGCAATTGGGCGGGCATCGTTTTGCACAGGAATCTTTTAAAAATAATGTATTTCAGCTTGTCGATAATATCTATTACAGCACCGATAATATCAATTACACTTTTGGTGTGGATCTGATGTATACCCATGCAAATTCCATTTACGGAAGTGAGGTCAATGGTCGCTTCCACTTTAGACCAAGTGATGGAAAAACGGCTATGCAGAACTTTGACGACATGAAGCCATACGCTTACTATCGTGAAGTTCCTTTGATGAGTGATCCGGCAGTGGTCGGTAAGATATTCAACGCCGGTGTGTATGGACAATTGCAAACCGAGCTAGCGCAGGGATTGGACCTGGTTGCCGGTTTACGATTGGATTACGGACATTATCCTACCTCTCCTCTGAATGAAGAATTGTTAAGAGAAGTCGGTGTCCGTACAGATCATAAACTCAAGTCTTTTGTGGTGCAACCGCGCTTCCAAATGACCTGGGATGTGAACGAAGAAAGAAAGGATTTCTTTCGAGTGGGTGGAGGTATATTTGCTTCGGATATCAATAATTATATGACGATCAATAACCTTACTTTTGATGGGAAGCATTTTGCTACTGTTGATGTTCGCGGTGCGGATGTACCTACACCAAATTTTGTCGACTACAGAAAGGATCCATCATCCACACCTACTTTAGCCCAGTTTCAGATCCCGACCATCAATACTTATGGTCCCGATGCCAAAATCCCGGTCGTGTATAAGGCTAATTTATCTTATACGCACTTTTTCACAGAAAAGTTGAAGGCAAGCGTTTCCGGATATATGAATTTGGGACGCAATAATTACATGTATGTCGATCGTAATATGGTGAAAGACCCTTTCTTTAGACTCGCAAATGAAGATAATAGAGGCGTATTCGTTCCTACGGCATCCATCGTCGATGGAGCACCGGATTGGAAAAAAGGACGGATTTCAGATAAATTTGGCCGAGTTTTGGAATTGAACTCTGAGGGCAAAGTCAACCAATTTGCCGTCGTGTTTGATGCAAGTTATCAGTATTACAAGGATGGAACGATCTCGGTTAGTTATACTTGGAACGATGCGAAAGACAATACTTCCTTCAACGGGAATGTGGCCAATACGGCTACCTTATCCTTAGCTGTAAAAGATGATCCTCGCGATTTGAGCAAAATGAGCTATTCGAACAATCAATTCCGTAATAAGATTGTTATTTATGGAACTTTGCCAACATTTTATGGGGTTAGTGTCGGCGTTCGCTACTCAGGTATCGGCGGGACACGGTATAGTTTACTCGCAGGCGGTAACATTAATGGAGACTTTGTCGCAGGAGACAATGATCTGGCCTTTATCTTTGACCCGAATAATCCGAATACTTCAAAACAGCTGGTCACTGGATTGAATAATCTGTTGAATAACCCAGAAGCGAGCCAGAGTCTTAAAGATTATATCAGGAAATATCAGGGTAAAATAGCAGAACGTAATGGTGGGGTGAATGGTTTTTATGGTTTGATTGACCTACGAATTGCTAAAAAATTCAATTTATATAAGAACCATGCTCTTGAAATATCAGGGGACCTTTTCAACGTTGCCAACTTGTTTAAGAAAACCTGGGGTATAAATGAGTCTCTAGGCAATCAAAATCTATATGCTTTAGGCGGGAAAGATGCTGCCGGGGAAAAGCTGATCCCTTTTGATGTTGCGAAGCAGCAGTTTAATTACAATGTAAACAATTCAGGTATCGTTACCCCCTCCGGCAATCCATACCAATTCCAGCTGGGACTACGTTATTCTTTTTAAACGTTTTAGAAAGCAGGACATGGCTATTTAATCAGATAGCCCTGTCCTTTTGAAATTGAATCAAAAAATAACAATTAAAGGGCAAATGTCTGATGTTGTATCAGGTTCAGATATAAGAAAGGTCAATAAATTAGTTAACTAAAAGAGATTCACTAGCTGTATTGACCTGATGGAATTTGAGTTTCAAAAAGTGATGAATGCCCTAAGCATTCATCACTTTTTCTTTTGGAAGGAATACTTCCGCCATCATATGACGTACGCTACCTCCGCCACAGGTTTCGATAACATGTAAATCCTGATGGATGATTTTGCCATGTTTTTCCAATTGTGCTGTTTGGTAAAGCGTTAATGACGATAATGCTTTATCGCTTAATACTATAAAACGGTTTCCATATTTATTTCTTACCTGAAGACAGTTTGCCGCAAAATTTTCCAGTTGGTTTTCGTTGATCTCGATGATTTCTTTTCCGGTTTCTTTTAATTTCTTTAACAACCCTTCCCGTTCGGATTGATTATCAATCGCAGCCGGACATAAGATTGCAAAATCTTCTCCCACGGCCAATACCACATTGGTATGATAGATAGGTCTGCGTTTGCCATTGACTGTCTGAAATGCATGAAAGACGATCGGGGTGTAATTTTCCGTTCTGCAGTATTCGTCCAACATGGTGCGGTCCGCGCGTTCCGACAGTGCACAATAAGCAATACGGTGTGTACGATCCAGTACAAGGGCCCCTGTCCCTTCTAAATATTGTCTGTTATTTTCGGCCTCGCTTAAGTCTTTAATCAACTTTACATAGTAACCGTTTTGTTTTAATGGTCCCTCAAAGTCCAATAAATGCTCTTTTCGACGGTTGGGTGCGAACATCGGATAAAAGATAATTTTTCCGTCCTGGTGGAAAGAGACAATATTGTTCGGAAATATACTGTCTGGACTTTCTGATTTTTCATCATCTTGAATGACCGTCACTAGAATGCCGTGTGATTTCAATTCATTGACAAGGGCATCAAATTCACTTTGTGCCTCCCTATTTACATCTTCACCGCTTAAGTTTTCAATGTCCTTTTGGAAAAAATTATTGACTGCGGTCTGCTCATTTTTGCGGAAGACAGAGGGTCTTACTAGGAGTACACTGTCTGTTACCTGTTTTCTCATGATTTATAATCGTTACTTCGCTGGTTTATATTTGTTAAAAAGAATGATATTCTTGTTTGTATGAGTCCCATTGCAGTAAAAGCCCGATTTCTCTTTTCGATTTTTCAGCAATCCTGCAAATCCCCTTGAATGATTGCCCAGTGTCAGAAATCACTTTACAATTGGTACTTATACTAATGTATTGAAAAATCAGCGCCATTGCAAAAAGAATATCTTCAAAAAGAAAAAATGGCGGTTGAAAAATAATAGCATAATCTTTCGTTTTTTATTATTCTGTTAAGTTATCTTTGATTTGGTTGGTATATTTTCAACACGGACTTTGGTTGTTTGTTTTTATTTGAATTTTATCCTATATAGGACAATCGATTGCACATCTGCTCGTTGTTAAAACTGACTTTTTATACACTTTTTTGCTTCGTTTTCAGTCATTTATTTTGCTATCTTTGCTCATCCAAAAAACGACTGTTTATAAGAGAGTTAATTACCTAATTAGTATGTCAATAACTGTCTATAAGCGTTAACTTTTTGCACACATGAGCAATATACACTTCCAAGAAAAATTCGAAAGTCGCCACAATGGCCCAAGTCCAGTTGAAGCGAATGAAA
>JAQZAZ010000175.1 GCA_029239355.1 Sphingobacterium sp.
TGAAAACGACTTAGAAAACCAAAAATCTGAGATCGTTGCTAAATTAGAAAAAGGTCAAGTATTAGAAGGAACTGTTAAAAATATCACTGACTTCGGTGTGTTCATCGACTTAGGTGGTGTTGACGGTTTGTTGCATATCACAGATATCTCTTGGGGCCGTATCGAGCATCCAAAAGAAGTTTTATCTCTAGATCAAACAATCAACGTTGTTGTATTAGATTTTGATGACGAGAAAAAACGTATCGCTTTAGGCTTGAAACAATTATCTGAGCATCCTTGGGAATCTTTAGATACAGCATTAGAAGTTGGTTCTAAAGTGAAAGGTAAAATCGTAACAGTTGCTGATTACGGTGCTTTCTTAGAAATCATCCCTGGTGTTGAAGGTTTGATCCACGTTTCTGAAATGTCTTGGTCTCAAAACTTACGTTCTCCACAAGAGTTCTTAAAAGTTGGTGACGAGATCGAAGCACAGATCTTAACTTTAGATCGTGACGAGCGCAAAATGAGCTTAGGTATCAAACAATTGACTCCAGATCCTTGGAAAAACATCACTGAGCGTTACCCTGTAGGCTCTAAACAAACAGCTGTTGTTAAAAACATGACTAACTTCGGTGTATTTGTTGAGTTAGAAGAAGGTATCGACGGTTTGATCCACATCTCTGATCTTTCTTGGTCTAAAAAAATCAACCACCCTAACGAATTCACTAAAGTTGGTGAAACATTAGACGTAGTTGTATTAGAATTAGATGAAGAAAACCGTAAATTATCTTTAGGTCACAAACAATTGGAAGAAAACCCTTGGGATACTTTCGAGACAATCTTCACTGAAGGTTCTATCCACGAAGGTACTGTGATCAAAGTTGGTGACAAAGGTGATATCGTTGCGCTACAATACGGTGTTGAAGGTTTCTGTCCTTCTAAACACTCTGTTAAAGAAGACGGTTCTTCATTGAAAGTTGATGAAGTTACTTCATTCAAAATCATCGAGTTCAACGTTGATGAAGTAACTTCATTCAAAATCATCGAGTTCAACAAAGAGAATAAACGTTTGGTAATTTCTCACTCTCGTATCTGGGAAGAAGAGAAAGAAGAAGCTCGCAAAGAAGAGTCTAATAACCGTAAAAAAGACGCTAAAGCTGAATCTTCAGCTGTTAAAAAAGTAAAAGATTCTGTTGAAAAATCTACTTTAGGCGACTTAGACGTATTAGCTCAATTGAAAGAGCAAATGGAAAATGACAAAAACACTAAGTAATTAGTATTTTAAATCCATAAAAAGAGGCTGTTCCAAAATGGACAGCCTCTTTGTTTTTATAGGTTTGCTTTGTAATTTTGTATACATAAGAATAATTGTTATGTCATTCAAGTCAGCCTTAATAAGCCCATCCGAACTTCAGGACACATTGACAAGAGATGAAAATGTGATCCTACTAGACTGTACCATCGATAAGGTCGGTCAATCCCTAAAAGATGCAAAATTAGTATTACTTCCAAACTCATTGTTTTTTGATATCGAAGGAAAACTTTCCGACCACTCATCTAAATTGCCGCACACACTGGTAACTGAGCAGGTCTTTGAAAAAGAAGTTCAAGCATTGGGTATTAATCAAAACAGTACAGTGGTTTTATATGATAGATGGGGTGTTTATTCCAGTCCACGTGCCTGGTGGATGTTTAAGGTGATGGGGTTTGATCAGGTCTATATTTTAAATGGCGGAGTTCCTGCTTGGAAAAACAATAGCTATAAACTAACTGACAATTATAAAGAAAATCACCAGACTGGAAATTTTAAAGCTCGTTTTCAAGAAAACCTCTTTGCTGATAAGGAATATATTTTAGCGCACTATAAATCGCCTGAGACAACTATTTTCGATGCTAGAAGTAAAGGGAGATTTATCGGTTTAGTTGCGGAACCCCGAAAAGGCCTCAGTGGTGGACATATTCCACATTCCAAAAACCTACCCTTCGAAGAATTGCTTTCGGACATTTACTATAAAGAAATTGACGAGCTCAAGCAGCACTTTGATCAGTCTAAAGCGACAGATGAATATATATTCTCTTGTGGATCGGGTGTAACGGCCTCCATACTCGCCTTTGCTGCATATATTTCAGGGCACACCGCTATCCGGGTTTACGATGGCTCATGGTCTGAATGGGGCAAAGAAGAACTCAATCTCCCTATAGAAAAATAATCAAAATAAGGTATTCCAGGAATAGAGATTGTCGTGCAGTCGAATTACTTCGGCATCTAACAGATCACGGATGATCTCTATTCTTTTTTTTTCGCTACCAAGGGTTAAGCTTCCAACCAGATCATGCAGCCCCTTTGGTGCAGTCAATAAGCTGGTTTTTATCTCCGCTTTGATTTGGTTTCGTTGTCCTTCTTTGTGTATACGTATTAAACATAAATCACATACCTGGCAGAACCCCGCATTCTTTTCTCCAAAATAAAGCAACAACGACTGGCTGCGGCAGTGCGATTTCTCAATATAATTGATCATCCCATTAACCTGCTCCTCCTTTACCTGGTGACGGTCCCGAATAAAGATATGGTCAATATGCAGATGTTTATAATCGACACGATTTTGTAAAAACGTTAGCTGCGGTGCATCTGTAGAAGGGAGGTAACTTGCAATTTCCAATGCTTCGAGTGATTTTAAAAGTTCCACCACACGGCCATAAGGCACCCCAAGCTTATTTGCAAATTCATATTCATTAATCAGGATATAATTTTCAAAAACGCCACCATACACACGTAAAATCGCTTTAATCAATTTATCATATTTTACATATTGCACCTGAACTTTATACAATTCAGTGCTATCAATTTCAAATTTGAAACGTGAGGGTATTGTTACAGCTTCAGACAAGGTTAACCAACCGTCGCGCTCTAAAAATTTCAGTGCATTCATCACAGGAATCAATGGCAATTGATATTTCTTGGCAAATGTAACCACATCAAAATCCAGCGTAAGGCCCTCACCCGCCCCATAAGGCACTTGAAAATGATTACATAAATAGTGATAAGTCTGCTGAATGAAAGGAACATCGGGAAAACTAGCACTCAGGGTATCAAGGAGCTTTTTTTCATCATTCTTTTGGTAAAGAATAACTGGGTATGCTTTTTTACCGTCCCGTCCCGCCCTACCGGCTTCCTGGTAGTAAGCTTCCAGCGAATCGGGCAGATCCAGATGGATGACAAAACGAACATCGGGCTTGTCGATCCCCATTCCAAATGCATTTGTAGCGACGATAACACGAACAGCATTCGTCATCCATGCATCCTGTTTTTGATCACGCTCCTGTCCTGAAAGTCCAGCGTGATAATAATCTGACGCTATTCCATTGTTGATTAAAATACGGGCTATTTCCTGCGTCTCTCTTCGATTTCGAACATATACGATACCTGATCCACCTAGTTTATGAATAATACGCACCATCCGCCCCATTTTATCCTCTTCCTCGATAGCCATATAAGCTAAATTGTCCCGAAGGAAACTTTTGACAAATACATTTTGTTCCGGAAAATTTAGCTTCTTCTGTATATCGGTTATAACGCGTTCAGTAGCAGTTGCTGTCAGGGCTAAAAATGGGATTTTGGGATGGAGCTCTTTCAGTTTTGCCAACTCGAGATATGGCGGTCTAAAATCATACCCCCATTGAGAAATACAATGTGCCTCATCTATCGCGAATAAATTGACATTCATAAATCGGATCCGCTCCCGGACAAGGTCACTATACAACCGCTCGGGGGATAGATAAAGGAATTTTATTTTTCCATAGACACAATTGTCCAACGTAATATCCACTTCCCTTTTTTTCATTCCCGAGTAAATGGCAACAGCTTGGATACCATTTTTTTTTAAGTGCTCTACCTGATCTTTCATAAGGGCAATCAACGGGGTAACCACGATACAGATTCCCTCCATCATCAATGCCGGCACCTGAAAACATATGGATTTCCCGCCCCCTGTTGGTAGTAAAGCGAGTGTGTCTTTACCAGAAATAACCGACTGAATAATTTCTTCCTGCAAGGGCCGAAACGATTCAAAACCCCAATATTGTCTTAAGATTGATATGCTATCTAAAGTCATAAGCTCTCCTTATCCCAAACATACGCAAAATTATCTTTTATGATATAACTCTTTATCTTCAAACTATCCAATATGGCCTGCGCCTGCAATGACTTCCTCAAGGAATTGGAACCATCAAGGATAACCTCTCTAGGCGAAATCCCATTCAACGCAACGGATAGTTTTTGAATAGCATTCTTTCTAATCACCAGCAGATCTGCGGCTGGCAATGCATCCTTGAAATGCTCCATAACAATTATCTTTCCAATCGGCAACGCTATTAAATAATTATTCCTTTTACTTCTACCCTTCAATGGAATAAATTGAACATTGTCTTCGGAAGCCAATACTTGAATTTCTCGGCCGCAAGCATATTGCAGAGCTTTATGATTTAAAGAGTCAAACGTGCTATAGATAACCGCTCTTTTATTTTTAAAATAAGCAATTGTTAATTCGTTTTTGGTGTTATATATTCGAAATCGCTCGGTATTTTTATCTATATACTGCTGATTTATCGCTATGATCATGATCCCTAGCGCACAGAGTAGACCGAGATAGTTATACTTTTTATCCTTCCATTGATAGCCATATAAAAAACAAAAAATGGCAGCATAAGAGAGAAAGAGAAGCATATTGTCAACGATATTGATTTTAATCGTTGAAAATGCCAAACGATCGATGGACTTCAGGCAATAGAGTATATATCCAATTAAATTCTCCAGTAGGTATCCTAAGAGCTCATTTAACCAATCGATGGGGTTGATCGTCATTAAAAAACCTAGGTACATCATTATGGTCGAAGGGAGATCAACAAGTAGATTAGCCAATAAAAAATAGGTCGGAAACTGCCCAAAATAATAGAGTGTAAGCGGTGTCGTTAAAACCTGTGCTGCTATGGAAATACCAATGGTATCCCTCACAAACCGAAGCAGAGGATTTTTCACGACAATATTTTTTTCAAACACTGGCAAAAATAATACCATGCCCAAAACCGCCAAAAAAGAAAGCTGGAATCCCACATCGGCTATAGCTTTGGGAGAAAAGAGCAGAATAACGGTTGCGGCAGCAACTAGCGCATTTAAGGTTGAGCTATTTCGCTTAAAGTGTTGTGCACATAAAACAAAACTAATCATAATAGCAGCACGGGCAATGGGAGGATCCAGACCAGCAATAAAAGCGTATATCCAAATAATGGAAAATGTAAGAACAAAAGGCAACAAGCTCAACATCGGACGCCAGGGGAAAAATCTAAAAACTAGCGATAAAAAACCAAACAGTACGGCAACATGCATGCCCGAAACACTCAGCACATGGATTGTCCCAGTATTTGTAAATGCTTTTATGTTCTCATCATCAATGTCACTCCGAAAACCATATAACAAAGCAGCAGCAATCGAAAAGTATTCCTCTTCCTTAAAATAACGGCGTAGCTTTTTTAGAAAATATTGCCTTGTTTGCAACGCAATACCTATAAGACTTGCTGACCTCGGGCTTTTCTTTGCAATTATTTTATAATCACCTGTGTTCAGGAAAATCTGATGATGAATATCAGATTTTCTCAAATATTTGCTATAATCAAATTCAAGGGGATTAAACGGTGGGGGAACTGTCACAATATTACTTTTTAGCCAGAGCTGGTCAGCATATTGTAATTGATTTTCCTCCGCGGATTTCATTGAAATCATCACCTTACCGGTTGTTACAACAAAACTGTCCTGAATATAGCCGCCTATCACCTCAGCTGAGAATCGCGTGGTACCGGATTTATCTTTAGGCTCCTCAATAATATCCACAACATAACTATCTAACTGAAAATGCGAAAAATGATTTTGCACATAAAGTGGGTCATTACGCCAAAATTGCCAGACGGCAAATGACAAGATAAGTATATAATATCCGATAAGATAGCCATACTTAAATAATGTCCCTTTAAACAGATAGCAACTAAGTGTTATACCCAATACGATAAACAAGCCATGTTGCAGATGTTGAAACCAGACGAACGAAAACTTCAACATTGGTGCGGTAAAGAGTCCGATAACATAAATAGCGGTAACCTTGAGAAGTGGAATCCGTTCTAGTTTTTGATAAAACCCCAACTCCATCATAATTGCCATCTTAATTGTATCTTAATTTCGGACTTTCGGTTGCCCTTGATCTCATCCAGGCCCGTGCCAATTGTCTCTTTACCGGGATAATAATAAATTCAATACTTTGTCCATATATCGAGATTATGGTTTATTCTATATCTTAAATTCAAATATGTCCGCCAACCGCGTGAGGCGTACATACCAAATCCCGACGCATATAGAACATCATTCTCATAGGCGTAGATCCGATTTTCGTAAGTATCCGTCTGAAAATAAGCAATTCGCGAATTCAGTTGTATTTTTCCAACTTCAGGTTTCCAAAAGATATCCTGATAGAACATATATCCTTTGTTGTCATTTTCATATTCTTTCTGCAATAAATTAGCTTCCGCCCGATATCGAATTGTCCAGATTCTATTCAGTTTATATTGAAATTCTATCCGTAGCTGTTGTTTTGCGCTGTTCACCAAGCCCGATTCGGTCTGTCCTTCACCAACATAATTCACCTGTTTTAACCGATTTCGGTACCGTAATGTAAGTTGTCCCTTTTTGTACCATATATAACTGAGCTGACTAAAAAAGTCTGCTCCTACTGAACCAGTATCTGCCTGATATTTTGCCTCTGGGAACCGGAAAACATCGACATAATTGGACCATACTAATTTTCTTGCCAGCTGGTATGTAAGTCCGGCGTAAACACCCTCTTCATTAGATGTGCTGCTCGATTCACCAAAACCCTGTCCATAAAAAGTGTGGTAGTTTTTCTTGTAATTCCGAACGAGGACAACGGTGGATAAACGTGGATGTAAACTCACGATTGCACCCAATAACAGCGCCGTACCACCCTCTAAACTACTGGCATATTCTCCAAATAAATGAATATTTCGAATGGTATAATTCGTATACAGACTGATATTTCTCAGTACATCACCTTCGAAATCATACTGCTGTCTATTAGATGTCCCCCTGAGCTTAATTACATCTAATTGAGATTGATTGAAATTAATCCCTGCTTTGAAACGATTATACCTCCATAAAACATTCAATCCATAAGTCATTCGATGAGCAGCATTTCGATAATGCTGTTCGGTCGGTGTTCGGTGTAGTCCTGTTTTCGCAATGGTCTTAATTACCCGTGGTTCGATGTTATCATCGACATTAGCATCGATGGCACGATATGAAAAATAAGGCGTGACCTCAAACCGCCTCAACCGCAATGTTCCTGTTATTCCACGCATAAAGTCCACCTCATTTAATGAGCTGTATTGTTTTATTCCGATCCCCTGCCGGGCGGTATTCTGTACCAGTCCCCCTTTCCCAAAGCTCAAACCATTCCACATGCTGAGACCCTGACCAAACTGCAATGCATAATCACCAACAACAAGATTCCGGACCGGGCCAATAGCCTTAACAGACAGACTTATTCCATAAAAATCAAATCCCAACTTTTGCTTATCTTTAAAAAATGGCTCCCCTGCGTCTTTTTCCATATTAATTGCCAAGCGAATCTTATCTTTTAGATTTGCCCGATATCGGATAGCATATCTGTTAGGATCCCCTAGATACCGAGACCTTGTGGTATCTAAAATTTGATAGCCTTTTGTTCTCTCCAATGTCCGCCCGTAACGCAACATAAATTCATGTGAGAAATCTTTAAATTTAGTCCCCGTAAATGGACTGTTTTCTCCAACTTTAACAAAAGGCAACAATAAGTTTACGATCCTTGTATCAAAGCCATCAATAGATTGGATCTCTAACTCGTTAATAAAGTCGCCGGAAACTTGTCGATGTTCAATTAGACGTTGTAATAACAAGGGATCTACAAACTGTAATTCGGCTAATTCTGTTCCATCGGTCTTATTCAGATCAATTGGATGTTTTAGATAATAGGCCCACTTTTCGCTTAATTCACTTAAATCAGTATCTTCAGGTAATTCTTCTGATAGGCTTTCGAATAGTTCTTCGAGATTGATTTTTTCATTTGTCTGCGCCATACAAGTTATTCCAATAAAATAACCTATAAAGAGCAAAATTTTGCTGCAATATTTCATAATAGGTTTTATTTAATATTGGCTAGATGTTGGCTGATGAATCATTTATCCCGGCAGATAAATGATTCATCAGTATTAAGTTATAAAATATAATTGAAATAAAAAAAGGTCTGATGAAAATTTCATCAGACCTTTTTTTATTAGTAGTAAAACTGTTATTAGATATCAATTTTTGCGTAACGTGCGTTCTTTTCAATAAACTCACGGCGTGGAGCCACTTCATCACCCATTAACATCGAGAAAATACGGTCACATTCAGCTGCATTTTCAATCGTTACCTGACGTAAAGTACGCGTTTCAGGATTCATTGTTGTATCCCAGAGCTGCTCCGCATTCATCTCACCTAGACCTTTATAACGCTGTACATGTACACTATCTTCTTTACCTGTTCCTTTCAAACGTTGTATCGCGTTGATACGTTGATCTTCATTCCACGCATATTCGTGTTCTTTACCTTTTTTTACGAGGTATAAAGGTGGAGTAGCGATATACACATAACCTCTTTCTATCAATTCTTTCATGTATCTGAAATAGAACGTCAGGATCAATGTTGTAATGTGTGAACCATCCACATCGGCATCGGTCATGATGATAATACGGTGGTAACGCAATTTCTCTATGTTAAGAGCTTTAGCATCCTCAGGTGTACCAACGCTTACTCCTAAAGCTGTGAACATATTTTTGATCTCCTCATTTTCATAGATCTTATGTTCCATGGCCTTTTCAACGTTCAGGATCTTACCTCTTAGTGGCATAATAGCCTGATGTTTCCGGTCACGGCCAGACTTCGCTGTACCACCCGCAGAATCCCCCTCAACAAAATAAATTTCACATTTTGTTGGGTCGTTATCCTGACAATCGGCTAATTTTCCTGGAAGACCAGAACCACCCATTACCGTTTTACGTTGTACCAGATCCCGTGCTTTACGTGCGGCTGCCCGCGCTTGAGCAGCAATGACGACCTTCTGCACAATTGCCTTCGCTTCGCGTGGGTTTTCTTCGAGGTAAACACCTAAAATCTCACCAACAGCAACATCCACAGCTCCCATAACCTCGGAATTACCTAACTTGGTTTTTGTCTGTCCTTCAAATTGAGGTTCAGCAACCTTCACCGAAATGACAGCAGTCAATCCTTCACGGAAGTCATCACCTGTAATTTCGACTTTCAAATTTTTAAGTAAACCTGATTTATCTGCGTAAGCTTTCAAGGTACGTGTCAAACCTCTGCGGAAACCTGCCACGTGTGACCCGCCTTCTATTGTGTTGATATTATTCACATAAGAATGGACGTTTTCAGAATAGGTATCGTTATATTGCAAGGCCAACTCCACGGGAATACCTTGTTTAATTCCTTCAACATAGATGGGTTCAGGAATTAATGCCTGACGTGTTCCATCTAAAAATTTGACAAATTCCCTTAAACCACCTTCAGAATGAAAAGTTTCTCTCTTTTCCGAACCGTCTTCATTGGTTTCACGCTCATCATTCAACGTCAAACTCACCCCTTTATTTAAAAAGGCCAGTTCACGAAGTCGATTCGCCAAAGTATCATAATTATATACCGTAGTCTGCGTAAATATGGTTGCATCGGGATGGAATGTTACAATTGTACCGGTCTTATCCGAGACCCCAACTTCTTTTACATCATATAAAGGTTTACCAATTTGATACTCCTGTTGGTATATCTTTCCATCACGGTGTACTTCAGCTTTCAAAAGTGTAGACAAAGCGTTCACACAAGATACACCCACACCATGTAGACCGCCAGACACCTTGTAGGTATCTTTATCAAACTTACCACCAGCATGTAATACCGTCATAACGAGTTCCAACGCTGATTTATTCTCTTTTTTATTGATTCCGGTAGGGATACCACGACCATTATCCCGAACAGAAATTGAATTGTCTTTATGGATAGTAACAAAGATATCTGTACAGTACCCTGCTACAGCTTCGTCGATTGAATTGTCTACAACCTCGTATACCAAATGGTGTAATCCTTTTACACCGGTATCACCAATATACATGGATGGACGCTTACGAACCGCCTCTAAACCCTCTAATACCTGAATATTATCGGCCGAGTAGGTGGATGCATTTTTC
>JAQZAZ010000176.1 GCA_029239355.1 Sphingobacterium sp.
AAAAGTGCTCTCTTAAGATTCACCATTTCAGATTACTATTGAATAATAAAAAATTTTGCGCAAAAATACAATTTTATTTGGCATAAATCACCATTTGTTTAAACTTTTTCCAAAAATAGTTTAAACCTTTTTATCTACTTGATTTAAAGCATTAAAAGCAAGATATACATCGACAAACAACGAGATAAAAAACACAACCAAAAAGTTATATTCGATAAAATTGTTTTCAACGGTCTTTAACCCATCCTTGACATAAATATACCCCGCAATCGCCTTTAGAAGCACCAGTCCAAGAAATATGACGCCCAATTTCTCGGGCATGGACCAGTTTGCAAAAAATACCAAAACCGCAACCAACATTGAGGAGCAAAATCCAAATGTATACATTCCAACCAGGCTGTAATTAGTCTGTGACCAATACCGCACAACGTCCATACCGGATATTACTAAATAATGTGCAGCAAAACTTGCTACAAAGACGATCAGCAATACGAGTATGCTTTTCAAATAACTATTCATTCTTATTAATTTGATTTGCCTGCCTGATAAACTGATACAAAGATACAACCACCCCCAATAGTGTCAATCCCTTCATCCCCCATTCACCCGCAATCGCATATTTATTATCTAACCAAGTGCCGACCCAGTAAAATAGATAGATTGTCACACCCATCTGAATCGGCATGGAAGTAAAAACAATCCATTTGTTAATTTTTTTATTGGTTTTCTCCTCTTTCAATTAGCTTATAATAAAAGGTGGACAAATATACATCATAAATCCTTATCCCCTATAGTCCTAAAACTTTTTGTCCAATTTTAATATCTGGATAATCTACATCTGCTCCTAACAACATTTTAAGTTCGGAAGATGATTTGTCTGGATTTGCCCGAATTACCTCAAGGATTCGATCAAGCTTCTCTTGATCGATCAATTCGGTTGCCTCAACCTCTGTCCCTACAAAGTTAATAAGATGTCCGTAAATTGTACCGGCAACCATCCCGCGCTTACCTGCTATATCCGAAATAGTCATACCTTCTTTAAACATTTCTAAAGAAATATCCTTTGTATCCAATTTCCTAGCCCCGTCTTCATCAGCGCTTTGCGCGGCCAATTCCTCTTTTTCTTTTGTTTTGACCTGCGCAGCCACATCAAGCATCGCTGTTTGAAAATCTTCTCTTTTGGATAACGTTTCGGCGATGATTAGGCAATGTTGCAATTGCTCGCGCTTACGTTTGTAATCCAGCAGTACCGCTTTCAACTCATCAATATATTTCTTTGTCCGCTTTCGAATCTGGTATTCTTCAATATGTTTTGTCAAGGCTTCAATAAGATCTTTATCCATCTTTGGCAAAAACCAATTCACAGCGGCGGTTGAGCGTTCGCAAATCAGATCATAATCTATTGCATCTTTATCCCGCAAAAGGTCATAAAGAACAACAATAAATTTATGCGCTACCTTCTCCTGTGTCTGAAGCTGCTCTACCAATTGTTGGAAGAATTGAACTGCTTGTTCCTTCCCATCGATATTACGTTCTTCAAGTGACTTCAGGAGTTCTGCTGTCACGGCTAACAGGCCATCCCAACGGAATCCATTCATCAGGATTTGCCCTAGGTAATTTCGTTGGCATTGTTCTAAAACTTCATTGATATTCGATTGATAACTTGCACGTTGCGCAAACTCCACAACCTGATAATCTGTTCGGATGGCATAGGATGGAATAATCGATTTGAGCACCAGTCCATCTAGACTCGTCAAACGGCTCAAGGCCACATAAACCTGTCCAGCCGCAAATGATGTCCCGGCATCAATGATTGCCTTCTGGAAAGTCAGTCCCTGGCTCTTATGGATCGTAATTGCCCAAGCCAAACGGAGCGGAAACTGAGAAAATGTACCTAAGACTTCCTCTTTGATCTGATCTTGTCCCTTATCGTAGTTGTAACGGATATTTTCCCAAGTCTCTCTTTTTACCGTCACCTCTTCAGAACCATCAGGAAAAGTAACTGATACGGTCCCTTGCACAGTATCTATATCTTTTACTGTACCGATTTTACCATTGTAATATTTCCGCTCATCACCTGAATCATTTCGGATAAACATCACCTGAGCGCCTATTTTCAGCGACAATGTTTCCTCTGCAGGATAAGACCCTTGTGCAAAGTCATCTTTTACAACAGCTTTTAAGTTCAGCATTTTTCCGGATAGTGACGCTAATTTTGCACTGTTGATCTCATCGGCATTCCGATTATGAGATGTCAGGGTTATATATTGCTCTTCCTCTTTTGGAACGAAATCCTGTTGGTAATATCCATTTAAGGTCGCTAGCATCTCACTGGTGCATTGATTATTCCGTATCGCATTTAAGATCGAAATAAAGCCCTCGTCCTGTTGACGATATATTTTATTGAGCTCCAACATCACCAAAGGGTTGTCCCGTAAGATTTTTGCATTAAAGAAAAATACAGAAGAATAATGATCCCGAAGAATGTTCCATTCCGCATCTTTAACCACAGGGGGCAATTGATATAAATCTCCAATAAATAGCACCTGTAAACCACCAAAAGGACGCATATCACGACGAACAGACTGCAATATCACGTTAATTGCATCTAATGTATCGGCCCGTACCATCGAAACCTCGTCAATAATCAATAGCTCGAGTTCCTGCAGGATTGCCCGACGCTGCTTCGTCAATTTTATTGTACTAAAGAGACGGGATTTGTTATAGATATGACTATCCTGCTCATCCCAACGCAACTCATAATCCTCCACAAAAGTTCCAAAAGGAAGCCAAAATAAGGAGTGCAATGTTGTCCCCCCCGCATTCATGGCAGCGACACCCGTTGGCGCAGTAATAGCCATTTTCTTGTAGCTATGCTCACGAATATATTTCAAGAAGGTCGTTTTACCTGTACCTGCCTTTCCCGTAATAAATACATTCTGATTGGTTTGGTTTACAAACGCAACAGCCTGCATAAATGCTGTGTTATCTCGATCGACTTGAAAATTTGACATATCCTGAAATTAGATTGACCACAAAACTAAGTATTTCATTTTGAAAACATACCTATCACTCGCTGGTATACATTATAAAAACGCATTTTGCTTAACGATTTTATCAAGGCTAAAACGGTTAACTAAAAACATTAATGATTTTTTTCTATATTTAGCTGCTGAATTAATGATCAATAAATTTTTAGAAATTTTATAACATGGCTATAGATAAAACCGCATTATTTGAGAAAGTGCAAGAAATGTTGACATCCAAAGGATTCAATATTGAGAAATCGGATGCAGCGCGCCCTTGGGGTGGCTTTTTTGTTATCGACGAATCGCAAGCACAGGAGTTCGCTAATGAGTATTTCGGAGGATTAGATGTTCAGGAATTAAAAATATCAGGAAAATTAAGTCCAAAAATTCTGATCGTCGCTCCAGACAAAAGACTTTCCTGGCAGTATCACCATCGCCGTGCTGAAATCTGGCGCGTTATTCAAGGCAATGTCGGAGTAATGGTTTCTGACACAGATGAAGAGTCTGTGGTATCAACATTAAAAGAAGGTGAAACAATCAGATTACGCCAGGGACAACGTCACCGCCTCATCGGCTTGGATGGTTTCGGTATTTTAGCTGAGATTTGGCAACATACCGATGCAAACAACCCCTCAGATGAGGACGATATTGTCCGTGTGCAAGACGATTTTGGAAGATAAGCCTTTATTCCTTCTATTTTCACAAAGATTTCCAATTCAGGATTGGAAATCTTTGTCTTTTATAAAGACCAGAGCCTGCCCTTACAGCGTTACCCTCCATAATCACTTATCCCTGATTTTACCATTAATTAATTGATGATATGATCCAATAATTTTAGCTGCTACAATCCTAATTTTTACTATTTTAGTATACGTATAATAAACTGTCAATTATGAGTAACGACGAAAACAAAAGAAGTTCGGGGATATTAAATAGTCTTAAAAAATTAATTTTCGAAGATGAGCAGACGCCCCCCGGGCCCCAACCTTCGGCTCCACCTGTGCCGGCAAAAGAAAAATTAAACTCTCCCACGCCAACATATATATCTGCACAGCAGCCAATAGCAACAAGTAAAACACCGCCTCCTATTCCAATCACGGCTAATGATGGCAGCACAGATCTCAAAGAAATGAAATTGAAGGTATATGCCATTCTAGAAAAATTAAACGAACAAGGAGTCGATTTTTTTGAAGTATGGAATGCTGCTGCCGCAATGGGAAAAGTAGAAGAAAATACTTTAAAAGCCGCATATACTTCCCTCAAATTTGTCGATAGTTCATTATCAAAAGAAAAACTTATCGCAACTGGCACAAATTATGCTAACAAACTAAAAGATACCATTGCCAAAGAATCGGAACAGAAGAAAAATGAAAAGAGAAGAGCCGAACAGGACCGAACGTTGGAAATTGCCAATTTAAACAGTGAAATCAAAGCAATCACAGAAAACATTGCCAAATTGCAGATTGACCTCCAGAAAAAGCAAGCCGCGTTGGGGCAAATTAATGAAAAGTACGAACCAAAAATTAAAGAAATCGATCAAAAAATAGCCATAGGCAATGCCGCTGTTGATGAGGTTATCACCGAAATACACAACGCTTTGCATATGATTAATCAATCAATCACATAACTAAATCAATGGAAAGAAAAGATCAATACATCAATATTCCCGCCGAAATAAAGACGCAACTCCCTATATTTCAAGTGTTGGGGGATCATTTACCTGCACAATTAAAGACTCCAGAAGCAAAAAAAACTGTTTCTACTGTTTTCTTTTGGGCATTACTTTTGGGCGGCGCATTTGCTTTTTTCAAATACCTTCCCATTATGCTCGAATATGCAGGAAAGAGTATCCTATTTGTGGTTTTCAGTATTATTCTAATTACCTTATTACTTTTGGCGCCCAAGATTATCGCCTTACTGCATCGTCTAGGTACGGTACTGCTTTTTAAAGGTGAGAAATCCATCATTAGAAACAATCCGATCGAAACATTACAATTATTATCTCGAGATGCCAAAGACACCTTAAAACGTGTAAAAGAAAAGATCAGTAATGTGGACGGTGTGCGCATCGACATGATTCAAAGCGGAGAAACAGCCCAGAAGACTGCCGAAGAAAAGTACAGCTATGCAAAAAGATTTACAGCAGAAGCAGCCAATCTTGACGAAAAATCAAAAGAAGAAGCGAGCAGAAACAATGCAGAAAAGGCGAATGCTTATGCAAGAGATGCCAAGGAAACACGTACCAAAGCATTCTTACTAGGTAAAGAAGGGGAATCAGAAGAACAAAATGCGCGTAGCTATGTGCAATATGCCAATCAGTTTGCAAAAGTGCTGGAAGTCCTCAAAGACAACGAAAGCGCGGCACGCATCTATGTAAGCACACTGGATAGCAGTATCTCTATCATCTCGAAAAAGCTAGAAGCTACACAAAAAATGAAAAATGCGACGGATGGACTTGCCGATGTATTTAATATTAAAGATGGATGGGCTTTTCAAGAAGCGATGAATGCGGCTACAGGTGCTATTAGCCAAAATATTGCATCCATTCGATCCAACTTGGATTTCTTGGATCAGAATAATAATATAACGGTTGGTGGCGCCCCTTCACAGAGTGAACTGGAAGAATTTATCCGTAAGGTTGACGAACGTAACTTAAAAGTACTCAACGTCACTCAAATGGCCGACGCCAGTTACGAGCTCAAACCTAATGAAAAAGTAGACAAAGGCTTCACACTACTCGATTAATTAATCAAAACAACATATTATTCAAAATTATGGAAGAGAAATCGACATGGGCCAGATTAAGATGGCCTATCAAAGCAATTATTATCGCATTACCTATCCTTGCTATTGGTTATTGGGCGATGCAGTCTGGCAAGTTTGACACTACGCTCGCAGTTAAACCGGACTCAACCAAAATTAATACCCCAAGCGCAACAACTTCGGGATCAGAAAACGTACGTTTATTCAACTATCAACCTGAAAAGCCCGTTGATGGTGAGTACAAGGGGGTTGTAGAAGTCGGTGCTTCGGGCTTCAATTCCTTTGTCGTCAATATGGACAAAGAAAATCGTTGGGAAATTATTTCCAAAGATTTTGGAAAATCCTTTGCTTACGAAGGCCTGGCCACCACCGAAGATATCCGTAAAGGTCTAAAAGATTATATCGGCATGATGCTGGATAAGGGTGTGAAATCCAAAAACATCCATTTCGTGATCAGCTCTGGCGCGCAAAAAGAACCTAAAACAACTGTTATCAGTTCAGAACTTAGAAAGATGGGATTTGTTGTTAACTTGGTTACAGCCGAACAAGAAGGGAAATTAGCGCTTAAATCCGTACTTCCGAAAGCTTATGAAGAAAATTCCTTTGTTGTGGATATCGGTTCCGGTAATACCAAAATCTCCTGGATTGATGGCGACACCAAATCTGTGGAAGCACCAGGTGCCAAGTATTACGAAAAAGATTTGAAGGACGACGCGGTCTATGCGGAAGTAAAAAAAATAGGTGAGAAAATACCGTCCTCAAAAAGAGAAGTCTGTTTTATTATCGGTGGCGTTCCTTTCGAACTGGCATCGCAAACACGTCAAGGAGAAGAACGATTCACTGTATTAAACGATCCTACTTCTTATAAAGCAGACAAAATAAAAACAAAAAGCGGTGTCAACATCTACAAGGCGCTTAAAGATGCAACTAACTGCGATACTTTCGTATTCGATTGGGACGCAAACTTTACAATTGGCTTCTTGCTTTCATTAAATAAATAAAACATCTTACAGCAATAAAAAAGAGCTGTTCTTTTCAGGGTACAGCTCTTTTTTTTAGTGTCTTTGCAGCTATTATTAACCCATAAAGCTCAACAGATAACACACAATAAGGATCAACAGCACCAAAAAGGCAATTTTCCAAAAGCTATAAGGCCGCTGTCCGTACACCTTCCCATTGAAAGCATTGACCATGATCTGGTAGCTCTTGCCCTTATACTGATAAGCTGACAACCATACAGGCAACAGGATATACTTCAATTTGATCGACTTAAAATCACTATCAATAGTATCAATATCCTGGGTATCCCCGCCAATATCATCTTCCACCTGTCGCACAATTTCACGATCCATAATAGCACGGGCAGTTCCGGCAGCCACCACATGATCAACACTGAAAGTCTCCGCGATAAAACCACTTAAATACCGTTCATTAAACGGTTTCAGGTAATCTAGGTTCCAAGGACCAATTTTGTCCGAGAACTTTTCGGGCAGTGAGGTCGATCCAGAGACAACGATATCTCTAAATTGACTATAAATCGTTCCCGAAGCAGGATACCAGTTCGTGCGGCGCTCTTCATATTCCTCCGTTTCACCGTCAGAATTACGTCGTGTCCGTGTGACATAATAATATTCCCCACGGGATCCTTCGTAAGAAGAATGTACATCAGAATCGTATGACCAAAAAGGGATGTATACGCCTTTCAAGCGATCATTCCGTGAATTGAAGATCCTTTTAAAATCATTGGGCGCAAACCAGACTTTTCCAGCCCATTGTGTTAATAAACCAAAGGACTGTTTATAATCTACCGTGAAAGGCACAAGCCCATGCGGTTTAACGATGCGCCTTTGTTGATGGTCAATAACCAATGGCGATGCACAAAAGGCACATACATCTGCTGTAACATGTGGATTCAACCTCGAATTCGCCCCACAGTTACTACAATGAACGACCTCTGCCAGATAACTGTACCGTTCATCTGCTACGCCTTCCATCGCCTCTCCAAACACTTTATAATCCGTTGCTTCAATCTCACCATCTACCGCCCGGTTGTCCGTAATTTCATTCTTAGTACCACAATACAAACATTCCAGATAGGAAGTCCCGGGCTGATAAGTCAATACAGCACCGCAACCTTGGCATTTTAACCCCCGATCTATTTCGGAGGTCTTCTCTTCAAAACTCATACGCGTGATAGCCCTTAGATCGCTAAACTCCAGGAATTGGTGGTGGGGTCTGCGAAAACAAATCCTTCAATTCAATAATTTTATCAGCTTCCGTCCAGTTATCAAGCCCTTCCTTCCAAACTAAAGTTGAAGCCGTGAGTGTGCCCTCCCCGAGCAGTCCACGTAATTGTTCCTGATCGAATGGCCCTTCTTGCTTCCCTTTTAAAGCCAAGTAATAAGCACTTGCCTTCGGTAACGGCGGCGGTCCAACAACTCCTGCTGTAGAGCCTGCAGCAGCTGCACCAGGATTATTACCATCAAAAGTATTTTGCTGAAACACATTCCCCATTTGCCCAACCATTCCTGCTCCCAAACCGGCGCCAAAACCAGCGCCGACGATACCACCGCTGCTCGGGTTTTCCGCCGCTTTTTCCATGGAATTGGCCGCTTGAAACTGTGCATAAGCACCAAGGTTTCCAACCACCCCCATACTACTGCGTTTATCCAATGCTTTTTCAACCTCCTCTGGAAATGAGATATTCTCAATCAAAAATTTAGTCAGGCTCAACCCGATCTCCTCAAAGTCTCCTGCTATTTTTTGTTGGATCAATGCAGAAACTTCATCATAGTTCGAAGCTAAGTCCAAAGCCGGAATTTTAGATTCTGCAATGGCATCCATGCCCCTGGAAACCGCGATATTGCGTAATTGCTCTGTAATATCGTCTACGGTGAATACCGGAGTCGTTGCAACCAACTGTTTCATAAAAACAGGAACATCCTTTACCTGAAAAGAAAAATTTCCAAAGCCGCGAAGTCGTATGGGCCCAAATTCGGGATCACGTAACATGATCGGATTTTTGGTTCCCCAACGTTGATTGACAAACTGACGTAGGTTGATGAAATAAACATCAGCCTTAAACGGGCTGTTAAAACCATACTTCCAACCTCTGATGGTTGTCATAATTGGCATATTCTGCGTTGTCAATTCATATCTACCGGGTTGAAATACGTCGGCCACAACACCCTCATTCAAAAATACAGCTGCTTGCCCCTCCCGTACGGTAAGTTGAGCACCCATCTTTATTTCATTCTGATACCGCGGAAATTTCCACACGATAGTATCTGTACTATTATCGACCCACTCGATAATATCTATAAATTCATTTCTGATTTTATCAAATAACCCCATAAATTTTTCTCTTTACAATTACTTACATTAAATGTAAACATTTCCTTGGAAACCGCCAATTTTACCATTCGTATCGGAAACCATAGATATCTAAAAAATTTAGTCTTCCATACTACAAATCGTGGTTTATTTTTTATACTTTTGTTAGCTAAGTTCTACATAAATTTATGAGTACATATAACGAAGACAGTATTAGGTCCCTGGATTGGAAAGAGCATATCCGCCTTCGTCCGGGAAT
>JAQZAZ010000177.1 GCA_029239355.1 Sphingobacterium sp.
CCATTCAGACCGATTTATGGTGAGAAATCAAACAGCTAAGCAATTCCTTCGAATTTCTCTTTCAGCTGCAGGCAGTATGAGTAAACTTGAAAAAGGATTATCCATTTTAAAAAAATATTTAGAAGCACTTAAACGCCCCTCATAAAAAATCCTTGAAATCTTTTTTTAACTAGCCAACGTTGCTTTGAAATAAAGTCTATCAAAAGTTTTAAAATTGGAGGATTACAATGATAAGAAAAGCAACAGAACATGATATAGACGCAGTGGAACAGAGTTATATCGAACTCATGACTTATGAAAAAGAAAATGGTAGCCATTCGAATTGGTTACTCGGTGTATATCCGACACGAGCCGTGGCCGAAAAAAGCTGTGCAGATCAAACTCTATATGTGTTACAGGAGAATGATGAGATTTGTGCCAGTATGATTCTAAACCGATTACAGCCGGAGGAATACAATAAAATTGATTGGGAGTACCTAGTTAATGATGAAGAAGCACTAGTGATACATACACTCTGTATTCCACCTTCAAAATCTAGAAACGGTTTTGGAAAGTTAATGGTTCGTTATGCAATGGAGAAAGCGAAACACATGAAATGCAGGGTCATTAGGCTGGATACCTTTGCAGGGAATGAACCGGCGGCGGCTTTATATAAAAAGCTGGGGTTTCGATATGCCGGAACTACAAATATTTTGCTTCAGGGACTCATTCCAGAGAAACAGATCTTTTTTGAAAAAGAAATCGGTGGTATACAATGAAAAAACTAGGGCTGATTGGTGGAATCGGACCAGAATCCACGATTCCATATTACCACGATATTGTTTATGGGGTTCAAAGACAAGTAAACAAACCTTGTTTTCCAAATTTGTGCATCGAGAGTTTAAACGTTTTTGAAGTTTTTAGAATGTGTGAGGAAAACGATTACGAATCTTTGACAGAATATTTAGTGGAAGGCATTAATAACCTTGCCGCCAGTGGAGCAGATTTTGCCGCGATGACCGGGAATACGCCTCATATCGTATTTGATGAATTAACTAAGCGAACGTCCATTCCGATTGTTAGCATTGTGGAAGCGACCTGTGAAGAGGCAAAGAAGAGGAATATTACAAAAATTGGTCTATTGGGAACCACAGTGACGATGAACGGCGATTTTTTTAAGAAGCCATTTATTAAAAGCAATATAGCAGTGAGTATTCCAGCAGAAAATGAAAGGAAATTTATAGGTGAAAAAATAGCTCAAGAGTTAGAGTTAGGCATCGTGAAAGAAGAAACACTATCACGCTTTTTAAGCATCATCCAGAGAATGATAAAGGAAGATGAGATAGAGGCAATCGTACTGGGATGTACAGAACTTCCTTTGTTATTTAATGGTGTTAATCTACCGATAGCGTGTTTGGATACCATGCAGATACATATCCAAACATTGATTAACATGATATTAGAAAAATAGTAATCCACAATAATGATTGAGATTTATTGTCGGAAGAAGCATCATCATCAGGCATTGTCGATGACTGCCGCGACTTAAAGCACTACGCGTTGAAGCGGCTTTCCTATTGCCCATTCGACGAACAGAAGGGTGCCTTTTCCAACTGTAAGATTCACTGCTACCGCTCGGAATATCGTAGGAAAATAAAAACGGAAATGCGCTGTGCATGCACTGGATGCTGCTCTATCATCCCGTTTTTTCAATCAAACATTTTTATTCAAGAAGTGAAAAAGCCTATTGAGCACTTCATTACCTAGCCACCGAAACATAATAAGATTTGTCAACCAGAAAGTTTTCGATGAAACTATGGCCTTAGTTCTTCTAATACTATATTATTCCACTGAATTTTTATACGATCAGCATCTGTCCGAGGTGAGATGAATGACACATGGCAAAGAAATTCAGACAATAATAGATTATAAAATTTTTAAGCACAAGCTGTCGAATAGTGTAAAAATATCAATACTTTTCTTGTTATCAAAGACTGTTGTATTTTATTGAAAAGAAAGACAAGGTGGAAGGGGATGGGAACTATGTATCATGTCATATTCCATATCGACGAAGAAGAAAAGTGGCCTCTGCTGCTTGGAAATGTTAAAAATCTTCTGAGGGGTATGGCCGCTGAAGTCGAAGTACTAGCTAATGGAGTAGCTGTCAATGGCTATAAATCTGAAGAGCTCATCAATCAAATGAGTCATTTGAATGATCATGGAGTTCAGTTTGTTGCCTGCCGGAATGCCTTGAATGCGCATCGTATACTGAAAGAAGATCTTTCTGCATTTGTATCTGTTGTTCCGGCAGGGGTTGTCGAATTAGTGGAAAAGCAAAGCAGTGGTTACGCATATATTAAGCCGTAAATTAAACCATTGCTTTTCAGAAGGCACAAATAAGCTACTGTGCTATTTGTATCATCAAAAAAAAATTCAAAAAAGTAATAAGAGGATAAAACACACTACAATTTTGGGACAAATAAAAGCAGCACTGTGCCCCATAGCCATAGGAGTTCAGTGCTGCTTTTGTGTCCATGCAGTTGCTAAAGTCAGGTTATTATTTCATATGGTAACTGCTTTGTAGATATTCACCGCTTTGACAAGTGACAACCACTTCTTTTTCCATTGGGATCTTGTTAAGATGATTGCGCAGCGAATTGGCTGGACAGTCCGCTATAAATCAAAGGTTTACCGGGTATACATCTCGTAAATCTGTCCTAGCTTTTCCTTTAATCGATCAAAGTGAACAAAACGATCCTCTCGTAGATATTCCCTTTGATCGATCATCAAAAGCATAATAGGAACTGTGAAAATTAAAAACTTTTCTGCTACCTCTTCTACCTTACTTGCATCAATGTGCCCCAGATGGATAAGCGGGTAATGATCCAACAGTTCCCTCAGCTTAGGTAATATAGCATGACATGTACTACACTCCGGTCTGGATACGTACAAAAAGCTCAATTCGTGATTTTCAATAAATTCTTCGACCATATTCAGCGTAGCTAGCTCATTTAGCTTTTTCATCTTGATTCTCCTTTAAAATTTCTCTGAATCCACAAAATTTTCTTCTAGATACTGACCACTTCAATTACAAGCGAATTCACAAACAGCTGACCTGAAATTTTGCCGCCGTCAGTTAACGTGTTCGTTCTAAACGGAAAAGAGGGTGTCTCAAAAGTCAATTTTTTGACTATGAGACACCTTCTCGTTTAGTCATTTACAAACCAGTCTTTGCAAACATCTATACAACCAGCAGAAGAAAAGCCGAGGACTGATACTCTCGGTTTTTTTCATGCCTCTGCGGGTGCAAAATGAGAAATACCAAAATATATTATATTACTGCAAAAGCATACTCAAAATTGCCGTGTATCCGCTAGCCATTTAGCAGTCTGAGCATTAGGGAGTACACCGCCATTTATAAATGCCGGACAGACAAAAAATGGCACCGTTATGTTCAATGGTAGTAGAAAACGAACCAACAGGATTCATAGACTTATCAGAATAAATAGATTCCTAAGACGTTGTCATGTTCCTTTTGATTGATGTTTTACACCCAGGATTAATTCTGGCGCTGTGCAGTGTACGAAAAATGGCTGCCAGCAAGGCTTTTCCAGACTTCATCGCATGTTGCCATTACATCTTTAGCCAATGGGCCGTTAGCCAACAGATGGATGTTCTGTTCCAGCTGTTCCATTCTGCTACATCCGGAAATCACAGATGTCACAAAGTCATGAGAGGCAATCCATCGCATTGCCAATTCAATCAACGGCATCCCCGCTTCCTGTGCAATCTCCGTCAGGTGGGCCACTGCTCGGAAGTTCTCCTCGTTCCAATACCGAGCCACATAGTCTTTATCATCCGAAAAACGAGTGTTCTTGGTCGGTCCGCCGGCTATCTTGTGCTTACCAGTCAGTAAGCCACCGCAAATCGGATTGTATACAGTAAGGCTGACATCATGTTTCTGAGTGCATGCAACCAATTCGTTTTCAATGGATCGGGTCAGCAGGTTATAGACATTCTGCGTAATGATGGGCGCAATGATATTACGCTTATCCGCAGCTGCCAGTGCATCAGAAATTTGCCACGAGGCAAAATTACTGATGCCGATATAGCGAACCTTACCGGATCGAATTAAATCATTCATTGCATACAAGCTCTCTTCGATTGGTGTGTCATTATCCGGCAAATGCATGTAGTAGATGTCGATGTAATCTGTATTTAGACGACGAGACTCTCTTCTATGTCTGTCCACTAGAATTGAAGTTGACATTAAACAGTTTCTGTGATATTCATTTAAAATAACATAAAGTTAACTTGAGGTTTATGATCGTTTTGAAAGGAGAAATAAATCATGCCTTATTCAATTGGTGAAGTTGCTAAGATGTTGAATCTCACAATACCTACTTTGCGATACTATGACAAGGAAGGGCTGTTGCCTTATTTAGAACGTACCAACAGCGGTATCCGTGTCTTCAATGACTCTGATTTGGATACGTTAAAAGTAATCGAATGTCTTAAAGCTACCGGAATGCCTATCAAAGACATTAAAAGTTTCATTGATTGGTGTTCTCAGGGAGATTGCACCTTGCAGCAGCGCTATGACATGTTCTTGGAACGAAAAGCCGTCGTCGAGGCTCAATTGGAAAAGATAAAAAAGACAGCAGAAACTATTAATTTTAAATGCTGGTATTATAAAACTGCATTGGAAGCTGGAACGGAACTTATTCATAAAGGCACGGAGAAAACGATTTCCAAATTATAATAATACTAGGGACTGGACTGCTTGAGCCAATCTTTAAGGCACTAGAGACCAACGGGCTGACGCACCTAAAGCTCGACCGGGGCCGATTGTCAATACTATGGACTCGAATGCTTAGTTTTGGGCCTGCTGGGACTTTTTTGTCAAATATATAAGAGCACGCAGAAAAATCAATTTCTGTGTGCTCTTATTTTGTCCCGACCTTTCTTGCACGTTATATCATTTCTGATTATAACTAACAATTATCGGTTTGCTCTTTTATATTTCCCGCGATTACCAAGGCTGATTTGTTGGCCCAACAGTAAACTCGTTGACATTAGTATCTTCCGGCTGATCAATGGCAAAGGCTACAACATTCGCAATACGATCAGGCGTAATGCCGTATTGTTCATAAATATTCTCCATATCCTCAGCTGTTTTTTTATCGGTGATTTGATCCAACAATTCTGTATTGATGGCTGCTGGATAAATTGTCGCCGTACGAATGTTGTTACCTTCCAATGCGGATTCCATGCGTAAAACTTCCATTAGGTCACGGACAGCCCATTTTGTCGCACCATATATAGCGCCTGCTGGGTAACTTTTGAGTCCGGCTACTGATGACGTGGTGATAATGTGTCCAGATTTTTGTGATTTAAACGTTGGCAGAACTGCTGCGATGCCATTTAAAACACCTTTAAGGTTAACGTCAATGATCTTATTCCATTCATCCGTTTTTAACTCTGAAAGTGGTGAATTCGGCATAATTCCGGCATTCAGGAAAATCACATCAAGACGTCCAAAAGTATCCTTAGCTAATTGTACAAGTTTTTGGCTGTCATCCGTATTAACCACATCCGTTACGCGATAAACGGCTTGGCCGCCTTGCTTTTTTATTTCGTCGGTCAAAGACTTTAACTTATCTTCACGACGGGCTCCCAATACAACAAGCGCATTTTTTTCAGCTAATAACTTTGCAGTAGCTTCACCGATTCCAGATGAAGCACCTGTAATCACAACAACTTTGTCTTTAATCATGCTTATTTACCTCCTAAAAATAATGCTATAGTTATTTGTTTAACATGTGTACATGGTTTAACGTATACACACCTATACAACACGACAAGCGTAAACCATAAACCTTACTTTATGTCAAATAGTATGATTTTTACCGTTGATGCCCACACAAAAATGAATTCATGGTCACTTTGGCATGGTTAGATCGGAAATAAGGCTGGTGAGACCTTACTTTTGGGAAACAATAGAACTACTTTTGTTTTCCAGATTTCTGTCGTGATAAGCTCAATAAATCATTCGAGTTAAGTTAACAAAAATTATTTTAAACTTTTTTGAAATCCTTATTGACCTAAAGTGAACTTTAGGTTTTAAAATGACTAGTATACAGAGGATTCTATAGCATTTTAAATTGCGCATTATTTATATACTCTACGGAACAGTAAATAAAAATTGAGGAGAACTATTTACATGAAAATTGTAGTTACCGGCGGTTGTGGTCATATAGGTTCATATTTAGTTCCAAAGCTAATCAAGGCTGGATATGAAGTAGCAAACATTACCAGAGGTCAAAGCCAGCCTTATGTTCAGGATAGGGCTTGGAATAAGGTTGAACAGGTGGTTTTGGACAGAGAAAAGGACAAGGATTTCGCCAAAAAGATTGCAGAAATGGAGCCGGATATTGTCGTTGATTTAATCAATTTCCATATCGAAGATACAAAAGCAATGGTGGAGGCTCTAAAAGGGACGAGACTATCCCATTATTTGTTCTGCTCATCTGTATGGGCGCATGGCAGAGCGGAATTATTACCCGCCGACCCGAATTGTCCAAAAGCACCGTTAGATGATTACGGCATCAATAAATACCAAAGCGAGCTGTACTTAAAAGAACAATATCGCACTAACGGTTTTCCGACGACAATCATTATGCCGGGACAGATCTCCGGCCCAGGATGGATTATCATTAACCCATACGGCAATACGAATACACACGTATTTGAGAAGATTGCGAGAGGTGAAAAAATCTATTTGCCTAATTTTGGCATGGAAACCTTGCACCATGTTCATGCCGACGATGTTGCCCAAATGTTTTT
Organism: Sphingobacterium sp.; assembly: GCA_029239355.1. Lineage (GTDB taxonomy): Bacteria > Bacteroidota > Bacteroidia > Sphingobacteriales > Sphingobacteriaceae > Sphingobacterium. The sequence continues at coordinate 6,826 of JAQZAZ010000177.1, forward strand.
TAAGGCTATCACTCATAGAAATCAGGCATTGGGAGAAAGCTTCCATGCCGTTGCCGAGGACTCCTTCACTTTGTATGGATATGCAACCGTAATGTATGAATTCTTTAACCAAAAACCGCAGATTGATTTTCTGTCTTGGGAAAAATGGTGCGAGTACATCGGCAACGAAAAGGAAGCCGGGCATACCTATTACCATATTGCCAGAAGCGGGCATTACAGTATCAAGAACGCCAAAAAGCTAATTGGTTACCAGCCGAAGTATTCAACACGAGAAACGGTTGAAATCAGTATTCAAAGTTATATCGACAGAGGAATTATTACGATTGAATAAGTTACAGAACAGAAAGTTGTGGAGCTTCAAAAGCAGATTAATGCCTATCTTGACCTTTTGACTTCCCTCACTTATGAGTGATGCAAAAGCTTTGAGACGAAGTTAACTTTGAATTCTTCGGGAAGAAATTATAATAAATGCCTCCATTGGTTTTTGGGGGCATTTTATTGAAGATAGGAGTTGTTTTTTTGACTAAACGAAACCATTTGTTGATTTTCATATTGACGATAGGAGTTTTCGGCATCATAAATACCGAAATGGGGGTTATTGGGTTATTGCCTTCCATTGCTGATCACTTTAATGTCAGCATATCAAAAGCAGGATGGCTGGTGAGTCTTTTTGCTCTTACTATTGCCGTATCTGGATCAACGATGCCGTTATTATTTTCCGGGATAAATCGTAAGAAGGTCATGTTACTTGTATTAGGAGTTTTCGTTTTGGGTAACATTGTATCCATATTTACATCTAACTTTACCATTCTATTAATTGCTCGTATCATTCCAGCCTTTTTTCATCCAATTTATTGTTCTTTGGCATTTACAGTTGCTGCTTCCTCAGTAAGTAAAGAAGAAGTTCCAAAAACTGTTTCTAAAGTATTTATAGGAGTATCTGCCGGTATGGTAGCCGGCGTACCGATCGCAAATTTTATTGATAGTGCCATTTCGTATGAAATGGCGATGGCATTCTTTGCTATTGTTAATGCTATTGTATTCATTGCTACGTTGATTTTTGTACCACTTATGCCTGTTGAAGAAAGACTTTCTTATGGTACACAATTATCCGTATTAAAAAAATCTATTATATGGCTTTCCATCGTGACTGTCATTTTATTAAACTCAGCTATATTTGGGGTTTATAGTTATCTTGCTGAATATCTGAAAACAGTAACGAATATGTCTCCGAATACCATTAGTTTAACGTTATTCATCTTCGGTGGAGCCAATATTATTGGAAACATTGTCGCAGGAAAGTTACTCACTCATAGTGCCATTAAGACTGTAGTATCTTTTCCTTTGTTATTGGGTGCTGTTTACATCATTTTATTCTTCACAGGACAGTTTACCATACCTATGGCAATGATAACTTTAATTTGGGGAGTATTGGCTGGAGGAATAATGGCAAATATTAATCAATATTTGATTGCGTCTTCAGCTCCCGAAGCACCTGATTTTGCCAATGGATTATTTATATCAGCCTGTAACCTAGGAACAACATTTGGTGCAGTTGTAGGCGGGTTGTTTATATCTGAAATGGGCACACAATATATAGTATTAGTGGGAATTTTATCATTGATACTAAGTTTGTTAACTATTTTACTTAGAAACTACATGTTTACGTCTAAACAACAACTTTCTAGATAGGAAATAAATTCAATATTCTTTAATCTATCCGTTTATTATTGATTTATGATTCCTGTTCTATTTTCTTATATAAAATTTTAAGGCGTCATTTTAATAAGAAAAATTCCCCTTACCTAAAACAGTAGCCCAGAAATGAATTAAAATGTCAATGTTGGTACTACAAAACTGCACAAGTTGTCGAAACCTGTGCTGTACATGATTCTTTAACGACGGAAGAAATTCCAGAAGACATTCGAAACTTGAAGAAATATAGAAAAAACTTATTGCTTCGCATAGATTGAGCTTGATACTGATTTTTAATAAAGGTAACTGTCCGAACCACAGCTGACAGGCATCTTTATTAATATCTTGGATTATTCCAATTTGAACTGCCCCACTGAAGTTGGACAACAGAAATTCAACTTCGGGGGGGTTCTATGAGCAAGTATTCAAGTGATTTTATGATGAAGGGGATTAGTGAGTACATCAAATCAGCATCCTTTTAGGCATGTCCTCAATGATCGTCCTAGATTCCTTCGATACTGGTACGGAAAATTAGTACAATGCTCCATCAACTAATCTCCATTTAATACTAATAGTACAGTTCTAATCATATGCTTTTATTAAATGAAAACATTAAAAGGACGGTAAAGTTAGTTGATAAAGGTTAGATTGCGGCCTATTGTTAGTAGGATAAATTTACCCACTGTTTTGAAAACAACGATACTTCCGGGTGACTCAATCGAAAGTATTTTTTTTGCAACCCAGGTAGGAGAGATCTTTTGTATAAGAAATGGAGTTATCGAGATTTTTTTAGATATTCGCCCGCAAATCTTAAAACTTGGGACTTCTAGTG
>JAQZAZ010000026.1 GCA_029239355.1 Sphingobacterium sp.
CAACCTCGTTTTTGATGGTTCTCTGTTTCACATTCATTTCTAATAACATATTTTTAAATCAAAACTTCTTTTGACAAAACCATCATGAGATTATAATATCATATCGAGATAGCAGCACGCTAGGACCGCTCATGATAGCTTCATTACAATTAAATAACAGTTTATTTCAATGAAAAAAGATTATTTCAACTTCGATTCTATTAATTTTTCCAGCTCTTGGATGCGTTTCTCCAACTCTGGAAGGCGAGCAAATATGACATTTGATCGCAGCTGAGGCTGATACGGCATCACTGGTGAGCCACCCCATTTTTTTCCTTCGTCTTTAATTGACCGATTAACGCCCGATTGAGCCTGTATTTGAGAGCCTTTAGCCACAACAATATGACCTACAACCCCAACCTGACCGCCTAAAACCACATGCTCCCCAATTTTTGCACTTCCAGAAACCCCTGTCTGTGCAGCTATAACTGTATTTTTCCCAATATCAACGTTGTGCGCTATCTGAATTAAATTATCCAATTTGACACCGTCACGTATAATGGTAGCTCCCATCGTAGCCCTATCGATTACCGTATTAGCACCAATCTCGACATTGTCTTCGATCTGAACATAACCTATTTGTGGAACCTTCTTATAAGTACCATCTTCTTGCGGGGCAAAACCAAAACCATCCGATCCAATCACAACGCCCGAATGAACAACCACATTCTTACCCACTTTACAATCATGATAGACCTTCACTCCCGGATAAAGCGTAGTATTGTCATCTATAGTGACTTTGTCCCCTATAAATACTTGTGGATAGATTTTCACATTATCTCCAATCTTTGCGCCTCTACCTATATAAGCAAAAGCGCCAATATAGCCTCCGGCCCCTATTGTTGCTTCGGGATGTATAAAGCAAGGCTCTTCACGTCCACTTTTGTCAAGACGAAACTCATTATACATATTCAATATGGTAGAGAAAGCCGCATAGGCATTCTTAACACGAATAATCGTCAGTGTGGGTTTGGTCGCTTGCATCAATTGCAAATCTTCATTCACAATGACAATAGAAGCATCTGTTGTGTAAATAAAATGCTCATATTTTGGATTTGACAAAAAAGAAAGATCGCCTTTTTTACCTTCCTCAATTTTGGCAAGGTTACCTACGGTAACTTCTGGATTCCCCTCAATCCGTCCTTCTAATAATGTCCCTATTTGTTGAGCAGTAAATTGCATGGTACAAATCTATGTTTTTTTATTAAAAAATAACTATCCGATAGAAGGAATTGCAATATATCCTACCTCTTTTGGATAACATAATGCATATTTGGATACATTTTTAGACAATGCTTCTAAATTTCCAAGATCAGATGCTTCGGTAATATCAATAAGCTCACCCGACTTCAATAATATCTTGATCTGATCGTTTGAGGGATTATATGCGCGATTTTGAATTTCTTGCGTAAATACATAATAATGGATATCTTCCCTTCTTATACCCAAAGACTGTTGGACCGTATTTTTTACTAGATCAAGATAGTCTGCTGAAAAAGGTTTATTACTCATAATTGAGCGATACAGGTCCCTTTTCATAATTCGCTGGCACATTTTACTCAAAATCTCATCTTCATGTTGTTCCCATGTTTTTATTGCTGACATAATATCCGTATCATCTAAACGAGTAAACCAGTCTAAATGCAACGGGTCATCCAAAAAATTTGTCCGATCAATCTGCTGGCTCAAAAACCAATGGAACGCAGGGGTAGAAAAAAGTTTTACGCCAGCTGCTGTCAAGTATTTCGCCCTTTGTAAAATCTTAATCAATAATTGCTCCGCTCCGATAACTGTTTTATGTAAATACACTTGCCAATACATCAGCCTCCGTGCGATAAGAAATTTTTCCACGGAATAAAGGCCTTTATATTCAACGACGATTTCGTCACCAACAACATTTAACATTTTGATAATGCGGTCAAATGAAATGACTCCCTCAGAAACGCCTGTAAAAAAACTATCTCTGTTCAAATAGTCCATTCGGTCAACGTCTAATTGGCTAGACACAAGTTGATGGAGAAATTTCCGCTCATATTGATTATTAAAAATAGCAATGGCGAGGCTCAATCTTCCATCTAGATCTCGATTCATGCGATCCATCAGTAACGAAGAAAGCAATTCGTGGGAAACGCCGGCAATCAAACTATGCTCTAAAGAATGAGAAAAAGGGCCATGCCCTATATCATGCAACAAAATAGCCGCCAAGACTGCCTCTTCCTCAAGCGCTGAAATTTCTATTCCCTTACTACGAAGTGTTTCCAACGCCATTGCCATTAGATGCATCGCTCCAATCGCATGCTGAAAGCGTGTATGTAGTGCTCCTGGATAAACTAAGTGAGTCATACTCACTTGTTTAATATAACGAAGTCGCTGGAAATAGGGATGCTGTACAAGGTCAAAGACCAACCCTGTAGGAATGGCAACAAACCCATATACAGGATCATTGATGATTTTATTCTTGTTCAATGCGGCGATAAATTAATACTACTTTTCAACATATTAAATTGAAAACCTAGTTTTTAAAACACAAACTTATGGTTATCACTTATATAAACTTAAAACAAAGATAGTTAGTTCATCGTTAAGAAATGTTAAAAATAAATCTGAAGCACGATATTTGCTTATGTTAGCAATATTGAAATCCATTCAATAACCGAGGTATTTTCTTTTGTTACAATTTAATCTGAGTAACACTATTAACCTCTCTTAAATAATAGACATATATAACAAGATGCAAAAAACACATATTCTCTGGGCTGATGACGAAATTGACTTTTTAAAACCTCATATTTTATTTCTAGAAAGTAAGGGGTATAAAGTCGATACCGTCAATAATGGAAATGATGCGGTAGAAGCCTTTAAAAATGGTTTTTTTCATTTAATATTTCTAGATGAAAACATGCCCGGGCTAACTGGCCTTGAAACCCTTGCTATCATCAAATCCATCAATCCTACTGTTCCGATCGTACTTGTAACCAAAAACGAAGAGGAACATGTCATGGAAGATGCCATTGGTTCTAAAATAGATGATTATCTAATCAAACCGGTAAATCCCAAGCAGATTTTGATGACAATAAAAAAACTTACTGAAAATAAACGCATTGTCAACGAAAAAACTTCCATGGCCTATCAGCAAGATTTTCGCAATCTAGGCATGATATTAAACGACAACTTAGATTTCAAGCAATGGTCAGAAGTTTATAAAAAATTAGTTTATTGGGAACTGTCGCTCGAAAAACTCGAAGACAACAATATGCATGAAATATTGACGATGCAAAAGTCTGAAGCAAACATGCAGTTTTCAAAGTTTGTTGAAAACAACTATATCAATTGGATCAACCATCCCGAGAATGCACCTATTCTATCCCATCAATTGTTTAAAAAGAAAGTATTTCCAGTACTCGACGAGGATGTTGCTACTTTTTTTGTCTTGATAGACAATCTACGTTTTGATCAATGGAAAATCATCAACGAGGTAATCACAGATTATTTTAGACTGGAAGAGGAGATAAATTATTTCTCGATTTTGCCCACTGCAACTCAATATGCAAGAAATGCGATTTTCAGCGGCTTAACACCGTTGGAAATGGAAAAACGATTCCCCAAATTATGGCAGAATGACGAAGATGAAGGGGGAAAGAACTTGTATGAAGACAAGTTTCTGGATGATCAGATCAAACGATTATACCGTAAACCGATAAAACATTCCTACACAAAAGTTTTAACCCTCGAACAAGGAAAGGACGTTTTAGATAATCTGGGAAATATGATGCATAACCAGCTCAATATCCTAGTTTACAATTTTGTAGACATGTTATCCCATGCGCGAACAGATAGCTCCATGATCCGTGAGCTGGCTAATGATGAAGCGGCGTATCGCTCGCTTACATTATCCTGGTTTGAGCATTCTCCTCTTTTAGAAGCTTTAAAATGGCTTTCACAGAAAAAAGTACGTGTAATTATCACAACTGACCACGGGACTATTCGTGTCAAAAAACCAAGTAAAATCGTTGGAGATAGAAACACAAACACCAACCTTAGATATAAACAAGGAAAAAATTTAAACTACATTGAAAAAGATGTATTTACAATCAAGAATCCCCATGATGCGCAACTGCCCAAACTCCATGTTAGCTCTACGTATGTATTCGCGAAAGAAGATTCTTACTTTGTTTATCCAAACAATTACAATCAATTTGTTAATTATTTTAACGGAACATTCCAACATGGAGGAATTTCATTGGAAGAAATGATCATCCCCTTTGCGACATACCTACCGAAATAGTAATTTTGCAACATGGAAATTATCGTAAATACAACGGCAGATCTTTCTGTTGCGGCCCAAACTCTCTTGAATAGGTTTCCAAAGGATCGTATTTTTCTACTATATGGCCCAATGGGCGCAGGAAAAACAACTTTTATAAAATACTTGTGTGAACAATTGGGCGTAAAAGATAGTACGTCAAGTCCTACCTTTTCCATTGTCAATGAATATGACTCCGACAATGGAGCACTCTATCATTTTGATTTTTACCGCATTAAAGATGAACAGGAAGCATTCGATTTTGGCTACGAGGAATATTTCTATTCAGGAGCGTACTGCTTCATCGAATGGCCCGAGAAAATTCCAAATTTATTGCCCGAAGAAGCAAAGGAAATACAGATCAGCATCATAGATGCTCATACCCGTAAAATATCTATCCATTAATCTACCCCTATCACAGTCCATTATGGCTAATTCATCGTCTTGTCAGTATATTCCATCCGATACTCATGTACCAGGCCTAGCAGCGATCCACGCTGAAGATTTAAGTTTTTCCTTTCATGAAAACAATGTACAGTTTGCGGTTGAAAACGCTTCCATTGATATCGAAAATGGAAGGATAACCGCTATTATTGGCGAGTCGGGAAGTGGTAAAAGTACGCTACTCAGATTAATCTATGGACTTTTGGAACCCACAGCTGGCGAAGTGCGCTACAAAGGCTGGCGGGTTCCCACACGTAAAGACAAATTAATACCTGGACACGATGCCATGAAACTTGTTTCTCAAGGGTTCGACGATCTAAACACCTATGCTAATGTATGGGATAATGTGGCTTCACAATTACCCAATACGGATATTAAACGTAAAGAGGATAAAACAGCAGAGATTTTACAACGCTTGCGGATAGACCATTTGGCAAAAAAGAGAGTCGCTGATATTAGTGGTGGCGAAAAACAGCGCGTAGCTATCTGCCGTGCACTAATCAATGAACCTGAAGTATTGTTAATGGATGAACCTTTTAACCAAGTTGACGCATCTTTCCGAGATACGCTACAACAAGATATTAAAGAAATTGTCAAAGAAACAGGTCTTACGATAATTCTGGTTTCACATGACCCTACCGAAGTACTCGCCCTGGCCGATAATCTTATTGTCATGAAGTCGGGCAAAATATTGGATCAAAATAACCCTCATATGCTGTATAGTCGACCATCTCATCCTTATACGGCCCAACTACTGGCAAAAAGTAATATTTTACGTCCCGAGCAAGCACAAAATTTAGGCATAGCAAGTGACAAGGCTATTGCTATCCATCAAGAATGGATTTCTATTACGCCCACAGAGAAATCACCTTTTTTTGTAAAGGACACTAAATTCAGAGGTTTCTATTATGAGATCGTAATTTCCAATAATGAGATTGACCTGCATTGCACGACCACTTCACAGTTAATCCCCCAAAAAAATCAAGCTGTTGATTTAACAATTTCCAATTGGATTCCTTTCGATTGATTAATTTAAGGTAGAAACCCAAGATAGAAAGGCATCAAACCACTTTTTGTCGGAAGTCTTATTAATTAGCCCAAAACCATGTCCTCCTTTCTCAAAGACATATAGCGTATTTGGGACCTTCACTTTATCCAGTGCAGCCATCATTCTGTAACTATTTTCAATTGGGACAGCTGTATCATCTTTGGCATGTACAAAGAAAACGGGACATACCTCAGGTGATACCTGTTGCTCTGAAGAAAATAATTGAACGAGCTCATCTGATGGACTTTCTCCAATAAGATTATTTTTTGATCCTTTATGCGTCACTTCATTCTGCATAGATATGACCGGATATATCAATCCTGCAAAGTCTGGTCTCAGGGATATATGAGCGGGATTTGGGATATAATCTTTCTTAAATTTGGTAATTAAGGTTGATGCAAGGTGACCGCCCGCGGAAAAACCGATAACGCCCACTTTCTTAATCTGAGGATTAAGAGTCCGTATCAGTTGAACTGCCTGTTGGGCGTCTTGAAGCGGTCCGATACTCTTATCCCGCATAATATTAGGCGAGGGCAATCGATATTGCAATACATAAGCCGAGTATCCATTCCTCACCAGTTCCTTGGCAACTGCATGCCCCTCATGATCCATTGCAATATGTGAGTATCCGCCACCCGGAATAACCAGCACGCCAATATTTTTAGCTATATTTTCGTCCGGAGTATAAACAAATAATTTGGGCATATTCTTTTCCAAGAAAGCCCGGCTTTTGTCAGTTGCATTTGGAATAGTATCTTGGTAAAGATTGATAACTTCTTGCGCCTTCACAAGCGAAATCAAAGAACATAAGATCATAAGAATTTTTTTCATCTATATTTATAATTATTTAGGTTTCCATCTTTTCTGCCGCCTTTGTTGCCCACCACCAGGTCCTATCATCAAACCCTCTGAAACGGCATTAACTACTTTTTCATCCTGTTCAAACATCGGTTACCTTGCTTTATAACGAAGATACGACCAAAAGATCCAAATCCTTAGCAGTCATATTAAATCGAGAAGCCATATCGGCATTGGTTAGGTTGCCTTGGTATAAGTAGATTGAGCTTCGTATGCCTGGGCTTTTCCAAATTGCATTCTTCAATCCACCCAATTCCGCAAAATCCAAGAGGATAGATGTAAAAATATTACTCATTGCATACGTGGCAGTACGCGCGACTCGGGAGGCAATATTTGGAACACAATAGTGAATAACATCGAATTTACGAAAAACAGGTTTATCATGCGAAGTTACTTCCGACGTTTCAAAATTCCCCCCTTGATCTATGCTCACATCAATAACGACTGAATTCGGTTTCATCTTCGACACTGTTTCTTCGGAAATCACACAGGCAGAGCGGCCATTTCTCGCTCTTAATGCACCTATAACAACATCTGAACTTATTACAGCTTTATTGAGAATAATAGGTTGAATTACTGAAGTGAACACGCGACTACCGAGATTGTTTTGTAAACGTCTCAGTTTATAAATTGAATTATCAAAAACCTTTACCTGTGCTCCAAGGGCTAATGCCGTTCGCGCCGCTTGTTCACCCACCGTTCCAGCACCGATGATCACTACTTCTGTCGAAGCCACGCCGGTAACTCCACCTAGCATAAGCCCTTTACCACCGAATGCATTACTTAAGTATTCTCCCGCGATCAAAGTCGCTGTGGCTCCTACGATTTCGCTCATCGCACGTACGACGGCCAAGCACCCCCCCTCATCTCTTAAGTATTCGTAAGAAATAGCTGTTACCTTCTTATTCATCAATGCTTTTAATACATCTACATTCATTAAAGAAGGTTGTTGAGATGACAATAACACCTGTCTTTCTTTCATTAATTTAACTTCTGACACGGTAGGGCTACCAACTTTAATAATCAAATCAGCTTGATATATTTCTTCTCGTGATGCTACAATGCGGGCACCTTGTTCACTATAATGATGATCTAAGAAATTAGCGCCGGCGCCGGCACCAGTCTCAATCAGCACTTCATGTCCATTTTCGACCAATAAGGCTACGGCCAAGGGTGTCAAACAAATACGTTTTTCCTGAAGTGAAATCTCTTTTGGAATTCCAATAAAAAGACTTTTTGCACTCTTTTTCTTCTCAAACAACATCTCTTTCGTAGAAATCATAGCCTGATTAGCAAGCTTCCCTAACTCATTCATTTTATTAAATTGACTTTAGCTAAAATTACAACAAATAATCAATCTAATCAAACTCATATAAATTTGCCTCGGCAATCGCAATGAAGTGTTAAAAAATACCGGTATCCGTTGCTGCGGTCATCCATTGAAAAACGCTTTTCAATGGAAAGATTATCCAGGTGAATACGATGGGAATGAAACAAAATTATATACATTTGTCTAAATTAATTTAAATATACCATGCTTAGTAAAATCAGTATCGTACCCAGATGGATTATTTTTTTATTGGATATTTTCAGTGTTTCAATCGCCTACCTCCTCGCAAACGTTATTTATTACGATTTCAACTTTGGCTTTTTACTAGATATTGATTTCAGCATAAGGTTTATTTTATTTATTAGCGTTTGCTCCCTATCATTTTACTTGTTTAAAATGTACACTGGGATAATTCGTTACACAAGCGCCATTGACTCCATCCGAATATTATCAACTATAATTTTTAGCGTATTCGTACTTTTGGTCATTAAATTGATTATTCAAGCCAATGAAATTGAACGAAATATTCCAACAGCATTAATCATCTTCTTTGCCCTCTTCTCATTTTTGATATTAACGGTATATCGAACAATTATCAAGATTTTCTTCTTATATACAAAAAAAGTCAACGGTACCAGAAAGAAAACATTGATCTACGGTGCTGGCGACCTCGGTATTGCTGTAAAAAGAACATTAGATCATGATGTACGATCGAAAAACGCGATTATTGGTTTTTTGGATGATAACGACCAAAAGATTAACAAAGTAATTGATGGAACAAAAATTTATTCATCCAAGAAGTTTAATCATCTCATCAATACCCTGAATATTGAGGAAGTCATTATTGCATCACACAATATACCTTCAGATCGCAAAAATGAAATCACAGATATTGCATTAGAACGTAATGTGAGCATTTTGACACTCCCACCAGTCAAAAAAATCATGAACGGAGATCTCAACCCTAATCAAATCCAGAAAATAAAAATTGAAGATCTATTAGAACGGGATCCAATCAAAATCAATGACGACCATATTCTAAATCAAACAAAAGGTAAAAGGATTCTTGTTACAGGCGCAGCAGGATCAATCGGAAGCGAAATTGCCTCCCAGTTGGGAAAATATGAGCCTCAAATGATTATACTTTGCGATCAGGCGGAATCCCCATTGCACAATTTACAGTTGGATTTGCAGGATGAATTTCCTAATCAAGTATACCATACTTATATCGCTGATATCAGGAGTACCAAAAGAATGCGCTTACTCTTTGAAACATTCAAACCACACTATGTCTATCATGCGGCAGCATATAAACATGTTCCGATGATGGAAAACCATCCATTAGAGGCCGTGCAAACCAATGTTCTAGGCACTAAAAATCTCGCGGATCTGGCGGTGGAATTTCAGGTGGAAAAATTTGTTTTCGTTTCAACGGACAAGGCTGTCAATCCAACAAATATCATGGGTGCAACTAAGCGAATTGCCGAAATCTATGTCCAATCACTGAACAATCATTTAGAAAACTCGCTGAGTGAAAAGACAAACACCAAATTTATCACAACGCGATTCGGCAATGTACTTGGCTCGAATGGATCCGTTATTCCAAGATTTAGGGATCAAATACAAAAAGGTGGCCCAGTAACGGTGACGCACCCCGAAATAACGCGTTATTTTATGACTATTCCAGAAGCATGTCGGTTGGTACTTGAAGCTGGGGCAATGGGGCAAGGTGGTGAGATATTCGTGTTTGATATGGGTAAATCCGTAAAAATAGTCGAGTTGGCCAAGAAAATGATCCGCTTATCTGGATTCAAACCCAATGAAGATATTGAAATAAAGTTCACAGGATTAAGACCTGGGGAAAAACTATACGAAGAACTATTAAATGATCTTGAAAACACGATGCCCACGCATCACGAAAAAATCATGATTGCCAAGGTTCGTGAAAATAATTACAAGATCATAAGTCTGAAAATAGAAGAGCTAAAACTGCGATTAGCGACACAAAACAAAAACGAGGTCGTTCACCAAATGAAACTCATTGTTCCGGAATTTAAAAGTAAAAATTCGATTTATGAGCAATTGGACAAAGAAATCGAATTGTCAAACGAGGCTGAAAACAAAAGTTAATTCACTTTAAAATTTGCAAAACACTTGCAAATTTGCTCGAAAAGTGTATTTTTGCAATCCATATTTTACTGATTAGTAATGTCTAAAAATACAAATAGTACAAATCAAGGTTTCAAACCTTCAAAAGGATCTTTTTTCCAAGATAACCAAAAGAGTGTTGCTTTCATTTTAGGGGGCATTGTTGTATTGATCTTGCTTTACTTTGGATACGAAAAGCTTTATTTGCAACCAAGAGCAGAAGAAGCGTCAAATCGCATGTATAAGGCAGAACAACTTGTTACAATTGACTCGTTACAAAATAAGGCAATTGCTGGCGATGGAGCATTCCTGGGTTTTAAACAGATCGCGGATGAATATTCCAATACTAAATCTGCAAATATTGCAAATGCATATTTAGGCGGTCTTTACCTACGTCAGGGTAAATATGATGACGCTGTAAAAGCATTGGAAAAATACTCACCCACAGGAAGCCAGATTTTAGACCCATTGGTTATTGGTTTGACCGGTGATGCCTATTCAGAGCTAAAAGATTACAAAAAAGCTGCTGATTATTACAAACAAGCTTCTGAGAAATCAAGCAATTCATATACAACTCCGCTATTCCTAAAAAAATTAGGCCTTGTTTATGAAGCACAAAACGACTATAAGAGTGCTGAAACAGCATATAAAAAAATCAAAACTGATTTTCCTGAAAGCCAAGAGGCATCTACTATTGATGGCCTATTGGGCAGGGTACAAGCACATTTATAAGAGCTATAGCTCTTATATAGATAAAAAAGAGGTTATTTTATAGCCTCTTTTTTTGTGACCATCTAAAATCACTATCTTTACAGCCATTATGGCAAGTAGCATTAAAAATTTATCAGACTTTTCGCATATCCAAGTTGCGGATGCGAGTCCATTCAAATTTGCAATTGTAGTAGCGCAGTGGAATGCAGAAATTACTGGTGCGTTATTGAATGGTGCATTATCAGGTTTAGAAAAGCATGGTGCAAGTGAGGACAATATCGAAGTCATTGAGGTCCCTGGAAGCTTCGAGTTGACTTCTGGAGCAGATCTGGCATTGAGAAATCAAAGCTTTGATGCTGTCATCTGTTTGGGCTGTGTCATCCAGGGGGAGACCCGACATTTTGATTTTATTTGTCACGCGGTTGCGAATGGCGTATCAAACGTAGGGCTAAAATATAATAAACCCGTTATCTTCGGCGTATTGACAACAGACAACCTCCAACAAGCCTTGGATCGCGCAGGTGGTAAACATGGCAACAAAGGAGAAGAAGCAGCTATTACGGCAATACAAATGGCTGCTATTGCTAAAAAATTCTAGTTTGGTATCAATTTTGTCTAGTATTTAATCATGAAAAAGTATTCTGGGCCAAAACATAAAATAGCACAAGTACTTTTATTTTAAATAAATCGATTAATAAAGTATGGTATATCTTATTAATCGATTTTTATTTTTTAGATATGATTATGAAAAAGTTATCGAGTATACTCTTAGTACTTATTTTATCGCTACTTAGTCATGGGCGCTTATTTGCTCAAGATGATAGCTTAAACAAAGAAATCTGGCGTAGTGTTGGCGGCCAAGACAAATGGAACTCTTTACAATATCTAGCTTTCTCTGCAAAGGGAAATAATGTATCAGAAGAATTGTCGAACGAGGAACGTAAATTCCTTTTTAACCGTAGCACAGGAGAATGCAGATTCGATGGTTATAGTGAAACCGATCAAGTGACTTATTTATTCAATTTTAAAGGGAATGGTACAGATAAGCTCTTTATTGGAGGTAAGGTTGCAACTGATGGTCAAGAAATAAAGAAATCTATAAAAACCCAACTTTTTGTCGATCTCAATCTGCTCCTGTTACCAACGCTCATTGAGCAGAAAAGTATCCAACTTAAAAACCAGGAAGAACAGTTTATTGGTGGACAAAAATTAACGGTTGCAAGCATAACCTCTTCAAGTCCAGTCCTTGGCACAAAGCTAGATGGTATACTTTATATTGATCAGAATACGGGAGAAATCATACGTTATGATTACACTGACAAAACAGAAAAAATCAGTTATGAGGTCAGTAAATACAAGGAGATCGGTGACGGAATACGGTTGCCAAGTGTGTTTAACTCAACAAACAACGCTAAGAAATCCTGTGTATTCTCTTCCATCTCATCTTTTGTACAAGTGGAGCAAAAAAAATTTAAAGAATTATAGTTATGATCAATTGGATAGAATTAAATACGGAAGAACAATTACAGGAACTTTATCAATCGGATAAGGTCGCAGCTATATTCAAACACAGTACAACCTGTGGTATCAGCAACATGGCCAAACGCAGCTTAGAACGTATGGCTAACACATCCGATCAGGACTATTCAATTTATCTTTTAGACCTATTGCGCTATCGGACGCTTTCTAATGAAATCGCACAACGGTGGAATATCGAACATCAGTCACCCCAGATCCTTATTATCGAAGGTAAAAATAGTCTTTATGACGCGTCACATGGAGATATTCAATTTGACGAAATTGAAAAATACCTGTAATTATTTGATTTTAAATATTTTACATTTATCATAAGTGCTCAGTAAGATTATCCCAAGTGATCATTCCATTGGATTTTTTTTTAATCCGCGGATTTTTAGCAATGATGACTTGGGATTCTCAAACCACTTTTACAGTATTCTGCCGAGGTATATGCTTTTTGACTTATTCATCATCTTTGTCCCACCAGTCGGAAGCCTGTAAATCATCTATTTCACGGCGGTCTTTCTTCGTAGGACGTCCAGTTCCGCGGTCACGCTTAAGTACGGGTGCCTGAAATACAGATTTGTAGCCTACAGTCTCTTCTACTGGAGTTTGATCTTCATAAAACTGAACAGCAGTTTTTGCATCAACCCGACGTTCGAGAAGACCGATTACTTTAACGACTTTCTTTTCTATTCCTTTTTGGATATGATAGACGTCACCGACCTTAACTTCATAAGAAGGTTTAATATTTTGACCATTCAACTTGACCCGCCCCGCCTTACACGCTTCGGTTGCCAAAGTTCGCGTCTTAAACAATCTTATCGACCATAAATATTTATCAATTCTTAATTTTTCTGATGCTGCAGCCATAATGCAAAAATAGTTATATTAGCAAATTATCATGGTATTCCCACCGAAAATTAACATATTCCCCTTATGAATATTTTCTTCATGGGGGAGAGATCGATAAAGTTGCTTTTAAAAGCAACTTTATCTAAGTTTGTACATCAAAATAAACAAATTCAAATAAGCAAACAAATAATATGGTAGAGCCGCTTAAAAAATTGATTGAGGAAGCTTGGGAAGATAGACAATTATTGGAGTATAAAGAATATACAGAAGCAATTCGTACGGTGATCATGAAGCTAGACAGTGGTGAAATCCGCGTAGCAGAATTGATCGGAACGAGATGGCATGTAAATGATTGGATCAAGAAAGCTGTGATCTTGTATTTCCCGATCAATGATATGCGTGAAATGACAGCTGGTCCTTTTGTATTCCACGATAAAATGAAATTAAAAACGGATTACAAACACACGGGAGTACGTGTTGTTCCAGGCGCTTCCGCCCGTCTGGGCGCGTATTTGGCCAAAGGAGTAATCATGATGCCTTCTTACGTTAATATCGGTGCTTATGTCGATGAAGGCACAATGGTAGATACTTGGGCTACAGTTGGATCTTGTGCTCAAATCGGCAAACACGTACACTTAAGTGGCGGTGTAGGCATCGGTGGTGTACTTGAGCCTGTTCAAGCAGCTCCTGTTATCATCGAGGACAATGTATTTATCGGATCAAGAGCAATCGTCGTTGAAGGAATCCGTGTAGAAAAAGAAGCTGTATTAGGTGCCAATGTTGTATTGACCGCATCCACAAAAATTATTGATGTCACTGGAGCTGAGCCGATAGAATACAAAGGTTATGTTCCTGCCCGTTCGGTTGTCATCCCTGGATCTTATACCAAAAAATTTGCAGCGGGTGAATATCAAGTTCCTTGCGCATTGATCATTGGCCAACGTAAAGAATCTACAGATAAGAAAACTTCACTAAATGATGCACTACGTGAGCATAATGTAGCTGTATAACTTCAAAATCAGAACTAAAAGAAATAAACAATGAGTGCATTCGTGGATCGTGAGGATTTGAACAGGGCATTGGAAACGCTGAAAGCAGGTGGATTAATTCTATATCCAACAGATACAATCTGGGGGATAGGCTGTGACGCCACTAACCCGGAAGCTGTAGAAAAAGTCTTCCAGCTGAAAGGAAGGGACAAGTCCAAAAGTCTTATTGTTCTTTTACACAACGATAACCAATTGGCAAGTTATGTCAACGAAATCCCGGATGTTGCCTATCAGCTCATTGAATATACCGATAGGCCATTGACAATTGTCTATTCGAATGCCAAAAATCTCGCTCCTAACGCTATAGCAGAGGACGGGTCCATTGGCATTCGAATTGTCAAGCATCCCTTTTGCGAACAACTGTTACAACGCTTCCGTAAGCCCATTATCTCAACTTCAGCCAATATTAGTGGTGAGCCAACAGCGAAAGATTTTGACGAAATAGCCGAAGCTATCAAAACTGGTGTTGATTATATTGTTGCATATGATCAACATGTTAAAACCGATGGCAAATCTTCTACAATTATGAAACTTGATCCAAGTGGCAAATTTGAATTTATTCGAAAGTAAAGAAAAACCATCATGATTTATTCAAATTCACAGCGGATTGATTGATCAAGCAGCCTTCGTCATCCTGAAAATACGCGCGGTGAAAAATCACACGCTCATGAAGTAAATCGGATAGCTTCATCAGCTTTAAAATTTATATACAGATGAAAAAGATCATTTTATTTTTTGCACTGGCTTTTGCCGTAAGTGCCCAATTATATGCCCAGAAAAAGGAAATTGCTTCCGCAAAACCTGGAGTAGGGTATGGAAAGGAAATTCAGGCAAATAAAGCGATTTCTATTGCCAAACTAGAAAAAGAACTAAGTTCAAAAAATACTTTCAGCGGTAAAATCGAAGGAAAAGTTGTCGAAGTGTGCAAAAAGAAAGGTTGTTTCATGACCTTGCAACGTGATGGGGAAGAACCTATTATGGTACGCTTTAAAGATTATGGTTTCTTTATGCCTGCGGATATCATCGGTAAAACAGTTGTTGTTGAAGGTGTGGCCAAGAAGAAAGAAACCTCTGTGGCATCGCTACAACATGCGGCAAAAGACCTAGGCAAATCGCAATCCGAAATAGATCAGATTACACAGCCGAAAAACGATATTAATATCGTTGCCAATGGCGTCCTTGTCGTCAGATAAATATCGCTTATAATCGTTATCCTAGATAGGAAAGAACTAGTTATCTGATGAAAAAATTTGACACAGCAATTGCACAGTCCATCAATGTAGGTGGAAAGCTTATGACATTTGAGAAACCTGTCATTATGGGCATACTCAATGTTACTCCGGATTCTTTTTTTGATGGCGGAGATAATACCACTGTCGAAAAAGCCCTGGAGAAGGCACAGCATCTTCTACAGTCCGGAGCTCAAATCCTCGATATTGGCGCTTATTCTTCGCGCCCAGGAGCTCCACTGATCTCTTCGCAGGAAGAAATGGACAGAGCGCTCCCGCCTATTCAGGCTATCAGAAATGCCTTTCCTGAAGCTATTTTATCAATAGATACCTTTCGGGCGGATGTCGCCGCCGAAGCTATTGATGCCGGTGTACATATTGTCAATGATGTCTCAGGAGGTACACTGGATGAGGATATGTTTGCCACTGTTGCTAAATATCAGGTACCCTATATCCTTATGCACATGCGTGGCACCCCCGAAAACATGCAGGAGCAGACCGAATATACCGATATTGTGACTGATGTCGCCACCTTTCTGGGAGCGCGTGTTGCCCAGCTCAGAGATCTGGGTGTAAAAGATATTATCCTCGATCCCGGATTTGGCTTTGCCAAAACGGTCGATCAAAACTATGAGCTATTATATCGTGTCAATGAACTCCACTATTTCGGTCTTCCAATTTTAGGTGGAATATCACGTAAATCCATGATTTATAAAAAATTGGGTATTACGGCTGCGGAAGCCCTTCATGGTACCACAGCATTAAACACCCTGCTACTGGAGCGAGGGGTTCAGATCCTCCGTGTTCACGATGTAGCAGAAGCAAAACAGCTTGTTGATCTTTTTTATTAGCGGGATTGCACCGATCTTCTAAAAAACTTATACCAGTCTTTCAAGGGTAAATTTACTATTTCCCAATAAATACGGGGTCACTTAATGTTTCTATAAAAGCGATAATCGCTAATTTTTCCTGTTCCGTTAACGGAATGCGATTGCCATTTTTCTTAAGGATAGGGTCAAGATTTTCTGCGTCCAACACCCCCTTATCGAAATAGTCCAAAACAGCCCTTAAAGTTGGAAATTGACCAAAACTTCCGTAAGGTGCTGTATAAGCTGTATTTCTGAGGGAGGGAACACGAAAGGCCATCTGATCGGCAGGTCGTCCGGTAACCCGGGCTCGTCCTGCTTCTTCAGGATTTGGATTCGCAGGAAATCCCACATTTCTGAAACTTTGATCCGTAAACAACGCTGTACTATGACAACTGGCACATTTAGTTTTAAATGTTGCATATCCTTTCTCTTCCATCGCGGTGAATTGTTCGCCTTCATTTCTTTTTACCCGATCGTATTTACTGTTGGCAGCGATCAGGGTGTACTCGTATTGTGCGATACTACGATAGATTCGATCAGCTGTTATGCTTTCGTCTCCAAATGCTCTTTTAAATAATTTTTTGTAATCGGTCTCAACATCAATTTTTCCGATCACTTCCAGAATCGAAGAGTCCATCTCTTCATGTGTTATGATCGGAACGAGAGGTTGCTTTTCCAATTGGAGGATATTTCCGTCCCAATTGTAAAATTTCATAAAAGCCATATTTTGAATCGCTGGGGTATTCCGCAGTCCTACCCGATCATAGATTCCGACCGCTTGCTGTCTCCCATCCGAAAAAGCCAGGGCAGGATTATGGCAACTCGCACAGGAAATGGTATTATTTCCACTGAACTTTTTCTCGTGGAATAATTTCTCCCCCAATGCGACACCATATTTTGTAGGTCTATTTTGTGCTATAGAACCGTTTAATGCGGGAAATTCAGGGGGTATATCTAGTACAATTTCGGGATTGTCCTCTTCAACGGATTCATTCATACCGCCTTTACCGCAGGACAATGCAATCAACAATACACTTAAAATACAGATTACTGTTTTCATTAGAACAAATGATTTTATAGTAACAAGTGGGCTAGTATGCCGCTATTATTTCATCTTACCAACAAGGGGACTGTCAGCTATTATCATGAAGACAAAGCCATCACGGGGCGTCAGAGGCATGCTATTTTGGATGTTCCCAGGCTCCGCATGGCTTTATCATTAATTTATCTTTCCATTAGTTATTTTCAACTGTTTCGACCGAAAACATGCCACTTTTATCGTCTTTACCGTCGCCGCCAATATTACTTACAAATATTTCCATCGCTTCCATGCTGCTATGCTGGCTCGGGGTAGTTGCGTTTTTCGCTGTCAGGATGACTTTCGTCTTCCCACTCAACAGTTTATCAAAGTCTGCTTTTATTAGGATCTTGGGCACATTGGCCCCAACTAAAGCGGTCGTGGTGAGATCCAGTGTAATATCGCGATAAGCATCTACACCCTGCGTATAGGTTTCAGGCTGGCCGCCCGTTCCATTCAGGGTACTTCCTGTATGAATCTGAAATGCATTATTTTCTGCCCCATAAAATCCTTCTATTTTCGCAAAGCGATATCCAGTAGCCCATTGCCACATCATATCTGTATCGTTTGCTCCTGCTGTCGCATAAAATACTGGAAATCTGACCTGATCCACCGTATTGATTTCATGATTCACCCCTAACCCAAATTTGAGCTGACGATACTCCCCTACGGGTATATTCTTCAGGACATAATTCAAGCTCGCTGGCTTGGCCTGGTTAATAACGGTAGCCCCCTTATCCAAGTCATTTACATTGTAGGGAATCTCCGTTCCATCGACTTTGACAAGCCGAATATTACTGACAACATATTTAAGTTCTGAGAGATGATGTGCCTGGTCCTTTTCAGATATGTTAACTGTTGCATCCATGGAGGCCGCTCCGCCAAGAACAATGGTTTCATTTTTAAATGTATTGTTAAAATGCAGACTGATATTGTTAGCGACAAATTTATCATCGCTTTTACTACAGGAAGTCATGATGAATGAAACAGCAGCTAAAATCAGGGAGTTCGTTATTTTTTTCATTATATGTATTATTTAAATGTGATTGATTTTTTAAAAATTGACTTTTAGGGAGGTAAAAATATTCCGTCCCATTCGCGGAATATTTCCCCAATCCGCATAGGTACTATAGTATTCGTTCAACAGATTCTCGGCACCAGCCTGAAAGACAGATTTGAACTTGCCGAGACTGAAACTGTAATCGACAGATAGATTCCATATATTGTAGGAGGCCGTCTGATCTTCTCCATATTCAGGACTGTAGTTGGTCTGTGTAAAATCCCCATGTAAGGAAGTTCGTACACCAATTCCCCTGTAGCCATAATGCAGAGATGTCTGATAGCTTAGCGGACGTATAAAAGGTAAATTTCCACCAGTATCATCCTTTCCGCGCGCATAGGTGAATACCGCTTTCCAGTGCAGGTTATCCCGGATTGTATAATCCAGGTTGATCGCCGTATTAAAAAGGGTAGCATACGGTAAGGAGGTATAGCCCTTTACACCGACGGATTGATAATTCATGGGGCTACCCAAACTCAAAATCCGTCCGATAATATAATTGTCGATGTAGAAATAGTTAACCTTTGCCGCGACACTTATTTTTTCGGTCTTGAATCCAACGCGGCCATTGGCCTCATAAGAAACTTCATTCTTTAAACCCGGATTCCCGATATAATCGTAGCGGTCAAAGCTATTGTAAATATAATAGCCATAGGCTTCGGAAACGGAAGGCGCACGATGTCCAAACCCGGTGCCCACAGAAATGTCAAACTGATTTAGGTTTAATTCGTAGCTGGCATGTAGCCCTGGAAGCCATCTATTCTTTTTCTGAGGCGCTCCGGGATGAAAAATCCAGTTAAATTCCACGTATTTGGAATAATTGTAATTCACGCCCAACGAACCGCCCAGATTCACTTTACTCCTTTCTGAAATATCCCAGGAATTGTTCATCGCGATACTAGCAAAACGCGTTGTTACCCATGGCCAGCTATACGCAAACATGGTCCGTTTGGAACGATCCTGCGGGTACATCCGCATTTCTGCGATAGAAAGATTATCATAGGCATTTAGCTGCAGTTCTGACGAGTAGTGCTCTTTCTTCAGATTTACTTTTGAAACCAAGCCATAGGTTGTACTCCATCCGGGCATATCCATGTGCACCAAATTCTCAGGGCGCGTGGTATCATCCATGTAGTGCTCTACGGCATTAAAATAAACTTTCGTGTCCCACACTTTCACTAAGCCTTCTTCAAACAGTTGCTTGTAGGATGCAGATGTAATAATCGCCCTTGATAACCATAGATCCATAGGTAAAGCAGGAAAGCCAACGTCTTTTGCACGATCAAAAATCGCATCTATCCGAACCGCAGATAGTGCACTTGTCTTATAAGCTAATCCCAATGATGCATTCAGCTTATTGTATTGGGAATGCTGTACTTCTTGATTGTTTCCGTCAGCATAGTTACCCGCTTTACGGAAGGCAACACTACCATCAGCCACGAATTTGTCTGTCGAATAGAATAGATTTCCAAGGTTAAAAGCTTGCCTGTTATTAAACTCGAAGCCCGTCTGATATGTACCGCCTATGTTTTGCTGCAAGCCGAAGGGAGTACTTCTCCTTTTTAGGTCTATACTCCCGGCAACTGTTGCCCCGTGCATATTTCCTTCCTGCCCGGAGTTGATATCAATGGACGACAGGTTATTGCTCTCCACATAGGAGGTGATGGGATCCATCTTATCCGTACATGCGCCAAAAATATGCATGCCATCAATCGTGATTGTTGAACGCTCGGTACTCATGTTATTCAGTAAAGGTTCCCATGCATACGCACCACGCTTGATAAAGCTGATATTGTCTGATGAAGCCAAAAACTCGTCGACTGAGACAGCCATTTTTAGGTCACTTTCGATCTTCCGCTTGATCTTAGCATCCACTTTAACCTCCGCCAAGCGATTGGCTGTGTCTCTTTTTACTGTGGTACTCTGCCCGTTGACCTCCAATCCAATCGCGAGAACAGAGAGTACAATACTTAATTTCTTCATAACGCTTAGAATAGAATATCGAGGTGTAGCTCACTTTTTACACCTTCCACTCCTGGTGTAAAATCCTTGGGCACTTCGGTACCGCGAATCACTTTTCCAGCAGGATTCAACAGGACGAAATTTAATGTCCAGTTGCCCGTCATGGTATAATTAACAATACCATGATATAGGCCATCCGATTCCTGCACTAAATCTTTATTATTGGGCGAGGAGTGATTACCCATGGATGGTTCGGGCATACGTGGATCTAACTTAAGCGTGTAATCTTCGACTTGGGAATAGGAAAATTGGAACTGATCGGGAAAGCTTCTGGGCGATAAATCAAGTGGTTTATTCAATTTATAAATCCCAGCCAGTAATTTGTTCTCAGAAACTGTTGGTTTCCGTGGAGAAATTAATGCTATAACGTACTGTTCATCGTCTTTTCCAGTGAACACGGTCATATTGAGATTTTTATTGGTCTGTTGTTTTACTTCAACATCTTTAATTGCAGAAAAAGTCTGATTACCAACTTTAAAACTGATGTAGACTGTCCAGCTGCCCCCTGTTCCACTTTCACTGGTGAAAACACTATAACCGGAGAAATATTTATCGTCTGCTTTATATGCCAGCTCATACTGGTGTGGACAAGAACTTTTCTCTCCTGTAATAGCAGTTTGCACAGGCAGAAATGTTATTGTAGAGCCGTCCACTGGAGCATTCGTTTGCGTATTTTTAATCCGCAGACGGATATCGTTGTATCCACGATAAAATGCACCATTCAATGCCTCTATGCTGATTGTATAACCAGCTGTTGCAACATTTGCGACCTCTTTAAATTCGGTCCCCTCCTCCACTACTGCACCGCGTTCGGCTTCATAATCTGTTTTTCCTTTGGTACATGCTCCAAGAAATACGCCTATTATTGCGCTATAAAAACCTAGTGTTTTTATCAATATACTTACCTTCATAAAAATACCATCTTAGCTTAGTTAACAGGTGGCGGTATAGCACAGGGACAAGTATGGTTAGAAAGGGACAGAATATGTACTGCATGCTTATCCGAAAGACGGCCGCAGTACATATTCTGTTAAAGAAATTTTCTAAATTACCTGAAACCTGCGACCTAAAGAACCGATAGCCTGTTCAAATAAAATTTTTCATCTGCTTAAATTTTTTATGCTGTAGTGATGAAGCTATCAGATTTATTCATCGAGTATACGTTTAAGCGGCATTCATGAGCTTACTTTGCTCAGTTACCCGTCCTCTTATAGCATTGAATAAATCATGACAGTTTCAGTCGACATAAATGGTCTTTATAGCCGATGAAAGCGATCATGAGCAGCTACATATCACTATCCGATAGCAACATGCATGTCATGATGATTTCTAAAATGGAATTAAACTAATGGGGGGTGAAATATGGTAAAGATGGGTCTGTAAGAATAATTTTCGTTGTATTCGGGTAACGAGCGTTCCACAATAATTCCTTGAAACAAAGAAGATAGCTGAAAGTCAAAATGCTGGGAATTGTTGATAAAAACAACATCAATAATACGAGATTCAAGGTTTTTTTGTTCCTTTTCTTCGTGTTCGCGCATTTTTTTCATCAGGATACATTGTCCTCGGCATGACAGGGCTTTTTCGTTGAAACGATTCACACATTCATAACGGGCAATGTAATCTCTATTCAGCTCGAAAACTGTCCATAGCCACACTGTTGAGAAGCTCTGGAGGAGCATCAAAGGTAATAAAATCCATATGAACTGTCTAGCTTTCATCTTGTGAGTCCGGCAAATATATCAATGAATCCCGGAATACGCAAATTCCATAGGAACAATAAAGTCCCCAGATAAGATTTTACCTGAGGACTGAAACATCAATATATATATTATTTTGAAACAACAGTTAGCACAGCCTTTTTGTTACCGGCTGTCAAATCCAATGTGAATATATACGTTTTACCAGCTTCAAGCATTTTACCTGTTTTGATACCCAAATTCCCTGAATCGCGGCCATTTTTGCCATCACCAACAAATACAATATCACTTGAAGTGGTCACATCGGTACCGCCAAACTCTCCGCCCCAGCCTTTCTGGTGAAAGAACTTAAAGTTGATATTATCAGTATTGATTGACTCGCCTGCTTTGAGTGTAATTTGGTACTTTTTATTACCAAGTGGAGCTAAACAGAGAGCTTTATCGGTATTCCAGCCAACCTGATTACTCGAAACTTTTGGCTTTCCAACTCCCTCCCCAATTATCCATACAGCTCCAGTACCGTCTTCCTGCAGTTTAGCAAGGTCATTTCCGGCCATGGCCTCCACAACGAAATATTTTAGAGCAAAGTCTGCAGTAACTCGGTATTTCCCTGTTATTCCTTTAAACGATATGACCCCATCGGCGGCTCGCGTAAAGAAGTCAGGATCAATCCACCAATCTTGTAGATCCGCAATACCTTCAAAAGTTGCTGTCTCTCCTTGATTCAATATCAGTTCAACTTTGGAATGCGTGTCATCAAGACGGCTGAAAAGCGATCCATTAAGCAATACGACAATAAATGGCGAGGCTTGAAACGTCAATGTATTAAATTGTATAGGGTATACGCCAGATGTTGAATTTGAAAACGGGATTTCAGCTGTAGAACCCAAATCGACAGCACTATTAACCCATCCAAAACTCATGGCATTACCCTGTTCGCCAACTTTTGGCGCCTGGATATAGCCCTTTACTTCAGCCGAAAAATTCTCCTTGGCGGCATATTGATTTTGTCCGGTCTTCTCCATCCGGTACGATTTTGATTCAGTGACCAACGTGAGGTAAGGAAAGTCCGGACGGCTCAACTCTATATCAAAAGATTGCTCGGTTGTCTTCTGGCTAATATTTTGTAGGATAAACTTGATCGTCGCTTTTCCATCCGGAATATCTTTCAAAAACGGGACATAAATCTTTCCACTATAGTCTCCGTTATCTTTGGTACGGATAATCGTTTCGGCAACCTTGTCGTCTGTAAAGTATAACTGCGTTTTCAATGTAGACAACGCGACCTCAGTATCTGATACATGTAGGTTAAAGGCCAGGCTATCGCCAAAGTGAGCCGCTGAAACGTCTGATTTCAATTCAATTTTGGGGTCACCGATCTGATAGGTATATTTTTCGTCCTTTTTACAAGAACTAACTACCACTAGAGCAAAAGTGCCCAACACTATATTGATGAGATATCTTTTCATAACCCTTTTTATTAATTTTTCCAACGATAAGAGACGACAGATTTGGCAGGCACCTCGTAACTAAAATGATGTTTACCATCTGCGAGGGTGATTTTGCGATTGTCATTGGATTCATTCAACAAAACCAACGCATAGCTACCATCTGTATTCTGAAAAGCACTATAGACTAATCCCTCGGCTGTATATCCCGATGCAGCAATCCGTATCGCTCCGGTCTTGACAACCGAAGACAGATGTCCTACGATATAGTAATGGGAGTTGCGCGTAATATTTTTATAATTCGCCTTGTTAATATCAACCGCGCCATAACAGGTCTGGCAGCCACCTTCCCGATTCGGCCCTTTATCGGTATCCAGCATCAGGTTCCAAACAATAACACCTTTGCTCCAGTTATTGACTGTTCCCAATGCTACCTCGCGCATGTCCTCCATCAGGCGTTTGTCAAGATTACGTCCA
This sequence comes from Sphingobacterium sp., assembly GCA_029239355.1. Classification (GTDB taxonomy): domain Bacteria; phylum Bacteroidota; class Bacteroidia; order Sphingobacteriales; family Sphingobacteriaceae; genus Sphingobacterium. Next base: position 24,187 of record JAQZAZ010000026.1, read on the forward strand.
TCATTCCATTCTCCGATGGAGGTCTCGGTAAAGACCAGTTCTTTGTCCGGACGTTGGTTATGAATATCCATTAGTTCGGCTTTATCGCCCCCATAATTGTGATAAGCTGCTCCGGCAATAAAAGAAGCTGCTCCGGCGTCATTATAGATTTTAACAGGATAATCTTCTTGGTCAGCTATATTATCGTAGTTGTAGTTATGGTCAAACGCATAGATTTTCGTGGCTATATTTGCAGCTTTTAACTGTGGGCCGAGCGATTGTTTGATAAATGCCTGCTGTTCCTGCCATGACATATACATGGAGGCTGAATTTTTGCGATTCAACGGCTCATTTTGAACAGTGATGGAATACACCGGTATACCTTCTTTCTTCAATGCCTGTAGCCATTGCACGAAATACCAGCCATAGTCTTGGTAATATTTAGGGTTTAACTGTCCACTAGTCCAGGAATCAAAGGGCTTTAAATCCGTCAGGTTATTCACTTTCATCCATTTTGGCGGCGTCCATGGTGAGCCCATAATTTTGACATTCGGGTTAATGGCCAGTATTTCTTTCAGCACGGGGATGATATATTGTGTTTCCTCCGACTGTAAACCAAAGTTTTCCTTGCCCGCTCTGTCCCAACAGGTATACTCACTCAACGAAAAATCCGAGCATCCGATAGCGATACGGATATAGCTCATGCCCATTCCTTCTTTGTCTGAAAATGTTTCAGTGAGGAATTTCGTACGATCTTCCTTATTCATTTTCATGAGGTTATAACAGGTAGAACCTGTGATCGCAGCACCAAACCCATCCATCGTTTGAAACTTTTGAGCTGGATCCAGCGTAATTGTATTCGGAGACATGTTGGATTTTGAGCTGAAATCAACGAATCGCTTTCCAAAATCCAACGATCTATTGCCCGTTGTCGTATAGATGGTAACGTCACCACTTTTTTTAATGTCTTCGTTTTGAGAAGGTGTATAGCTGTCGCGGTTACAAGATGTTGCTGTAATCAAACAGGACAACAAGAATGTATATATCATAGTGTTATTATTACGTTTCATAAACAGTTAAAATAATTAGTATCCGGGATTCTGAACTAAGTTTGGATTCTGGTCTATTTTAGGTTGCGGAATCGGCAGGCGATAGGAGTTCTTTGTGAAGGGATATACCTGCGCCTTTCTTCCAGAATCCTTTGCATACACGGCATTCAGCACTGATTCCACCTTATCCAAACGAACCAGATCAAACCAGCGCTGCCCTTCAAAAGCCAATTCGAGACGACGCTCTTTCAAATATGCTTCGAACAGTGCGTCTTTATTCGCACGCACTGCCGCAGTTAACTTTGGCAATTTAACACGTGTGCGGATTTTGTCAATAATATCAGCCGCAGCAGTAAGATTCGAGCCTTGCTGAATCAGTGCTTCCGCTTTTAGCAATAAAATATCGGCGTACCGTAGCTTAACGATACTGTTCATGCCCGATCGTAATTTAAACATGAACGGATAGTGGCTTGAAGGGTAATAGTTACTCCAAGTTGTTGTGTAATAAACGATGGATTGCTCCATACGAATTTTATCGCCTTCATTCGTATAGGTTTGTATCAAGTCACGGGATGGGGTTACCCATTTTGCCCATGTAAATGCATTATCATAATTGGACAAGTCGCGACCAAACATCCAGGTTGCCCAATTTCCAGATCCAGGCATAAATTGTGCTTCCAAGATTGATTCTTTTGTATTCCGTTGTGCTAAGTCGGTCCTAGCTGCATTTAACTCATACAAATCCCCGTAATTCGTATTCAGGTCAAAGCCGTCTCCAGCCAGTGCATCTGCATACTGAATGACTTTATTGTAATCCCGGAGTGGTTTCTCAGCATAAAGTTTTGCTAGCATGGCCCGAGCGACAGACTTCGTAAACAAAGCTTTATTCGCGTTATTATTGGCCGGAGCATCAACAAGAGCCTCTAAAAGATCTTTTTCTATCTGTTTGTGCGCTTCCGCCTCTGTTGCCTGTTTAGGGAAATATTCTGGATACACCTCTTCGATATTATCTTCCGTAATGTCCTTTCCCTGTGTCGTGATTACGGGAATAGAGCCAAATATGCGTACCATGTCAAACATGGCCAGTGCACGAAATATCTTACCTTGTGCCTTATATATTTTGATGTCAGCATCACTGATGGATTTATCGGCAACGCTATCTATATTAATAATTAATCGGTTGGCCCGGGCAATATCTTCCAGATATCGCGCCCAGTCCCTATCAACAACAGAATTAGATCCTTCAATGGAATTATTTTCAAATGGTACGACCTCTGCACCTGTAGTACCCGCATATGCATTATCGGCATGAGAATCGCCAATCAGCAATAAATCAAGGTACCAATGTTCTTGTCTATCGCGCATCTGCTGATAAATTCCGGAAAGAAAATTATCAACCTCACTTCTATTTTTAAATACAATCTGCGTTCCATTCTCCGTTTTACCCTGGCTCACGTCCGTATAACTGTCCAAAGGATCACGGTTTAAAGAGCATGAAGCCAGCAATAAACCGGTAATGAGCAAGGGCAAAAAGTATTTAATATTTGTTTTTTTCATCACAGTTCAATTAAAATTCAACATTTACACCAACTACAAAAGATCTATTTTGTGGGTATGTACCCCAATCAAGCCCCTGTACTCTTCCCGAATTTCCCCATTGATTTACCTCGGGATCCATACCTGTATATTTCGTCAATGTAAACAGGTTACTTGCAGAAAAATAGGGCTGGATCTTCTGAATACCCATCCTTTTCAAACGTTCAGGTGCAATAGCATAACCCAATGAAATATTTTTTACGCGGAGATAGCTTCCATCTTCCACAAAATAAGATGAGTTTTTGATATCAAAACCAGCTTTTGGCACATGGGTAATCTGTCCGGGAACACGCCAGCGATCGAGTACAACTGTGGTTTGATTGCGGCCATCATACATGCCCTCTGTTTCCATACGACTGGCATTGAAAATGTCATTACCATACGTTCCCTGAAGAAATATACTGAGGTCAAAATTTTTCCAGGAAAAACTATTTGTCAACCCGTATACAAATTTGGGATTGGGGTCACCAATATAGGTGAGATCGGACGGAGATGTTTTACCATCACCATTTAAGTCTCTATACATCAATTCCCCTGTCTCCGGATTCACCCCGTCGGAAATATAGCCATAAAACCCACCTAAAGGTCTACCAGGCTCATTTCTAACAACTGTTGCGTTAACCAGATTGTTTGTTACGGCGTCATTGTAGACTTTGGTAAAGACGAGTTTGTCTAGACGGTTTTTATTAAATGAAATATTAAAATCCGTATTCCATGTAAAATCTCCGGTAAGATTTTTTGAGTTGATCCCGATTTCAAATCCTTTATTGGTCATCTCACCCTCGTTCCGTTTAATTGTACTTGCCGAAGAAGAGCCCGTAGGCAAACTTACCTCCATCAACATATCTGTTGTTTTTTTATGGTAGTAATCCAAGTTCACAGTCAGTCGGTTATTCAATGTTGAAAAATCAATCCCTACGTTCGCCTGGGTAGTCGTTTCCCATTTTAAATCTGTTGCCCGCAACGTTGTCGAATTCCCAATATTCGGTGGAGAGTATTGATATTTTTCTTCAAACCAAGGTAGTCGTTGGATGACATTGAATGAAAGATAGGAGTAGTCTCCCAGCCCTGACTGGTTTCCCGTCTGACCCCAGCCACCACGGATCTTCAGGTCATTGATCCAATCTACGTCTTTCATAAAATCCTCGGCAGATAAACGCCATGCTGCCGATACGGATGGGAAATATCCCCAGCGCCCAGAAGGACTTAATTTGGACGAGCCATCAGCGCGCATGTTTGCTGTCAGCAGATATTTTCCGTCGTAATTATACATCGCACGGGCGAAGTAGGATAAGATCGCCCAATTTGAAGCTCCGGATCCTGTACCGTTCCACGAAATCTTGTTTGCCGCATTGAGCGTCTGTATAATACCGTTGGCATAGTTGGAACCATAAATATAACTGTTTGAATATTTGGAATCTGTCCAGGAAGATCCCGCCATTGTTTCCAAGCTATGCTTTCCGAAGCTCTTGTTATAAGTCAACACATTGTCCCAGGTCAATACAGTGTTTGTATTTCGTACATCGGATGCCTCACCAAACTGATTCCTGCCCTGTTGGGTAATCCATGGATCTAAAAATGTTGTTAAAACGCCCGATCGTCTGTCCATTGAGAAAGAAGACTTCCAAGTTAAATTGGGCATGAAAGATATCACTACACTTCCTGTTGCCAACAACCTATTTTCCCGATTATTGTTATTCTTGGTTCGTTCTAGATTTTCCAGTGGACTGTTGATATTCAACCCATTAAAATTTGTGTTATAACGATCAGGAAATAATGGATTCCATATGGGCGCATAAGTCGGGGTATTGATTATCGAAGTCACTACGCCGCCACGATTGGATCCATTGCCCGAGATAATTCCATTGGTATTATAATCCGCGTAAGAAATATTGGCATTGACCTTCATCCATTTTTTTACCTGATTATCTATATTCGCCTTAAAGTTATAGCGCCTAAAAAATGACCCCTGAAGTGTACCTTTTTCTGTCAGATAGCCCCCGCCCAGATAATAACGTAATTTTTCATTACCATCGGAGATAGACAACTGATAATTTTGCTGAACTCCCGTTTGATACGTTTCCTTAAACCAATCTGTTTGATCACTCAGACCATCTGGGAGGTTAATGTAACCCGTTTCATCCATCAACTCTTTGTATTGCGCTGTGTTCAAAACTTTCACCGTATTATTAACCACATTTGCTGTAGCCTGTGCTCCAAGTGTAATTTTGGCCTCCCCCGCCTTTCCGGATTTTGTGGTTACGAGAATAACACCATTTGCCCCACGCGATCCATAAATAGCCGCAGAAGAGGCATCTTTTAAAATCTGAATATCGGCAATATCACTTGGTGATAAAAATTTGATATCTTCAACGGGTAATCCATCGACAACATACAGTGGATCATTAGAGCCATTAAAGGAGGTTGTACCCCGGACCTTAATGGACATTTCACCGCCTGGCGCTCCGTTGGGCTGGATCACGGACACACCTGCTGCTTTCCCTTGTATTGCCTGCCCCAAACTTACGACAGGCCTTTTCTCCAAGTCTTTTGTTGACACCGAAGAAATTGCTGTCGTGACATCCTTACGCTTGACGGCGCCGTAACCAATCACAATAACATCCTCAAGCACGTTTGTTGATGAGCTCAATTGAACGGTCATTGTCCCATTGGCCGGCAATTCTTTGTTATCATAGCCGATAAAACTAAATTGAAGTATACTGCCTTGGACAGCTGAAATTTGAAAACGCCCGTCTCCATTACTGGAGGCCGCATTACTGGTACCTTTCTGTGTAATTGTGACTCCAGCAAGTGGTCTCTGATCTTGTGCATCCAGCACCCGACCGCTAACCTGAATCCGATCTTGTGCAAATACCGAGTTCAAACACATACACAAGAAAACCAGCCCCATTGAAAAGGTTACTTTTCGAGTAAAGTAAATCATATGAAATAAAAAAATTGGTTATTGTTTTATCTTTTGGTTATTCCAAATTGGCGATGAAGTTTCCCCTGCTCTATCGCTCAAAACAAAACTACTAGGAGCCATACAAGAAAAAAAGACCAAGTACTCAAAAAGTACCGGTTAAAAAATACAACAATCTAACAGATAGGATATTACAAAAACAAAAACAGACTAAAAAGTACTTAAAAAAGACCTATAAAAGCATAAGGGGGCTGTACATCTGTTAATTGGAGACGGTTAGGAACGATCAATAGTTGCAATTTGACATACCGAAGCTTCAAAGTCATCGCGGTTCCCAGCAGCTTTATTCCGTACTTTGGTTCTGTAGTTATAAACCGTACGCAGGGAATACCTAAGGAAGCTGGCTATTTTAACCGAATCATCTATCCCCAATCGAATCAAAGCGAAAATACGCAGTTCGGTATTGAGCAGCTCCGTCTTCTTCGGATAGATCTTCTCATCTTCCTGAAGAAGCGCATTAAATTCATCAACAAATGTCGGATAAAGGTTCAAAAATATTCGGTCAAAATTGATATATAGTTGCTGTATTTCCCTTTCCTCCATTTGTGTTGATTTGAGTTGCTCCCGCAGTGCTTCCCACTGTTGGTTAGATGCTTTTTTCAACAATGCTTTTCGAATATCCTCCATTTTGTCGATATAGCTCGAACACATATCAAAAAACTGGGCAATATATTCTTCTTTAATGTGATTGGATTCTGATAATTTTAGATTGGTTTGATTGATTTCATTATTTAAAGACCGTAATTGTTGATTTGTTGCTGACAGCTGTGACCGAATCTTTCGTAAATGCTGGACTTGACGATAGATCACAATCAAGCCAATAATCCCTCCAATCAACAAAATACTGACCACGATAACGAGTGCAATCAACTGCTTGTTCTGACTATTGATTTTCTGTTGATAGGCCGCATTAATAATTGGATAGGAAGAGGTACCCTCAATAATCCGATAGCGCACTTTACATAACATGGCGTCATCAATGGCCTTTTCTATATAGCGAAAAGCGCGACCAAAATCTTGTTTGTCATAGTATGCTAAGGCTAAATCATGAAAGGAGGCGTTGTCGCGATTTGCCATCTCGATATCCGCACTTGCTGAGACAGCTAAATAATAAAGCTGGCCAGCAGTATTTTTTTCATATTTATAGATCAAGCTTATAAAGTAGGACAATAATGCCCGTTGCTCCAAATCCTTTTGGTTTTCATTCCAAAGATTTAAAAATTGTTTTTTCGCGTCTTCCCGACTACCGTTAAACAAAGTCTTTGTCGCGATGGTTGTCCGGTACTCCAAAGAAGATTTGGGTAAAACCTTCAATAATGAATCCCGATAATGTTCACTTGCCTGATAATATTCCTGACGATTATTACTTTGTCCATAATGGCTATAGAATGAGCTATAGGTATCGTAATATTTTGCTAAAAGATCGGTACCAAGACCTGTGGCACTAATTTGGTTCAACAATGCTGAGGCTTCAATATATCGTCCAACTGTTGAATAGACCCAGGCTAAATCTAAATGAATAACGGTCTGAAGTGAATCATTGTCACTGGGAGCCAGTTTTTGACAAAGGGTAATATAGCTGAGTGCAGCATCAGAATCGAACTTCTTATAATTCTCAAAGATTTCATAATTCTTCTGAAAAAACAGCTGTTGATTATTTTCGAGTGCTTTTGCCTCCTGTTTTAGTTTATCCAGTTTGTCTTCTCGATTCTTAACGTAAATTTTCTGATTTTCCATGAGATATTCCAATCGCTGAAAAACCTTAGTGCTATCCGAGTAATCTTGGGCGGATAGCGAAAAACATACATGAAATAAAAAAATGAAAACTAAAATGCGCTGCAACATAAAAACCCCGGTTCAACATAGTCATAGCTAAACTACATAAAAATAACAACAAAAAAGAGGACATCTCACGACGGCCTCTTTCCCTAACCCATATAAGGGTATAAGAATTAACAAGTTAATTCTTTATCGCATGAAAAATAGTTTTCTTATCATCCAAAGGCGGCTTTATTTCCAGCCACCACCCAAAGCTTTATAGAGCAGAATCTGATTCAATGTGTTCTCCTTTTCGAGCTCTACTTTTCCAACTTGTGCTTCCAGGGCTTCCTTCTGTGCGGTGACAACATCCAGTGATGTCACCCGTCCGGCAATAAACAATTCCTGTGCAGCTTCAATGGAAAGATCCAGTGCCTTTACATGTTCATCCACAAAGGTCCGACGCCGGCTGATTGCCTCTTGCGTCATAATGACATTGGAAACCTCGTTGTAAGCATTCAAAACGGATTTTTCATAGTCCAAAAAAGCAATTCCATAATCGGCTTTTGCAATTTCATACTGTGTCTTTAATTGCCTTTGATTCAATATGGGGAGTGTAATACCCCCAAATAAATTATAGGCAATGGATTTGTCCAGATTAAATAGCTTGTTAAAACTGAAACTCTGTAAACCAATAAAAGGACTAATGGCCACCGATGGCAGAAAAGCTAGCCTTGATGCTTCCTGACTATTTGATGAGGCCATCATCTTCAGGTAAGCAGCTTTAATGTCCGGACGTTGATTGACCAGATCATCTGGAGTACCGAAAGTCATTGCATGATATAAGTTTGTGTTCTCAACATACGTACTACGTTTGATCGGTTGATAATAGCGTCCTAGTAATCCATTGATATGATGTTCCCAAAGTGCAATTTCCTGGCTCAATTTTTCTTTGGCGGATTTAGAATTCGCTAATAGCGCTTTGAACTGCTGAACCGACAATTCCGTCGCGTAACCCGCATCTTTTTTTATCTCCACGACCTCAAGTGCATTGGTATGCAGGTCAATATTACGGTCATAAACCTTAATTTTTTGATCTAAGGCCATCAACTCATAATAGGCCGTCGCAATATTGGATACCAGTTCCGTTTCTAACAGACGTTTCCCTTCTTGCTCGGCCAAAAAGCCAAAGTAAGCCGCTTGTCTTTGACTTTTTAATTTACCCCATAGATCGATTTCCCAGGAAGAACGAAGCCCAATAAAATAATCTGGAATAAAGGGTTCTGGCAGTTTTTCGTCACTTCTCAAATTGTCCGAAAAATTGGAATCATAATTACCGATCCCCGATTCGGTGTAGTGGCCATACTTACGTATTCCACCCTCAACCGCTGCTTCTACCGTCGGGCCCAATGCTGCTTTACGTTGTTTAAAGTAGGCTTGCGCAGACTCCAATCGCAAGATGGATTGACGGATATCTATATTAGCATGTAAAGCCGAATCAATCAGTGCGACTAAAAGTGGATCCTTAAAAATCTCCCGCCAGGAGCGATTGCCAACATTCATACTATCAATTGCCGTCCTTTCTGAAAATGCTATGGGCACGGCAATTTTTTCAGGTTGTGCTGCTTTTTTGGGAACGGCACAACTGCCAAAGAGAATGAGTGCAGCGATTACTAATGAGGCCTGTTTAATGACCTGTTTCTTATCCTCTTTTTTGGAAAACAAGATCACGAGACCTGGAATAACAATAACCCCCAATATCGTTCCAATGAGCATCCCTCCGACCGCAGCTGTACCAATACTTCGATTCCCCAACGCTCCGGCGCCACTCGCCATCATCAATGGGATCAGTCCGGCAATAAATGCAAAAGAAGTCATCAAAATAGGGCGTAAGCGCGCGACTGCCCCCTCAATGGACGCTGTGACAATATCCATTCCCTGCTTATATTTCAAATTGGCATATTCCACGATGAGGATCGCGTTTTTACCCAAAAGCCCGATCAGCATGACTAAAGCGACCTGTGCATAAATATTATTTTCTAGGCCAAATATTTTCAGGAAGATAAAGGCCCCAAAAATTCCTGCTGGAAGACAGAGTAAGACTGGCAATGGCAACAAAAAGCTTTCATATTGCGCACATAACAAAAGGTAGACAAACAACAGACAGAGCGCGAAAATATATAGGGCCTGATTTCCGGATATCTTTTGCTCTCGGGTCATCCCTGACCATTCAATGCTATAGCCTTGTGGCAAGGAAGACGCAATCTTTTCCACTTCTTCGATTGCCTGTCCCGAACTGAAACCCGGTGAAGACTGTCCTGTCACCATCGCCGAACTAAACATATTGTACCGCGTAATCTGCTCCGGCCCGTAAATACGCTCCATGGAAATAAAGGCGTTATAGGGCACCATTTCTCCCGTTTCATTCTTCACATACAGCCGAAGTACGTCTTCGGGCCGCTGACGGTACTCTGGTCCTGCCTGTACCATCACCTTGTACATTTGTCCATAACGGATAAAATTCGTTGCATAAAGACTTCCCATCAAGGTCTGCAAGGTGTTCATCGCATTTTCTACTGATATTCCTTTCTTTGCGGCCATATCATAGTCTACTTTCAGCATATACTGCGGAAAGTTAACATCAAAACTGGAACTGATGTCCTGGAGCACTTCACTTTTCTCCATGTCATCCATAAATTTCTGTAATACTTCCGCTGTTTTATTCAGATCCTCATTACCGCTACGGTCCAATAGGCGCAATTCAAACCCCGAAGAGTTACCAAAACCCGGTACCGTTGGCGGTGGGAAGAAATCAATCTGTGCATCTGCAAAATCCTTTGTTTTCTCGCGTAGTTCTTTGATCACATCATCGACCGTCTGATCACGTTCCTTCCATGGCTTAAGGTTGATCATTCCCATACCATAAGACGCCCCTGATACTTCGGTCACAATACTATATCCCGATAAGGTTGAAACCGTCTCAACAATATCCAGTTTTCGCGAAACAGAATCGATCTTATCCAATACCCGTTCAGTACGATCTACGGTCGCACCGGGTGGCGTAGTTACGGAGACATAAATCATCCCTTGATCTTCCGTTGGAATAAATCCGGAAGGCAGTATGGCACTGCTCCCCCAAGTAGCCAAAAAGAAACCACCTAATAATAATAGCGTAAGTCCACGTCTCGCACTTGTTTTCACCAATATTCCTTTGTAGCCGAAAGCTGTGCGGTCATAAATCTTATTAAATTGTTTAAAGAAACGGTCTAACCAATTATTGGATGGCTTGCGGTCATGGGGTGATTTGAGGAAAAGCGCACACAAGGCTGGTGTCAATGTCAATGCATTAATACCTGAAATCACGATTGCCGCAGCCAGCGTCAAAGAAAATTGTCTGTAAAATATTCCTACAGGGCCGGATAGAAAGGCTACCGGAACAAACACTGCTGACATCACCAAGGTGATTGCCACGACGGCGCCCCCAACTTCCTTCATCGCTTCCAAGGTCGCTTCCATGGGTTGTAGATGCTCTTCTTCCATTTTGGCATACACGGCCTCTACGACTACAATCCCATTGTCCACCACAATACCAATGGCCAGTACCAGTGCAAACAAGGTCAACAAATTGATTGAAAAGCCCAACATTTGCATGAAAAACAAGGCTCCGATCAGACAGACCGGCACTGCTAGGATCGGGATAACCGTAGCCCTGAAATCCTGTAAAAAAATAAACACAACAATAAATACCAACAGAAATGCTTCCAACAAAGTCTTGATCACCGATGAAATAGAGGCATCCAAGAAACGGGATACATCATACCCCATGGTATAGGTCATCCCGGCAGGAAATGAGCTCTCCTTTAATTCGGCCATACGATCTTTTACCCGCTGAATAACTTCCTGCGCATTTGATCCGGGCAGCTGTTTCAGCATGATGGATGCCGATGGACGACCATCAGTCTTGGAGACCATTTCATAATCCAGGGAACCAAATTCTACGTCGGCTACGTCTTTAATCCGAATAATTGAACCATTGGAATTGGCACGGATAGGCACATTGGCATATTCATCAATTTCAGTAAACTTGCCCGGATAACGCAATACGTATTGCTGCATATTGCGCATTTTATCTGAGCTAATACCAGTTTGCCCAGGCGCAGCCTCGATATTCTGCTTGCGCAGCGCGGCGACCACATCCTCAGCAGATATATTATAGGCTGCCATGCGGTCTGGCTTCACCCATACGCGCATGGCATAGTCACGCATACCCATAATCTGGGCTAGCCCGACACCCTCGATACGTTTGAGTTCCTTCAGGATATTAATATCGGCAAAGTTATAGATAAAACGTTCGTCAGCAGTTTCGTCTTCGGTAAAGACGTTCAGATACATCAACATCGAATTGACCTCTTTCTCCGTCGTTACCCCGGCTTTGATAACCTCTTCCGGCAATTCATCCAGTACTGTTGTTACCCTATTCTGTACGTTGACCGCGGCGATATCCGGGTCGGTACCTACTTCAAAGAAGATCTGAATCACCGTACTCCCATTATTGGTTGACACGGAGTTCATATAGGTCATCCCTGCAACACCATTGATAGCTTTTTCCAGTGGAATAGCCACTGCATTGGTACTTACCTCCGCATTTGCTCCTGTATAATTGGCATTCACCACCACAGAAGGGGGGACAATATCCGGGAATTGTGTAATAGGTAATGTAAATAAAGCCAGCAAACCCAAGAGGGTAATAAAAACCGATATGACCAGCGATAATATGGGTCTTTTTATAAATGTTTCAAACATAATTTATCCTCCGCTACAGCTTCCTCAATTTTGGATTAATCTTCATTCCATTACGCAGGTTTTGCACTCCTTCATAGACCACTTTAACATTCGGATCAAGACCAGCCTCTACGATATAATAATGTCCTACACGAGGTCCCGCAACAAAAGGTGTCATCTTCACTGTGCTGTCTGCCTGCATGGCATACACATATGTTTTATCCTGGATCTCAAATACAGATTTTTGGTGTACGAATGCGTGCTCTCCAGTCTCCATAGGCACGGCAATCTTACCGGACGCACCGTGTTTCAGGATATGTTCCGCATTGGGAAATTGGACCCGGAGTGCAATAGATCCCGTATTGGCTTCAAATTCACTTTCGACAATATGGGCAACCCCCTCATGTGGGTATAATGCTCCGTTTGCCAGGATCAGTTTCACGGTCTTACGGGTTTCCTTCCCATCCAGTTTATCTTGCATCATCGTTAAATACTCCCGTTCTGAAATATCAAAATAAACATTGACCTGACTTAGATCAGAAATTGTGGTAATCAGACTGCCTTCGGTCAACAATGATCCCTCTTTTAGTAAGATTCGATCTATCCGGCCATCAAATGGTGCTTGGATTACGGTATAGTCGAGTCTCGTCTGGGCTTGGTTGACCAGAGCGCGGGCTTCTTCAATTTTGGAATTTGCCGCTTTTAACTGAATCTTCAATAGGTTATACTCGGATGGACTCACGATATTTTTGTCAACCAATTTTTGGGTTCTTTCCATTTCGAGTTTGATCTTTTGCGCTTCAGCAATGGAATTATCATATTGCGCTTTGGCTTTGGCCAGCTCCGAACGATACTCTTCATTATTGTATTTGAACAATACTTGGCCTTTCTTTACCCAGGCTCCTTCGTCTACATAGATTTTATCTAAAAAGCCGTTCAGCTTGGACCTAAGCTCCACATTTTTTAAAGCCTGTATATCGGCTATATATTCCTGATATACTGTTGTGTCCATTATAATCAATGGTGTAACGGGTATATTCTTAATTTCTGCTTTTTGCTCGGCATTCGCATTGGAGGAGCGGCAGGAAGCCAGCATCCCTACCGTACCTAATAATAGGCACAGCGCAAGTAATTTTTTCATAAAAACGATAAAAAATAAAATGTTAAACTAGATGAGAGCTATAATAATACGATACGACAATGCAAGGAATGTACAGTCCCAACATCATTAGAAAAGATAGTATTATTATTTACTCCGAAAGAAAAGTGAAATAAGGCACTTAGAAAGGCCGGAATCTATATAAGAATTGATAATAACCGGGTCGACAAAGGGTTTTCGACCGATAAAACGGATGTACCTTATCCTTGGAGAAGCATAAGGCTGTAAAGACGATTCCAAAGACAAATATAAAGATTGACAGGACCTGACTATTGACAGCAAATATTCGATAGTCATCCTGCAACAATACTTTCTCTTCTTGAGAAGAATGAATAGGATCTAAATCCAATACATCATCCAAAAAATATTCCACGATAGTTTCCCCCGCATGCAACACCTGTCCTGTCGTTGATGAGAAGGACTCATACGTCAAGAGGTTGAGGTACGCAAAGAGTGTTATAAGATGAAATAACTTGCCTAACATATCGAATTTTCGAAACACAAAGGTATGATTTTAAATAACCAAGATTATTTTATTCATGTAAAAAAAACATGACAGCAAAGGAATTCCTGTTCATGGCCTTTTACCATATTTAAAAAGGGATTACACACAAGCTGATTTTTTCATCCTCTTGTGTGTAAACTCCATTTTAGCGCTTTTCCTTACTGAAAGAATAGGGTGCATCATCTTTTTTTGTTCCTCTGTTTTTATTTGGCTCTGTGCTCATATTGAACTCCAATTTCGCTCCCTTTAAGAGTTCGGCGTAGCGAAGGTAGTTTTTATCATACGCCTTTCCATTCCAGGAAAGTCGATTCACATAGACTTGGTCTGAGCCCTGCTGTTTTGCATGAATATGAACTTCTTTCCCATTTTCTAGTTTTAAGGTCGCTTTCTCAAACTGAGGTGAACCAATTACATACTCTCCGGAGCCCGGCGAAACAGGATAAAATCCCAGTGAAGAAAAGACATACCAAGCAGATGTCTGGCCATTATCTTCATCGCCACAGTAACCATCGGGAGTAGGTAAATAAAGTTTATCCATAATCTTGCGGATCCAATATTGTGCCTTCCAAGGTTGTGCCGCATAATTGTAGAGATAAGGCATGTGCTGGATAGGCTGATTGCCATGCGCATACTGTCCCATATTCATTACCTGCATTTCACGCATCTCATGGATCATGCTCCGGCTCTTCATTCCCTCATAACTTGGAATAGCAAATACCGTATCCAGCATGGAAACAAATGATTTATTTCCACCCATCAAATCTATTAATCCCTGTGGATCATGAAATACACAGAAGCTCCAATGCCAGGCATTTCCTTCAGTATATTCACGCGACCAGGCGCTTGGATCAAAATTAGCAACAAACGATCCATCGGATTTTTTGCCCCGCATCAACTTTGTACTTGGGTCATAAAGATTCTTGTAATTCATCGCACGTTGCGCATAAATAGCCGTTTCGGAGGCTGGCTTACCTAGTACCTTTCCAAATTCATAAATACACCAATCGTTATAAGCGTATTCCAGCGATCTTGCCACATTCTGATCCACCTTTACATCTGCAGGAATATAGCCTAATCTGTTGTAATATTCGTGACCAAACCGTCCGGTAGAGGAGTGTTTTGGGTATGCGTTGTTAGCACCATGTTTTAGTGCTTCCCAAAGAAGTTCTTTGTCATAACCCGTCCTGTTGGTGACTAAAGCATCAGCGACTATAGATGCCGAATTATTGCCTATCATAGATGCGCGATGCCCTGGTGATGCCCATTCGGGCAAATAGCCACTTTCCTTGTAAGCATTCACCAAGCCAGCCTGCATACGGTCGTTCATCGACGGGTACAATAAATTCAAAAGCGGGAACAAGCTTCTGAACGTGTCCCAAAAACCTGTATCCGTAAACATCTCACCAGGCAAAACCTGTCCATTGTAGGGACTATAATGGATTCTTTTTCCAGAAGCATCAATTTCCGAGAAATCCCTAGGAAATAAGGTGGACCGATAGAGACAGGAATAAAATGTACGTAATCGATCTATATTGCTATCCTCTACCTGAACACGCCCCAATACGTCATTCCATTGCTGCTTGCCTTCGTCGGCAACCTGCGCAAATGTTTTGGATTTCACTTCATTAAGATTAAGTTCTGCCTGTTCAAAGCTAATAAAGGAAGAAGCCACTTTTGCAATGACTTTTTCGCCCTTTTTTAAAGAAGGGAAGCCAACGATTGCTCCAGCATGGTCATCCTGAACTTCCAACTGATCATTTTTGATCATACCATTCTTTACCGCAGCTTTGTAGGAAAAGGGGCGATCAAAGGTAACAACAAAGTAATTCTTAAAATTGTCCGGAACACCACCGCTATTTTTTGTCGAATAGCCAATAATTTTATTTTCCTGAGGGATCACCTTGATGTAAGATCCTTTATCAAATGCATCGATAATGACGTAGGCGTTGTCCGTTTTTGGAAAAGTAAACTGAAAAACAGCCGCACGCTGTGAAGGTGTAAGTTCTGTAGTCACATCATGGTCTGCCAGATAAACACTATAATAATATGGTTTCACAACTTCGGCCTTATGCGAAAACCAACTCGCGCGGTTTTCCTGATCAAACTGCGGTTTTCCGGTTATAGGCATCAATGAAAATTGCCCATAATCGTTATTCCAGGGACTAGGCTGATGAGTTTGCTTAAATCCTTTGATTTTATCAGCAGTATATGTATATACCCAACCATCGCCCATATTGCCTGTTTGCGGGGTCCAAAAATTCATTCCCCAGGGACGTGCAATGGCAGGATAGGTATTTCCGTTAGACAACTCATATTTAGACTCCGTGCCAATCAAAGGATTTACATAATCCACTGGAGAAGATTGTTGGGCTAAAGTGACATGAGCCACAAAAAGAAAAAGAATGCCGCTCGTTAATTTTTTAATGTTAAACATAATTATTGATTTGGTCAAAGCTGTTTAAAATAACCTGAAAAGCTAAAACGTATTAGTAAATATAACCAAGAAATTTAAATATAGCGGATAACTAATCTATTTTTCACAAGATGGTTACAAAAAGTCCCACGCTCAAGCAGGTGCTTAAATGTGGGACAATAACATATAAAGCACTACCAGCCGGGATTCTGTCCCAAGGCAGGTGATTTCTGAAGTTCAGAATTCAAAATAGGAAATAAATAATGGGTAGGTGTATTAAAAACCCTACTCTCGACAAAAAAACGCTCCATTCTATATCTTTTGTCCCCGATTTGAATTTTACCATTAACATCTTCAACAGGTCGCATACCATTGATCATATTTTGAAGCTTAGGGTAGGAACTATTATTATTTTTCCAATAGTTAATACTTCGTTCGTTGTTGTTTGTTCCTGCTGCAGTAAAAATTTGATATTTTGTCTTTTCTACTGCACTGCTAGGTTCTAAATACAGCCTGCTGTCAAAAGCTCTTTTATTTTCATAAAAAAACTCTACCCGTCTTTCACGATAAATATATTCACGCATTAAATTTTTATTTGAGAGCGTGTTTAACGGCATTGGTGCCATAAATGATCGTGCTCGAACCTGATTTATCAAATTATAAATTTCCTGTGTTGGCCCGTCTGTTTCATTGACCGCCTCTGCATAGATATAAATAAAATCTGGCAACCTCCATACAGGTGGTGCGCTAAGGATCACACTCCCATTTTTGTTCCAAGCTTCCTGTAGAAATTTTCTCAAATAATACCCTGTACGGGTTGCATTATTTGCTCCGATTTCATCAGCACCACTTGCGACATTTGTTTGGGAGGGATTATTATTACCGCCTCTAAAAGCTGCACCATGAAATATAATATCACGATAGAATCGTGGGTCTCTTTTTACCGAAGTATAAGGACTTCCGTCATCATACCCATCCTGTTTCGCTTGAGTATTATAAATGGGATAACCAAAGCCGTCAGGAGAAATATATTCATACTCATCAACTTGCTCTTGAACCGGCATCTGACGAGCACCTCCCCCCCTGCTGGGTGGGTATACATCACCAAACCAGCCCTCTCCTTTATACCTCGTAAAAAATAAAACATACTCATTTTTAAATGCTTCCATATCATAAAACATCTGCCAAAGTCGGGTATAAACAGTAGAATTACTTGTATTCTGCCCTCCACTGTCACCAAAGTCAGTATTTGAATATTTCTGATAAAGACTATAACGTTTTCCTCCAGCCACGGTAAAGTCCAACACAGCCTTCGCAGATTCTTTAGCCTGTATCCAACGTTGAGGGTTATTACTTGCATATTCAGACTCAAATTTCCGGTTTCCATTATACCCTTTTTCAGCCGCACCGTTCCAAAGTGGAGTCGCCGCCAACCACCTCGCCTCTGCTATTAATCCCAAACATGCGCCTTTATCAATTCGACCAAAATTCTGTCCTTCCCATTTTTCTGGAACAGCATTATATGCAGTGGTAGCGTCTGCGACTATTTTATCAATTACCGTATGAACTGACTCCCGTTCGAAGTTCATATTTTCTGTCGCAGTAATGACATGATCAATATAAGGAACCTCTCCATAAATCCGAACGGCCATTAGATGGAAATATGCTCTCAAAAAATACGTCTCTCCTACACGCATAGGCAAAGATCCAGGTTCTAAAATATCATCTGGTGTATTGTATTTTTTTATTCCTTCCAAAATTACATTTGTACGTCTGATACCATCATACATACTATTCCAAAACTGTCCATTATCTCCTGGTAATTCGTTAATATTCCAGTCTCCAGTGTTATACCGATTCGTAATATTTCCTTCTACTGTAGAGCCTTCTGCCTCATCTGTAATGGCGGCACTTGAAAAATGATAAAACCATGAAATCGGCTGGTTCACGTTTTTGGCTTTTGTGTAAACATCTGTAACAAGCTGATTTACTTTTTCATAACGCGTAAACACCTCATCTTCTCTTAATTGGTCATCTGGCAACTTGTCCAAATATTTGTTACAGCCAGTCATTATCAATACAATAGTACCTGCTATAAAAAAAATTATATTTTTACTTTTAAACATATTCATAACGATTAAAAATTAAGGTTTATCCCAAAATTGTAGACTTTTAAAATGGGGTACCAGTAACCGCTTACATTGCCCATTTCAGGATCTATGCTCAGATCCTTGAGACCTGACCAAGTGAAAAGGTTCATTCCCTGCGCATATATCCGTAATTGGTTTAAACCAATTCTCTTGATAAGATCTTTAGGTAAGTTGTACCCAATTTCAATATTTTTAAGTCTTAAATATTTTGCGTCATATAGGAATAAACTGCTATTACTATTTTTGTTATTTTCCGAATTACCAATATGTAAAGCTGGATAGGTTGCTGTTTCAGCTGTTTCCGGTGTCCAACGTCCCATGTGTATCGGTCTTACAGCCCCCAGTTTATCCTGGTCAAAGGTTGGGAAATCCCAAACAGCAGCATCTTTCAATAAGATAGATGAATTCAATGCCCCTTGAAATAAAAGACTGAAATCAAACCCCTTATATTGCAATGTGATAGGTAATCCAAACTGAATCTCTGGGCTTCGTGGATTTCCCATAACGGTACGATCCCCCAAGTCGGTAATTTTACCATCGCCGTTCAAGTCTTTGTAGACGACATCTCCAGGGCCTACAATCCCCCATGGTTGAAACTGGCTTTGATTCAGCTTATCTGCTTCTGCCTGATCTTTAACAAAATGATCAAAAACATAGACAAAATTTTCATATAATCTTTTACCGGTCGCCTGCCTATAATCATATTGACGGGGAACTTCCTGTCTATAAACTAATTTATTCCGCGAAAAGGTGAAATTCGGTTTTACAAAAAATCTAAAATCATCTCCTATCATATCTGAATAGCTCATTTCGATATCTACTCCTCGATTGCGTACCTTTCCAATATTAATAAGTGGTGACCCTTTACCTACCACACTCGGAAAGCCAATATCATCATTCCCCAGCTCAGTAATAATATCGTAACGATAATCTTCAAATACATCGATACTGAAATTCATCTTATTCTTTATAAATCCCATGTCAAGACCAATATTGGTTTTCCGGGATTTTTCCCAGGTTATATTCTCGTTTGCCAGACGCCCCTCGCGTAATCCACTTTGACCATTGTTAAAATTCTGCTCGCCAAAACTGTATCCATCCCCGCCTTGGAAAAATGCCAAATAGCCAAATCTCGCATCACCAGGCATCTTATCATTGCCAACAAGTCCCACTGAAGCCCTCAATTTAAGAAAGCTAAGCCAGTCCTTAGTGTGATCCATAAATTTTTCCTTGCTAACTACCCAACCCAGCGCACCAGCCGGAAAAAAACCATAACGTTTGCCCTCAATAAAGTTCTCAGATCCATTGTAGCCGAAATTAAATTCCGCTAGATACTTCTCAAGATAATTATAGGTAAATTGTCCTGTCATTCCCTGGTAGCGGATATCCACACTTGCTCTGGAGTTTCCCGCATCATATACTGACTGGCTTGAACGATTAAATAATAACATCCCTGTAACATTATGTTTTTCATTAAAGAGGCGATTGTAGTTAATTTTACCTTGTATAAAAGTCCTATTGAACGGACTACTTTGCGTAAATGAATTTCCAACAGTTTGATCTACGGTATATTTGTTTCCATTCGTATAGGTGCCACTATAATATTCCGGGTTCATGAAAGTATCTATCCCACCACTAGGTTGAAAAGTCGCATAGTTCGGGTATACCCTATAACCCTCACTGTATGTTCCTAATTCTCTTCTAACCCATTGTTGTTCTTTTGCATCATAAGAAAACACACCGTCAACCGAAAGCCCTTTGGTGATAAAATCCAAATTCCAGCCCACAGCAAAGCTTCCTTCTAGATAAGTGTTTTTTTCAGTATGATAACCCGATCTAGTCAATTCTCCAAGTACATTAAAACGATAAATCTGATTTCCAAACAATAAACCCGAAGAATTATTCAATAAGTAGTTCTGTGTTGACGGTTGACTATTAGGTTCTAAAATTATCGGTAAATATGGCGGTTGTGTCATCGCCAATGTCATTAACCGCGATGCAGATGTTCCGGGAGAAGTTCGGTTTGTGATACGTGCCCCTAAATTTAACTTAACCCACAAGTTTTTCGTAATATTGACATCGATATTTGATCTAAAATTGTACCGTTGGAATTTTGGAGCCACACTATATTTAGACAGATCAACGTGATCATAATTATTGTCCTGCCCCATATAACCACCCATAACAAAGTACTTCGCGATCTCGTTTCCTCCGCGGATTGATAGGTTATATTCGTGTTGGGGAGCTGTTCTAAAGATGTAATCAAAATAGTCCCAATTATACCCCAGACCATCAGAGTTATCACCTTTTGCTCTTCTAAATTTATCTATAGCATCCTGACTAAAGAGTTTCAGGTTATCGATATTGCCACCGGATAACTTTGCGTCATTAACCAAAGCTTCATTATAAAGTGTCGCATAATCCGCAGATCCCAGTAGTTCTGGCAACTGTGCAGGCGCATTCAAACCATAAGAGGCCTTAAAGTCCACTGTGGCTTTATCAGCTGACTGTCCTCGCTTTGTTGTGACGACTATTACACCATTTGCTCCACGGATACCATACGGAGCTGTGGCTGCTGCGTCTTTCAAAATAGAGACTGTTTCAATCTCATCAGGAGCTAAATAGCTCATATCACGCTCAATACCATCAACGATAATAATTGGAGACTGATTACCATAAGTAGACTTGCCGCGGATGAACAATTCTGAGCGGTCTACCCCAGGCTCACCACCTGCGTATTGGTTGACCACAAGTCCCGGCAGCCGACCAGCGAGCATATTATTGATGTTCGCGGCTGGACTTTGCACAAGATCTTTTGTTGTAATCGTTGCAACAGCTCCTACCACATTCCGTTTTTTCTGTGTCGTATACCCAACAACAACAACATCCTCAAGTGCTTTAACGTCTTCGACCAGGCTGACTTGTATGACTGATCTTCCTTCCAGTGCTATTTGCTGTGGCTGGAACCCGATGTAGGAAAATGTTAAGGTGGCATCTTTATAAGGCACTTCGATACGGTATTTACCAGCAGCATCTGTTTTGGTAGATTTACCGCTTCCTTTTACGACAATACTAACTCCTTGCATGGTTTTCCCAGTCGAACTATTTACGACTGTTCCTTCAATGACAATACCTTCTTGTCGGAAATAAATTGGGCTGGATTCGGTCTTTAATTCAGCTTGAAGATAAGATGTGCTGCATACCGACAGCGTAAGAAATAATGGAATTACTTTTCTTTTCATAAATTAGATAATTTATTCCGGGTTTACTAATACAACAACTGGTCGACGAATTATTGTGGTATACAATATGCTGAATACCGTTTTAGAAAATATTCGCACTTATACACTAATTCGTTTTAGTAAAAGTAAACAGAAAGGAAAAGGAAAGTTGTTAATCGATTGTTAATGACAATTCTTGTTACTCACTTCTAGAATAAATCCAACCTTATAGACTGTTTTTATTGCAACATATCGCGACCTCTTCAACATTTTTCTAATCTTACAGATAAATACATCTAAGCTTCGTCCTAGGAAATAGTCGTTTTCTCCCCACAAAGCCATTAGTATTTCTTCTCGCCGTAAAACCACGTTTGGTTTATTCGCTAGGAAAGTCCAGAGTTCAAATTCCCGAGGAGAGACAACTTGTTTGGATTTATCACCAAATTCTATGGTATAGAGCTGATCATTGAGCTTAATATCCCCTACATTCGTTGGCCGTTGGGGGACCAAGCTATGTTTAACCATATAATTCTGAAGCTTGAGTGCCAATTCTTCTACATCGAAAGGTTTCGTTATGTAGTCATTCCCGCCCAGGTGCAAGCCCCGTAATTTGTCTGTTTTCGATAGTCTAGCTGTGAGGAAGAGTACAAATTGATTTTTATTTAGTGTTGAAACATATTCCACAAACTGAAAACCATCCCAATTCGGCAATTGGATATCCACAATAAGAATATCAAATTTATCCATACGATAACAGGCTATACCTTGCTCTGCCGATACGGCGTGGACCACATCAAAACCACAGCCCGAAAGATAGTCAATTAGCATGGCTGCCAAATCAAGATCGTCTTCAATCAATAATATATGGCCATATTTTAGCATATTTACATATTCATAGTGTTGGTATATAAATAATAAACTTCGTACCCTGTTCTACAGTCGATTTTACTTCTATCTTCCATCCATGAATACGTATAACTTCATGAACAAAAAATAACCCGAGCCCCAGGCCATCGCTCGAAGAATGTGATTTCCCACGATATCCTTTGGTAAAAATATGCTGGAGTTGGTTCTCGGCAATACCTATTCCATTATCCTGAACAATCAGCAAAAGTTCATTGACAGCGGAATATTTCAAATGAATATGAATATGTTTCAATTTTTCATTGTTATACTTCAAACCATTTTCCACTAGGTTATTCAACATTGTAACAAACATAAACGGATGCAAAAGTACTTTGGCCGGTGAAACCTGCTTGTCCATTACGATGTATATTTTCGTATATTCCGAAGTTAAAATTACAATATCTTGCCTGAATTGATCCATCAGTACTGAAAGATACCGTTGCTCCAAAATAACCTTTTCCTTATTAAAAACACTTAGATCTATCGCTTTGTTAACAAGCCTATCCAGTCTTTTTATCTGTCGTCCCATTGTTTCAAGTATAGGCGAAATTTTCACTTTTTCTTCTTCCGAGACTTTCACCGCTATGTTGGATAGGGCAATACGTATTGTTGTCAATGGTGTGTTGAATTCGTGCGTAACATTATTGATGAAATCAGAAGCCATCTCGGCCATACGTTTCTGTTTCATCCAGTTATTGTAGGTTACCCAATAAAGTCCTACAATTCCGGTAATACAGCAGCCGGATAGTAACAATAGCGGAAAAATAGATTTTATTACAGAGTATTTAGTGTTTATGTTCCCTACGTATAAAGTAAATGCAACACGATTGGACATCTTATTATTGGCCGCGATGGCCATTGCCGAGACCAGGTTGTCTTTTTCAATGAAATTTGGTTCACCACCAATCCGAATAAATTGATTCTCCGAAAAATCAATTATTGGAATAAAATCCTTGGCGTCGAAAGTTACAGATACATCTCTTAACACAAGTGCATAACCAAAGCCCTTGTCTAAATGGACCTCTGATCGAATGGCTTCAAACAAGCTATCTATCGCAGGATTATCGCGGAGCTTGGATAACAATTGCCCCGCAATGCTATCTCTTAAATTCGCAAATGCTATTCTATTCTCTCGGTGATAACATTTCAAGCGGTTCAAATGAGGCATTAGGGTCGAGTCGACAAGTTCTTGCCCACCGGAAAACATCTTGTCATTCAAGATATGCCTGTCATAAACGACCTTAATGTCTCTTTTCTCTTTTTGGAATAATTGACTTCGTTTTATCTCGTACGACCGCACAATCATGAGATATTGCAACATCAAAAATAAAAATAAGCAACAGATAGCTATCCATTTATATACACCTGACCGCCTCATGTTTTATTTCAATATTCCGATACCTACTTGTGTGGTTTACTACTCATCATGTAGATTAATTCTCCGCCATTTATTAAGTTTGTGTAAGATAATTTTAGATTATCCAGTGGCTTACCGTTCCATGTTACGGATTTTACGTATACATTCTTTTCAGACTGATTACGTGCAACTATAGATACGCTGCTACCATTTTCTAAATTGATCTTCGCAGATTTCACCAACGGGCTGCCAATCCAATACGCATCGTCTCCGGGCGCGACAGGATAAAATCCAAGCGCAGTAAAAAGATACCAGGCAGACAT
>JAQZAZ010000178.1 GCA_029239355.1 Sphingobacterium sp.
CAGATTCTTGCCGAAGCAGCCGGGCAGAAAATAGGTAAAGCGATCGTGCTTTCGGAAACACCGCAACAGATTATCTTTGGCGTCCAGCCTATGATGCGTAATGCAATGTATAAAGGCGCCATGGCTGAAGCAGCCGATGTTGCCAGTGATGGTGGTCTTGATCTCAATATCAGACCGATGAAAGTAACGAGCGAAATCAGCGCCTCATTCGAGTTATTATAATCATGCAGAGGGAATTATCTCCAGAAGATAAAAAGAAAAAAATAGACCGGGATTTCGGTTGGATAGACCGAATATCCTGGCTAATGGATAATCAATTCAAGATTGGCAACTTCCGGTTCGGACTGGATCCAATCTTGAATCTGATTCCCTTAGGTGGGGCTATTGCCGGTTTCGGCACATCACTTGTCCTGGTCATCGCCATGTGGCGGAATGGGGCAAGTCCTAAATTAGTGATCCGTATGCTGCTTAATATCAGCCTTGATGCGATCTTAGGAAGCATCCCTTTTCTGGGTAATATTTTCGATTTTTACAGCAAAGCCAATGAAAAAAATATCAGACTTCTTCGTGAACATTATTATGAGGGCCGGCACAAAGGTTCGGGCATTGGTATTATCTTAACGATCGTATTGATCCTATCTATCTTAATAACTGCTACTTGTTACCTGATCTGGACTTTCTTTTCCTGGGCATTTTCGCTGTTAAATGGAATTTCTTTCTAAGATCCACCCTTTTCAAACCGTTTCCCTTCGCTGCACAGCTTCGATATAAAAACAATTGTGCAATCTAATATCTATTTAATAATTTTGATAGCGGTAGATCCAGTTGTGACGCGATCTCTCAACACTAATTTTAGCATAAAAAAATGAGCAAAAAAAGAATATTTGCCCTGCTTCTGATTGTCATCATGCTGGCGGCTATACTGACAAACCCGAGCAAAGAGGAACATGAAAAAATTGTCCGTGCAAAAGCCGAGCAATTACTGAAAAGTCAGCTTCATGCAAAAGACCAGGCTTTTTTCGGATTGGGCATGCAACTTTTTGGCAACAAATTAGTAGACAATTTTGTCCAGAATTCCATTGTTGTAGAAAATTACTATCTTTTCTCTCTCACTAAGATCAAATGGCAAGGCACAGAACAGATTATCGGCGGTGGCGCGTTTAAACAGATTTGGCTGAGCCCCAAGATTGATGAAAAAGCAGATGAAATTATTGCTGCATTGAAAAAAATCTAATATGTCCTTAGAAATTCTTTACGAAGATGAATCCATTGTGGCGATCAATAAGCCGCATGGTCTTTTGGTACATCGTTCATCCATTGCGCGTGACACGTCCGAATTTGCCCTTCAAATACTACGTGACCAGCTGGGCAAAACCGTATACCCTGCTCATCGCCTCGACCGTAAAACTGGCGGGGTCCTTTTGTTTTCTCTGAACAAAGAAACGGACCAATACCTACAAAAAAGTTTTCAGGAACATCAAATCGATAAAAAATACCTTGCTGTGCTCCGAGGGTTTGCTCCTGAGGAAGCGATTATCGACTATCCTTTGAAAAAGGAAAATGGCACACTACAAGATGCACAGACTTCGTTCCGATTATTAGCAAAGAGTGAACTCGATATTCCTTTCGGGAAATTTCCAACTTCAAGGTACAGTCTTGTTGAAGCCAATCCACTTACAGGTCGCATGCATCAATTACGGCGTCACTTTGCGCATATCTTTTACCCCATTATCGGCGATCGTCCGCATGGCTGCAATAAACAAAATAAATTCTGGAAAGAGAACTACCAGATGGATACCATGCTATTGCATGCCTCGGAAGTGACCTTCAAACATCCTTTGTCGGGTGAGACCATTCATGTAACCGCTCCCATCCAATCAGACTTCCAGAAAGTACTTGGAATCCTAAACATACACATTCTATGTTAAAATTAATTCTCGAAGCATTTATCAGCATATCTGGCATCGCGGCAGCATCTGGTATTGTCTACCATAATGATGAGCTTCATATTGTCTCGGACAACAGCAATTATCTGTATAGCTATAACCTCGTTCAGCAACGCTTATCCAAAACAGTCTTGTTGGAAGCTGACCCCATGGAAAATATCAGCAAAGCGAATAAAATGGATCTTGAATCCATTACTTTCGATGGCAACCGCTACTACCTCTATGGCTCGGGGTCCACTGAAAAAAGAAACAATCGTTTTATTTGGGATGGAAGCAAGGTTTTAAAGGAAGACTACAGCAAAATCTACGCGCATTTAATGCAGAAATTTAAGATCAGTAAAGAGGACTTTAACATCGAAGGGGTGGTTCATATTGATGACCGGATATTGTTGTTTAATAGGGGCAATGGCCCGCAAGGAATCAATGCAATTTTAGAATACAACGACAAAGCTGAAGATAAATCGCGGTGTATTCCAGTTGAATTACCGACGATAAAGGGAATCAGCGCTGGTTTTTCGGATGCCGCACTGGTCGGTGAAGACATTTATTTCATCGCGACCGCGGAGGATGCGAAATCGACCTATCTTGACGGCGAGATCGCGGGCTCTTTACTTGGGAAAATATCAGCTGATCTGTCGTCCAAGCCTGAAGTATTCCAGATCCCCGGAAATCATAAATTCGAAGGCATTACCTTCAAGGAGAAAACTGATAAGGGTTTAATTTTCCTGCTATGCGAAGATACGGATACAGAAGACGCTGAACTGACTGTTTATTCGTTGAATGTAACGAATTAAATCGTTTGTTCTAAAAGAGATTCAAAGCTAGGAATCACGTATATTTTATTAAATTTGCAATTGATTAAAACTTAATTTTTATGTTAAAAAATACTGCCCTTTCGGAGACGCACATTGCTTTAGGAGCAAAGATGGTTCCCTTCGCAGGCTTCAACATGCCGGTACAATATACTGGTATCAATGATGAGCACGAAACAGTTCGTACAGGTGTAGGAGTTTTTGATGTAAGCCACATGGGTGAATTCATTCTCAAAGGTGAAAAGGCCCTGGATCTTCTTCAAAAAATCTCTTCAAACGACGTGTCGAAATTATATGACGGCAAAGTTCAATATGCTTATATTCCAAACGAAACTGGCGGTGTAGTAGACGATTTTCTGACATACCGAATAGATGATAAGACCTATTTTTTGGTTGTCAATGCGTCCAATATTGAGAAAGACTGGAATTGGATTTCCAAATACAATACTGATGGTGTGGAAATGAAAAATATCTCTGACCAGACTTCTTTATTTGCCGTTCAGGGTCCTAAAGCAGCGGATGCGTTACAATCGCTGACAGATATCGAGCTTGCGCCAATGGAATACTATACCTTTGCCAAAGGTACTTTTGCCGGGGTAGATAACGTATTGGTATCCGCTACAGGCTATACCGGTGCTGGTGGTTTCGAGATTTACGTGGCCAATGAAGATGCCCAAAAAGTTTGGGATGCTATTTTTGAAGCCGGAAAAGCTTACGGAATCAAACCGATCGGATTGGGTGCCCGCGATACCTTACGTCTAGAAATGGGTTTCTGCCTTTATGGAAATGACATCGACGACAATACTTCTCCTTTAGAGGCTGGGTTAGGTTGGGTAACTAAGTTCACGAAAGACTTTGTCAACTCTGCTGCACTTAAAGCTGAAAAAGACGCTGGACTTAAAAAGAAACTGGTTGGCTTTGAAATGATCGACAGAGGTATCCCTCGTCACGATTACGAGATCGTAGATGTTGAAGGTAATGTGATCGGCCGGGTAACATCTGGAACGCAATCTCCGACATTGAAAAAATCGGTTGGTTTGGGTTACGTAGATACTGCATTCGCAAAAGACGGTACAGATATTTTTATCCATATCCGCAATCAAAAAGTAAAAGCAAAAGTAACAAAACCTCCTTTTGTAAAAGGATAACAGGAGTAGAAAGCAATAATATAAAAGAGCAGAAAACGGTCATTTTCTGCTCTTTTTATATGTCATAAGCAAGAAACTCGCTTCTATTTATTTTTTCCCTTCGCCTGCTTAGTGGCATATTGCTGTTTTTTCTCGCGATCTTTCTCCTGAATCACAACTTTTATGCGTTTGCTTAAGACAACCTTAAGGTAAATAAGTACCACCAAAAATGCGATTGACAATCCGGTCACCAGCATATTTCCAGCTTTATATCCTTCAAATGCACAATACGCCAAAAATACAATGGCCAAGTTCAATACAATATTCAGTATAAAATATTTTGTCATATTACTTTTTTGTTAATCCTAATACACGCGGTCGCCACACAAAGAAATAGAAAATTCCACCGATAACATTAAGCAGTACGATAGCCAGTGCCATCAACATCCGCTCATTATTGGAAATCGTCCTGGAAAGCATAATTTCCCGCAAGACCAATATCACCCACAAAAGGGACAATAGAATAGAGAGACTACCTAATATGGGGAAAATACCTAAGCTTAATAGCCGGGTCAATAAGGCTACAATATAAAAAGCAAGACTAAACAAGAAAGCCTGTTTAGTCTGATGCTCTAAGTTTTTCATATTAATAAACGTCTAACTCTGGATCGATTTCCTCTTTCCAGGCCAAGATACCGCCTTTTAAATTTGCTAAATTGTCGAAACCCTGTTGTTCCAATAACATAATTGCCTGCGCCGAACGTTTTCCAGAACGACATTGAACGATAACAGGTTTGTCTTTGGCAATTTTATCTGCCTCGATCAGTATCCCCGATAGTGGAATATTCAAACCGTTCAAATTTGAAACCTCATATTCAAATGACTCACGCACATCAATCAATTGAAAATCTTCATTGTTATCGATCTTATTCTTTAATTCCTGTACAGATACTTCTTTCATTGTCAAAAAATTTAAAATCAAATATACTACATTTTTTTCTGAATTGTCTGTCTTCAAAGGCCATCAAGAACATTCGTGCCTGTTGCTAATTCAAGGGAACCACGAAAGTTTTATTGAATACATCTTTTTACCGAAGGGCAATGACAACCTTCATTTCAACTTTTATCGCCTTGAGGGTAAAGATAATAGGCCTTAATTGGAGGCTAGCGCGAATTTACACAAAAATTACGGGTGAAATCAGTATCTTCATCCGAACATTACTAGCTTTATGAAATCAGCACCTAAAATATTTTTAGCCTTATCGTTAATTACGCTATCTTCCATGGCATTTGGACAGCAAGTGATTTCCGAACAACAACGTCAGGATGCGGACCGTATCTTAAATACCTTGGCTTCGGATGATATGCGTGGACGATCGGCTCTGACAAAGGACATTGAGCCAGCGGCAGATTTTATCGCAGGGGAAATGCAAAAAATAGGTCTCAAGCCTTACGCCGAAGAATCTTTCAGACAGACATTCCAACTGGACAAACTATCGCCAAAAAGCAATACAGCAACGATAAATAGTAAGACTATTCCCGCCGAACATATCATATCGTTGGGTAACCAGGTAGCGCTCAAATGGGATGAAAATAGTCCTGTAAAAGTCGTTTATATCGCATCCGGAGCAGATTTCTCCCAAGCCTTTCGGGAGCATTCCCTATCCAAAGAAAATACGCTTGTACTGGTAGACCCTTCATTTGAAGCTTCTTTTGTTCGTTTTGGCCAAATGCTCAACAAACCCAAATTTATTGAAGATCCGGGCGCACAAAAACCTTCGATAGTCTACCTGCTGACGAAGGAAAAACCAAAAACGCTCCACATCCATATCGAACGGGATCTTGAGCACTTCCCGCTTTTTAATGTAGCCGGTGTTATCCCCGGAAAGAGTAAACCCGATGAGTACGTCATCTTTTCTGGGCATTATGACCATATTGGGATATTACCTGCCGTAGGACAAGATTCTATTGCCAATGGAGCCGATGATGACGCATCAGGAGTAACAGCAATGTTGACCCTGGCGGATTACTACAAAAAGAAAAACAGCAATGAAAGGACGCTTATTTTTGTGGCATTTACAGCCGAAGAACTCGGCATGTATGGTTCAAAATATTTTTCCAACCATATCAATGCGGATCAGGTCGTGGCGATGATCAACATGGAAATGATCGGAAAAGATTCAAAATTTGGTCCTAATACGGTCTATATAACAGGCTATGATCACTCGGATTTAGGTAAATTAATGCAGGAAAATCTAAAGAACACGACTTTCAAATTTTATCCTGATCCTTACACAAAACAGAATTTATTCTATCGCAGCGATAATGCCGTGTTAGCGGCAAAAGGTGTGCCCGCACATTCATTTTCTACATCCCAAATGGACAAGGATGAATATTACCACACGGTAAAGGATGAAGTCGCCACCTTAAACGTTCAAAATATTATTTCCAGTATCGAGGCGATCGCTATCGGCACTTCAGGCATTGTGGAAGGTAAACAAACGCCTTCACGCGTGGAAAAATTAAAAGACTAAGAAGAGGCCGTACGATCTATTGCCCGCTGCATGACATAATCATTCAATACATAGTCATAATAGGGAATATCAACAGTTTCGACAACCTGAAAGCCCTGCTTTAAATAGAAATGATAAGCAGGGTTATTTCTATTGACATTGAGTTCTAAAATATCCTTGCCTTTGTTTTTTGCTTTGTCCATGGCAAATTCAATCAAAGCTTTCCCGAAACCTTTTCCCTGTACATCGGGCATCAAATAGAGCTTTTCAATCCGGAGTTTATCTGCAAAAGTTTTCAGTGCAACAAAGCCCTGGCCGATACCATCTTCCTTCAAAATATAAAAAAACTGTCCATTTACCATTCCCTCAGCTAAGCCCTCAACAGTATAGCTTTTCTCCAGCATAAAATCAATCTGTTCTTTTGAAAGTATTTTTCCATAAGCGTCCGGCCATATGATATGAGCCATATTGGAAATACTACGGATGTCTGTCTGTTCGGCTAATTCTATCGTTATCATGCGATCGTCTCTCCTATTAAAATATATTTTGATTTCGAAAATCCTAGTTTAAATAAGCCGTCCTTTTCTGTTTCATAAAGACCCGCCCCAATTTTTTTCAGACCTTCGGTTGTAATTTCTTCGCCTTGGGCATCTATTCTTAGCTTTTCGCCTCCTGCTTTCCATTTTGTAAATCCAGTACGAACAAAGTAATAGCGTATCCCTTGCGCTAACAATACGATGTTGATCAGGTCCAAATAGTACCGATAGTGTGCAAGGCTTATTTGATCCGTAATAATATTGACTGCCTTATACTGATGTTCAACAAGATATTCAATAGCGGCCTGTAAAAAATTATCACGGTACGGGATGACTTTTAAATTTTCCTGGAGCGGCTCTATATGGTTCTGCGCAAAAACAATATCAAACTTGTATCTTCTCGCAGCCAGTTGATCAACCAGATTATTTTCTATGACAATAGATGGGCTCCATTCAAGTAGTTGTCCTAAATTTTCTTCATCAATCAGAAAAAGATCTTCAATCAGCAGAGCAGGTTCCTGGTTTTCACGAACAATATGATGCGATGACATTTCGAAAGATTTAATACCCTAATCTGCGCAAAGTGATGTAAGCCATCAACCCCGTACTGAGCTCCAGCGAAGATTCATCGACATCGAATGTAGGAGTATGCACCGCAGAAGTTATTCCTTTCGTCTTATTTCCTGTACCTAATCGGTAGAAACAAGCATTGATTTCTTGCGAGTAGTAAGAAAAATCTTCTGCAGCTGGCCAAAGGTCCAAATCCACGACATTTTCTTTTCCAAGATATTCCTCTGCAAAAGTGCGCGCACTCCTAGTTAGTTCAGGCTCATTGATCAAAAATGGATAGCCTTTGCGAACTTCAAAGTCGCAGGTAGCGCCCATACTTTCGGCGATTCCGACAGCCATTTTTACCATCGTCTCATGTGCCTCAGCACGCCATTGCTCGTCGAATGTTCGGAACGTACCTTCGAGATACACTTGGTCAGGGACAATATTTGTCGCACCGTTAGCGATGATTTTACCAAAGGACAGGACTGTTGGCGTGCGTGGATCTGCAAAACGGCTCGCAATCTGTTGCAAAGCAGTAATAATATGTGCTGTGATCACAATCGGATCAATATTCTGGTGCGGATGTGCGCCGTGCCCCCCCCGACCCTTTACGGTCATAAATAACTCATCACAGGAAGCCATATATTTGCCTTCACGAAAGCCGACTTTGCCCACTTCAATAAAGGGCATGACATGCTGGCCTATTATCGCTGAAGGTGCCGGATTTTGTAGTGCTCCTTCTTTGATCATAATGGATGCTCCACCGGGCAAGCGTTCTTCTCCGGGCTGAAAGATTAATTTCACCATCCCACCAAATTCAGCTTTCAGGCTATGTAATATCTTTGCAGTTCCCAACAACGAGGAGGTATGTACATCATGGCCACAAGCATGCATGACTCCCGGAGTATTGGATCCATAAGGTCGTCCTTCAACTTCGTGGATAGGTAATGCATCCATATCCGCACGCAAGGCGATTACTTCATCTGAAGCGAGTTCACCTTTAATTAAGGCCACGATACCTGTGTCTGCTTTGGCTTCATAAGGGATGCCTAATTGATCCAGCTGCACCTTTACAAATGCCGAAGTATTATATTCTTCAAAGGAAAGTTCAGGATTTTGATGAAGATGTCTACGGTTAGCGATTGTATCTTCAAAATATTGATGGGCTAAGGCCAGGACTTTTTCTTTCGTACTTGCCATGAGGTTGTTTGATTTATTGATAAACAAAAACGCTTTCTGAAAATACGAAAACGTTACTAAAATATTGACGCAGCTCACGCATAAACGCATTCGCTTCGGAACGACTTCTAAAGTCGCCCACCTTCACCCGATAATTGGGTTCATCATAAGTGATATAGGTATCAACATCTTTATACATTCCCCGAAAACGAGTTTGCTCCGAAAAAGCTTGGTTTCGACTGGATCCAGCAAAGATCTGAACTCGAAAGCCTCTCACCTTGACTCTTGTTGCCGCGGAACGTACAACAGGTTTAGAGGGCACTGTTGTGGTTTTGCTTTCGACAGGATTGATTCCCATTGCTGCCCTAAAATTCTGAAGCTGCGTAATCAAAGAATCTTTGGTTACAATAACTCCACCCTTTTCCTGTGCTTTTACATGAACAATCGTAAATAGCACAAGTGCATGTATGAAAATCAATCCTCTCTTCAGCATAGTTTAACCTTTCTTATCGATT
>JAQZAZ010000027.1 GCA_029239355.1 Sphingobacterium sp.
ATCATTTACATATCTAGATGTATCGTTTGTATGCCAGGCATAAACACCAGAAATCATAACACCCAAATCATGGACATAATTAGACACAAGACCCTGATAGTCACCAAAGAAAGACAAATTGTTTTGTAGCAATTCAAATTCATTTAAGTAAGCATCATGCATATCAAGTGCTCTCATATAAGCCTCTTTCAATGATATATTATTTTCTTGTTGTAGTACCTTTACAAGATTCATAGTATCTCCCTCGCGACTCAATTCCTTTGGTAGAGAAATAATATCATTATGGATACCGATCATTAAGGATGAAAGAGTATACAGACGCCTAATAAAAGGATGGTCAAATATTTCATCTGGTAGTTTTCGATAGTCTTTTTGCAAAGCAACATAATCACAATAAGGTTTTACGCCACTGGTTTCTGCACGAATCAAGAGATAAACAGGTAGCGGAGGTATTGTATTTGTCCTGTAATAAACTTTTTCTTCAGCGTAACCTATAAATACATCTTTCATTGATTTTATAAACCTATTGTATATATTTTCAGGAATTGCACACCTTACAGCATCTTGTCTTAACTGCCAAAATAAATGGAAAATACCAGGCTCCTCCGGTTCCTTGGAAACGCTACCCGATACTAGTGCCATTATTCTATCCATTATTACGTACATTTCTTCACGTGAGCAACGGTCAAAATAATCATCCATCATGGCTCCATTTGCAGTATAATTTGCCAAAGGCCGCAACTCAACAAGTGATTTTAAAAATGGACATCCTCTTGCTGCAATATCAGTCAGGTTATGCTTTTTATGTTTCTCACGTGCCTCTTTACTGTGGATGATATATTCAGTATCTATCCATTTATAGTATTCTTCACGCTGCACTTGAAAGTCAGGATGAATAAAATCGGGAAATGGATAAGAAGGTTTTGGCAAATGTAACAAGTTTGAAAAAAATTGCTCATCTGTAATTGATGTTTTCATAATATTGTTTTCTGGTTAAACAAATTTAGCAAAAAGTTGGATTTTACAAAATATTATCTTAAAATAGTTATAGATTACAAAATAATACAACTATGTTAATAAAAAAAATAAATTATTATTAATAATACTAGATCTAACCATATTATTATAGATGGTCATTATTGAATTTTACACTATTTCTTTTTGCTCACTATAAGGGGCTAAACCTGCTAGAAAATATCAACCATGTTTTTTAATGTTATTTTTTTTACCAACCAAAAAAAACACATGCAACTCATTTTCAATCAGATGCAAATAAACAACATCGATACTATTTTTTGAAATAATATTAATCTATCGCATACTAAAATGGGTGAAGTTTAAGCCTGCGAAAATGAAACATTGCTACAGGACTTATTTTCCAGAGCGGAATTGGATTAAAATGACCTTGAGGTACGAAGAAAACACAGGATGATTTAGCGGTGTTTAAAATTAGTCATTAAACGATATTGAATTTTTGAGATATATGTATTGTACTTAAAAGCATTGAACTTGGTGATGAATATTGATCGATGGACCTATCCACTAAATACCGACACCATTCCTACTCAATGATTCATAAATCGCATCAAGTATATTGCTAAATTCACTCATAAACGAATCCAAACCTCTATATATTTAAAAAGTTCGGGTACATCATGATCAAAGCGCAGGATAAGCGCAACTATACAGGCTTCACACACATCGGCAGCTAGTATCCCCTCTGCCAGAAATATGCGCAAATTATTGATTGTTTATGAACAAAAAAAGCCAAATAGCATCAATTATTTGGCTTTTCAGATATTTATGGAGCTAGAATAACGGATTTTAGCGCATTTATTTATATTATTTAGAACTATTCTACACAATATAGTTATATTTGCCCTTGTTCAAGACAGGCTACTTAAAAAAGAAAAACTAGCGTATGAATTACAAAGTCAAACGACTGGATAAGTATTCTTTTAAAGAGGTTTTCGATTTATATTGGAAACCATTGGTAGCGTTTTGTCAACATCATACCGATAACGAAGAAATAGCAATGGATATCGTTCAGGATATTTTTTGCTCCTTATGGAGAAGGAAAGATTACCTGAAAATAGAAACGAGTTTTGAATACTATCTATTTAGAGCGGCAAGAATAAAAATTAGCGATTACTTTCGTAAGAAGTATAAACAGCTCAACCATGAAAATCAATTCGCAGAATCCTATTGTGAGGCAGCAAATGTAACGGAAGAATTTATTGAATCGAAGGATCTGAATAGTTATCTTGAATCAACAATACAGAAGCTTCCTGAACGTTGTCGACAAGTATATCAAATGAGCCGAGGCGAAGGTTTCACCATACCCCAAATAGCTTCTCTACTATCACTCTCTGAAAAAACAGTCGAAGCTCATTTAACAAAAGCACTCCGCTTCCTTCGCAGTAATCTCCCTGCTTAAGGCTACTTTCCCCTTCAAATAATTTTTTCTTAGAATTATTTTAAATAAAATTAAATAAGCACTAAGGGTATTCGCCTTTTTATACGACTTGTATAAAAAAGATGGACATAGATCACAAATTATTGGAAAAATACTGGTCTGGAAGATGCACTCCTGAAGAGAAACTCACTGTGAAAGCATGGATGGAGAAAGGCTGTTCACACGATCAATATGAGCTGCGATCCAAAAGATCTGAACAGGAAATCAAGGAAGAACTATGGGAACGCATCGCCAACAATTCTGATAATAACCTGATATCAAACGGCCAACAACCTGGGATGAAGGGGTCCTATTGGGCAAAGGTAGCTGCAGTATTATCACTATTTATCGGGGCTGCCTGGCTTCTGATGTTCTACCCTGTCGAAAAAGAGTATAAGAATCAAACTCCAGCGTACACCATTGTGACTGTCCCCGACGGAAAACGCGCATCGCTGGACCTTCCTGACGGCAGTCGCGTGACGTTAAATGCCGGATCGAAACTTTCTTATCCCAAACAATTTGAAGCAGATAGCCGTCAAGTGAAACTGGATGGAGAGGGATTTTTCGAAGTAAAAAAAGATCATAAAAGGCCGTTTTACGTTAAAGCCAATCAATCGACAGTACAAGTACTTGGTACTCGCTTTAATGTAAAATCCGTGAAGGGACACGTCGAATCTGTAACAGTGGAGGAAGGCAAAGTAAATGTAAAAAACAACAGCAATACAGAGTCTGTATTGCTTACTGCTAATATGCAGGCCGCTATACAACAGGAAAACATAACAAAAATATCGGTTGACGCCAATCGTGCGATCGCCTGGAAAAGGGGTGAGCTGCTCCTTGATAACATTTCACTCTCGCAGGCCGTTCCAGAAATAGAGCGATGGTATGGGATCAAAATAACTATCAAAGACCAAAAGTTAGCTCAAAAACGGATAAAAGCAAGCTTTACAAATGCTAATTCTAATGAAGTCATGCACGATCTAGCGACTATTTTGAACACGACATATACCATTAAAAATAAGGAGGCATCATTCGGAAATAAATAAACACAAAACCAAAAACCCGATGCACGCATCGCCAAAATTGTACACCGGGATTAAGTAATCGGAATCATTCATTATCAAACTACTTAAATTTTAATCAAAAGTATGAACTTTTTGCTGTATAAAAACATGCAGTTTATAAGCTTTTACAGAAAAGCTTCATTATTTGCGGCCTTAGCTCTTGTCCCCTACTGCCTCTCAGCACAGACTAACCTGCTAACAAAAAAGATCGATGTACAGCAGTTACGGGGGAACCTATCTACTGTAGTCGAAACATTGGAACGTGCTACTGGCATCAGTATTATTTACAGCCCATCCTCTTTTCCATCCGAACGAAAAGTTAACCAAAATTTTCAAGGAAAACCCCTGGGTGACGCGATTAGAACGCTGTTTGGAGAAGATGTTATTCTCGAAGCAAGTGGAACAAACCGTATCACAGTGCGTCCCTCAGAAGGTTACGGGATTATACACGGTCAGGCAATTACAAGCGATGGCCAACCTGCAGGCTTTGTGACCATAACACTTGGTAACAAAAGAATCCAAGCCGACGATAATGGTCAGTTTGTTTTTACAAAGGTAGCCGCAGGCAAGCAACACCGCTTAATTGCTGATTATGTTGGTGTAAAAAAACAGGTAATGTACATCGTTGTGAAGCCAAATGAAACAAAAGATATTTCTATCATCATGTATGAGAATGCACAATCGCTGCAGGAAGTGGTTGTCAATGGTGAACGAACAAACCGATTTGCCAATAAACAGACGGATTATGTGGCTCGAATGCCGTTAGCTTACCTGGAAAATCCGCAGTCATATAGTGTAGTGACCAAACAGCTGATGCAGGAACAGGTGTCCTATACCATTGCTGATGCTATAAAAAATGCGACGGGTGTGGTGTCTGTTACAAATCCGTCAGGTGGAGTAAGTGCCTACTTCAGAGGATTTGGTGTGGGTATTAATGCACGAAACGGTATGGAGTCTACCTCAGAACGGTCTGCCATGGACTTAGCAAACATCGAACGTATTGAAGTTTTAAAAGGCCCATCGGGTACCTTATTCGGATCTGCTGTGTCTTCATTTGGCGGGATAGTAAATCTGGTCACCAAAAAGCCCCTTGAAGTAAAAAGAACAGAGGTGGCCTATACGAATGGTAGTTTTGGCCTCAATAGATTGACAGTTGATCTGAACAGCCCTTTGGACAGTGCAAAGCGGGTTCTTTTTAGAGTAAATGGAGCTTTACATCGTGAACGCAGTTTCTTGGATTATGGATTCAACAATACATTTTTAGTCGCACCAAGTCTAAGTTACCGCGTGAATGACCGCCTGTCTATCCAGGCCGACGCAGAGATATTACAGGTCAACAATACACAACCCATGAACTCCGTTATCCGATCTGCCGATATTAAACAACCTAGTGACATACAACTAGACCGAAATACAGCCCTATACCACGATAATGTCGATGTAAAGAATTATGCGACACGGATGTTTGCAGAGGTGAATTACCAACTTTCCGAGAACTTTAAATCGACAACTTTATTTTCTTACGTATCCGAAAATGTGGAGCGAAGCTATCAACGTCCGGTTATGTGGACTTCGCCGACAACAGCTGTTAGGCTTTCTTCAGTATACGGGCCTGTATACAATGGCTACACCAACGTACAACAAAATTTTAACGGTCACTTCTATACTGGAGCTGTTAAACACAACATTTTGGTGGGCGCAAATTTCCGAAATTATTCTTCTAATTTTTTATTTGCCGATGTTCAGCAGATAGATCAGATCGACATAACGAATAAGTTTCAGCCAGTCACGAGACAGGCAATCGATGCGAAGATGTCATTTGAGCCCTATCCAACACCGACACAAAATACGACGAGTGCATATGCTTCAGATGTGATCGACCTATTACCGAAGCTTTCAGCAATGGTTTCGCTGCGTCTGGATAGATTCAGCCGTGCTGCCATTGATGACGAAGACAAAAGCTTCAAACAAACAGCTCTTGCACCAAAATTTGGTTTGGTCTACCAGTTAGTACCGCAGCAATTTTCGCTGTTTGGAAATTACATGAGCGGGTTTCAAAATATTGCTCCGATCCTACAGCCTGACGGAAGTCGATCTGTTCTCGACCCTATTTATGCGAACCAGGCGGAAGGTGGAGTAAAAGCTGAATTACTGAAAAAGAAAATAACCTTTACAGCAAGCTATTATTACATTAAAATAAATAACGCTACACGGGTGGACGAAAACATGTTTACGATACAGGATGGCCAACAAGTGAGTAAAGGAATAGATCTGGAATTTATCTCCCAGCCTATTTCCGGACTCAACATTGTGGCAGGCTATGCCTACAATGACAACCGCATTATCAAAGCTGATCCTGCTGCCGGTATCGACGGTAATAAATCCGCAAATGCTCCTGAAAATGTCGCTAATTTTTGGGCCTCTTATACTTTACAACAAAGAGCTAAAGGCCTTGGAGTAGGTTTTGGAGTTAATTATGTGGATAAAATGTACCGGGCAAGTAATAATGTATTTTTTATCCCATCATATACTTTGGCTAATGCAACGTTATTTTACAATAGACAAGCATGGGGAATTCAAGTCAAAGCCAACAATATCTTTAATAAAATCTACTGGGATAATTGGGGAAATGTACAGGCTCCAGCAAGTTATGCGGCCAGTTTATCGTTTCGATTTTAAAATTTGACAAAAATGGTGGGGTTATTATCATCATCCCACCATATATTCATTATGGCTGGTAAAAAAAAGATAATCAGAAAATTGCATTTATGGATGGGGTTAATTTCGGGGCCTATCATTTTTATTCTTGGTGTCACCGGCTGTATTCTCGCTTTCGAGAAAGAAATACAGCATCTCCTCAATAGAGAAAATCGAATTGAAACTAATACGCAAAGGTTTCCTCTTTCTCAAATAGCGGGAAATGTCCAAAGGTATTTAGGTAAAAAAAAGCAGATATCTTCGTTGGAAATATCCGCTGATCCACAGCAAGCTTGGCGGTTTAGAACATTTCAAGAAGATGAAAATGACGGGATCTGGTACTGGAATGAAAAATCATACTATGAGTCAGTCTTTGTAAACCCCTATTCCAATAAGATTTTAGGCTTGGAAAATTCTGAATTCTCATTTTTCAGGGTAATTCTATACCTTCATTGGAGTCTATTGCTAAAAACATCTATCGGTCAACCCATTGTTGGGATAGCGACGCTATTGTATTTTCTATCTTTAGTAAGCGGACTTTTCCTTTGGTGGCCAAAAAATAAGACGACAGCTAAGAAAAGATTTGCTTTCAAGTGGAAAAGCACAACCGGGATCAGAAGAAAAATCTACGACCTTCATAGTATCCTTGGTTTTTATTTAGTCAGTATCGGTGTGACCTTAGCATTTACAGGGATGGTATGGGCATTCCCATGGCTGAATAAGGCTATTCAATCTGTTTTATCCGAACAAGGTGCTAAAGAATTATCCTTACCACAAAATGTCGCTGCGAAAAATCCAGAGACAGCTGATCCTTTAGAAGAACTTTATTGCCAAGTAACACGTGAAACAAGCTTAGCAAAAGGCTATGCATTCTATTTCCCAAAATCTGCTGACAATCCCCATATAACCACTGTAGCCATTTTCGATAAAAGTCATCAGTCAATTGTTTTTACAGCAAATAAATACACCGGAAAAATTGTTGGCAGGGTCAGCTTCTCAGATAAAGACAGCGCACAAAAATTTGAAGATCTGAATTATGATATTCACCTCGGCTTGATCCTTGGGATACCCGGAAAAATTATCGTCTTTATCGCCTCATTACTTTCTGCTTCTCTGCCGGTGACGGGATTTTTAATCTGGTATAAGCGAAAAAAGAAAAGCAAAAGTAACACTAAACTATAATCTGAAACAAGATTTTATTTGTCATTAAGTTATCTAGACATAAAATAGCGAGATTTTAAGCTCATAATTTAGGTTATTTAGTTAATCACTGTTTAAGCTAAAAAGCTTGGAATCCCTCGCCTTCAAGCTTTTTTTTGCCGCAAAGACGCTGCTTAGGTATCAAAGGGTCATATTTTTAAGAATGCGCTAATTAAATCTGACGGTCGAAAAGAAAGAAGTAAATATGAAATAGGAAATACACTGTAACACATTGTTTTTTATTTTTGAAAACAATGTCCTAAATTAGCTCTACAAACTATTATCAATTTGGCAATCAAGTGCAGTACGATTATCACAATTTAAACGCAATTAGTCTTCTTCAGCTTGTAAAAGTTAGTGATGAGCTAGCGTATAAAGAATTGTTTGATCGTTATAAAGAACTGTTGTTTCGGCATGCTTACCGAATGACCCAGGACAGCGAACTTAGCAAGGATATCGTTCAGGACGTTTTCCTCATCCTCTGGAATAAAAGAGCATCCATTGAAATTAGCCAATCACTTGAGTCGTATCTGATCAAATCCATCCGCAATAAAATACTGGACTATTTCTGCCATCAAGAGGTGGTGAAAAAATATCGGGAGGATATCTTATCTTTCGTGGAGCAGGGTATCTGCTATACCGATGACTTCCTGCTGGAAAAAGAACTGGCCGCTATGATTGAACGCGAAAAGAGCAAACTGTCGCCCCGTACAAGGGAAGTTTTTGAACTCAATCGCGAGCAAGGCCATAGTTATAAAGAAATCAGTGAGCTCTTTTCTACTTCCGAAAAAACAATTAAAAAACAGGTACATAATGCCTTACGGATACTACGCACGAAATTTGGCTCCTTCTTTTTTTTCTAAATAATTTTTTTATTTTTTAATACTCCCTTTTCCCTGTTCGCCCGTCTTTACTATTAGATAGCCTTCTTATGGCTATCCACCTAAAGAATGGAGAAAGAAACAATACAGGAATTATTCCGAAAATATAAAACGGGAACCGCATCGCTTGAAGAACTGCAGATCATTCATAGCTTCTATCTGCACAAAGCAAAGCGTTCATCAGCGGAACTGGACGATCAGTTTGTTCAGGAGGAGCTTGATGCAATGGACAGGAATTTATTTCCACAAAAAACAAAACGTATTTCGGTATGGAAATATGCAGCAGCAGCAGTACTTATGTTCAGCTCAGCATTTGGACTCTATCAGTATACGCAGCAGCAGCTTTCCGAAAAAGAAACCCAACAGGCTTCTGAACAGTTTGCCGCCATAAAACCGGGACATGACCAGGCAACACTCCGTCTGCCTAATGGAGAGATCATCGCTTTAGGACGACAAGACAAACTGATCAATAAAGATGGTATGGTACAGCTGAATACAGGAAATCTCGATCTAAGCACGACAGATGGCAATCACATGATCACACTGGAAACACCCCGTGGTGGACAATTTCAAGTTCAACTGGAAGATGGCACCAAAGTTTGGCTCAATGCAGGATCAACCATCAGTTACCCTGCCAAATTTGTTACCAATGAACGATCCGTCATTTTAAAGGGCGAAGCTTATTTTGAAGTTGCACACAATGCGAAAAAGCCATTTAAAGTGACCGTTGGAAACGATGAAATTCAAGTACTGGGGACAGGATTTAACATTCAGAGTTACGCTGACAACCTGACTCCGATCACCACACTAGTCCATGGAAAGGTAAAAGTCTCGCGTAAAAATAAAGCACAGCAAACACTGATCTTACAGCCTGGGCAACAAACTTTAGCACAATCAAATCTACAAAAGGCAAACACGGATATCAGCGGTATTATCGCCTGGAAAAATGGACTTTTCAGCTTCAAACGGAGCTCGGTAAAAAATATTGTCCGTGAATTGGAACGCTGGTATAATATTGATTTTATCGTTGACCAAACAGCTGCCGAAAATCGTCTTATAACAGGGGAAATCCCTAGAAATGTCAATCTTGACGATGTCATGCAGATCCTTTCTTATTTTGACATCCAAGGACAAATGAAAAACAATAAAGTGTATTTAACAATCAAAAAACAATAGCATAAACAGATAACTTAACCCTACACCTATATGAAACAAACCTATTCGTCCAGGCTCAACAAAAAAGCCAGGGCCGTGCTACTCTATGGCTTTTCGGTACTGTGCAGTTCCTACAGTTTTGGACAGATTAACATCCAGGCCAATAACGAATCAGCGCTTGCTGTCATGAAACAGATCGAAAAGCAATCGGCCTATCATTTCGTCTATGATGAGGCGCAACTAACAATTCCAAAAGTTAAACTTCGCCTCAACGATGTCTCGCTCAAGAAAGCACTGGATGCGACATTTACCGCCAATAACATCCAGTACAAGATTGTCAAAAACACCATTTTGTTAAAAAATGCACCTGCCAGAAAATCAATTTCCACAGCCTCCTCAGCGCCGAGCCAACAGTACACATTGCGTGGCAATATTTCCAATGCCGAGGGGATAGCATTAAGCGGTGCCACCATCACCATCAAAAACACCACGATCTCAACAAAATCCGATCAAAATGGACAATTTGAATTGACTTCTCCCAACCGTAACGCTGTACTGATCGTCACCTTCTTAGGCTATGAACCCCTTGAAATCAAGGCTAATGAAGAATCGGAAACGATCGTACTCAAACCAAGCATGACTAGTCTTTCGGAAGTGGATGTGACCATCAACACGGGATATCAGACCATTTCCAAGGAACGTGCTACCGGTGCATTCTCCAGCTTGCCTAAAAATAGTCTGCAACAGCAACGGCTCAACAACCTAGGAAGCTTGCTGGAAGGCCGTATTGCAGGATACCACAATGGCTTGCTTCGTGGCACCACATCCATGAAAGGCGTGACTTCGCCTTTATATGTGATTGATGGTTTCCCTGTAGATAATGCAGCCATGGATGTCAATGGCCGTGTAGTCGAGAATCTCCCTGATTTCAATCTGGAAGATATTGAGTCTATTACCGTCTTAAAAGATGCGGCTGCAGCCTCCATTTATGGTGCGCGTGCAGCCAATGGGGTTGTCATTATTGTAACGAAAAAAGGAAAAAATAAGGGGGCCGAGATCAATGTTTCGACAACACTGACACATACGCCTTATTATTTTAATACGGATCGTTTGGCTTCAGCTGCGGACATGATCGGCATTGAACGGGAATGGGCAGCAAAAAATCCGAATTTAAAAACAATGACAGCTGAGCAAGCAAAAAGTACATTAGAAGATATGTCTTACAGAAGTCTCGGTATCCGCACCATCCTTAAAAAATATGCCGGTCAGTTCAATGAATCTGAAATGAATGCCGAACTAGACCGTCTATCACAACAAGGCTATCGTTATTATGACGATGTCGCCAGGTATGCCAAACGGAATCCTTTTTCACAGCAGTACAACCTGAACCTCTCCAATGGTAGGGAAAAGAGTAAATTCTACTTTTCGACGACCTATAAAAAGGATCTGTTGGAAGACCGATTCAGTAAAAACCAGAATTTGGGTATCAACCTCCGAAATATCACCCAGATCAACAAATGGTTGGAAGTAGAAATGAGCTCTTTTCTCAATTATGTAGATAATGA
Source organism: Sphingobacterium sp. (assembly GCA_029239355.1). Lineage (GTDB taxonomy): Bacteria > Bacteroidota > Bacteroidia > Sphingobacteriales > Sphingobacteriaceae > Sphingobacterium. The sequence continues at coordinate 11,018 of JAQZAZ010000027.1, forward strand.
CCGGCAAACCTATAATGTGCTAGAACCAGGATTTTCTTTTCTGCCTTACAATCCGTTAAAAAATGACAACGGCAGTAATTATACCGCCCATATGGCCGATTATATGAGCCTGGCAAATATCAACAGCATCAAACAGTATGGCCTGAATACACTGGACATCACACCATTGGATGAGCTAAAAAACAATATCGAACACTCAAATGGCTTTTCGAACCGAAGTTTCCTCAAATTGAATGCGAAGATTGCAGACTGGCTCAGCTATTCCGCCTCGTTTCAGTATGAAATCAGCAATAAAAAATTAGAGCTTCTCTATGGAAGAAACTCGTACTATACACGATCACGCGTCAATCAATTTGCATTAATCGCGGACGGAAAAGCGACACTGATGATGCCCAATGGCAATATCAATAAAACAACGGATCTCAAGAATAATGCATTTAATTTTAGGCAACAGATCAATATTGACAAGGAATTTGGCGAAAAACACAGCCTAAACGCTATATTGGGTAGCGAGCTCAAGAACAACCGCATGCGTTCTCAGCTTCAAAATCTCTACAATTTTGATCCCGATGCACTCACCTATACCATGCTCGATCCAGCGATAGGTACGGTGAGCTCTTTCAATCAAAATTATGACAACGCCAGTCAATACGAATCTATCAATCGCTTTGTTTCCTTTTATGGTAATGTCGGCTATGCCTATTCAAAAAAATACCTCCTCACGGGAAGCTTGCGCTGGGACCGGTCAAACTTATGGGGAACAAGCTCAAAATATCAGAACAAACCGATCTGGTCTTTGGGTGCCGGATGGAATTTGAACGAAGAAAATTTCATGCAGCTGGATTGGTTAAATCAACTTAAGCTGAGAGCTTCCTATGGTATTGGTGGCAATATATTACAGAATGTTGCTCCCTTTATGACAGCGTATTACAATACCAATTCTCACGTCGGGGGAACACAAGGTACAGTCTCCGACCGTCCCAATCCGTCACTTTCGTGGGAAAAAACAACCACTACGAATATTGGGATGGATTTCGGTTTATTCAGAAATCGTATTTCGGGAAGCCTGGATTACTATAGAAAACAAGGGAAAGACCTCTTCGCCTCCTCGATGGGTGTACCCACCGAAGGCTTTGGCTATTCCACCTATGCGATCAACAATGGACAGATGACCAATCATGGACTGGAGCTGACCTTGAACGCCAATATCCTGCAGTACAACGCTGTAAGCTGGAACAGCAGTATCCTGTATGCTTATAACAAAAACAAAGTCACTTACGTCAATGTTAAAGCACCATTTTATATCCTACAATTGGATTACCCCGACGCCTATCCGCGCATAGGAAATCCATACGAAGCAATTTATGCCTACAAATGGGCTGGACTCGATCAGCAGGGCATACCGCAGGTGTATGATGAAATTGGAAACAAAAGCACGCAAACGCCGACGACGTTGGAATCGATTGTCTATGCAGGAACAAAAGTGCCTACACATACCCTTTCCTGGACAAATAGCCTCTCCTACAAAAACTTCGATTTTTCGATGATGCTGACTTACGAAGGCGGTCATAAAATCAGAAACAAAGATCTTCCTTATATGGGAATCGGAAATTTCCTCACGTTTACGACACTTGAGCCGATGAATAAAAACATTCGTAACCGTTGGCAACAGGAAGGTGATGAACTGAATACCGATATACCCCGTCTGGTGTTTCCTGAAGAGACCACTCTTTACAACTCAGCAAGTGGTACCATCTACCAATATGCAGACGTCAATGTGCTTGATGCCCGTAATGTACAAATCCGCAACATTAGTCTTGCTTATCGGCTACCAGCTGACTGGGTAAAAAGGCTGCGCCTGGCACAGGCGAGGTTACAGTTCAACGCGGAGAATGTGGCCATGTTTACCAAATCCAGCAATGCAAAATTTATGCTGGGAGGCTATCGTGCTCCGAATTATGTTTTTGGTGCTTACCTAACCTTCTAATTTAAAATTCTTATGAAAAAGATAATATACCTACTTTCGATCATCCCCTTTCTGTTTTTCGCTTCCTGCAATAAATATTTGGACATATTACCCAAAGGCAAGAAAATCCCACAAACCTATGCAGATTTTGAAGCGCTCTTGCGCGATGAAGCAACTGTTCATCAGGTTCCTATCCCCCAGGCTATTATTTTGCCCAATGATCGTTTTGTCTCTCCGGCTAACGTCAATTATTATAAATTGTGGGACATTAACTATAACTGGAAGGAACAAGAGGACCGGAAGATCTACAACAATTCCGATGAAAGCACCTATTACTATTCCTATTCGAGCATATCTGTCTGCAATCTGATCCTTGAGCATGGGCCGACGATGACTGAGGCCACCGCCCAACAGCGGGATGAACTGATGGCTACGGCCAGCGTACTCCGGGCCATCAGCTATTTTACCTTAGCAAATTATTATGCGGCGGATTATGACAGCAAAACTGCGGGCCAATTGCTATCGGTTCCCTTGATTGAAAGTGCGGATATCGGTGCTCCATCCAAGCAGGTCACTATCGCTGAACTATACGATTACATGATCAATGATATCAAAGGTGCCCTACCTAACCTACCTAACAAGGGGCAAACGATCCTTCATCCGGGTAAAGGAGCCGCTTATGCATTATTGGCACGTATCTACCTGCAAATGGACAACTATCTGGATGCACTGGAAAATAGCGAAAAAGCGCTTGAATATAATGACAACCTATATGATTGGACAGCCTACTATAATGCCAATAAATCACAGATCGAAGAGCCTGCGAATTATGCGTTGAAGAAGACACCCATGGATTTTGCCTATGTCGAAAATTACTATTTCAGACATGGCCAATCTCCAAACTATACCGCCACAGAGTTATCCCTGCAGGTAGAACGTGCAGCTGGATTTGAAAAAGGAGACAGTAAATTCGCTTCGCGCTGGAAGTTGCGTACAGTAGTGCCCAACACCTATTATACAAGCACGATGACCGGATTCTATAACACCCAGGGATTGACGACTGTCGAAGTCTATCTCATTGCCGCAGAATGTCAGGCACGACAGGGAAATATTCAAAAGGCAATGAATCTCGTCAACAAGGTCCGTAAGACAAGGATTCTTGCAGCAAACTATACGGACTTCACCGCACAAAATGCCACTGATGCCATAAAAAAAATACAGCAGCTTAAACAGAATGAACTGATCCATTCCATTGTCCCGTTTGCCGATTACAAACGCCTCAACAAAGAAAGTGCCTTTGCGACAACACTGAGCAAAACGATCGACGGCAAGACGGTCCAACTGAGCCCAACATCACACCTCTGGATTATGCCTTTTCCATTGGGAGCAACAGAGAATCCGGGGAACGGATCTATTAAACAGAATGTTGAAAAATAAACAAAAAACCATGAAAGTAAAAGCTTTAACACTAGCACTCCTGCTCGCAACAACAGTAGGTTATGCGCAGCAAAAAACACAAAATAGATATCAACAATTCCTTCCTATTATAGAGCAAGGTACCTTAGTGCAAAAAGATTCACTTGCCAATGCGTTGATGGGCGAAATAAAAACCTATAAATCGGAAGAAGATTATCGCTCGACTATCAATATTTTGCGCTCATTGGGAAAAGAGGAACAACAAGCATCATTAGAAACATTAGCAAAGAAAAAGTATCCAAAGGGATCACTCACCCGAGATGCTTTTATCACGAATGTATTCTACAATGCCAGTACTGCACAAGAAAAAGAAAAAGCATATCATGAACTCATCAAAAAATGGCCAGTAAAGAACTTCAGCCAAGAACCACTGACGTATGACTATGTTTTGGCAAATCTGGCACAAAGTTTTGCTAATGATGGAAATACCCAAAAGGCAGTACATTACTTGGGCGAGATGAAAGAGAGATTCTGGCGTGGAAATGGTTATATCCCAGTAGGGCAAACTATCCTGAATGCAGGTGACACGGTTACGGCCACTCCTATTCTCAAGACTGCCCTGGACGACAGTTATTATTATTTAACCCTTCCGGAAGACAAAAAAGATAATAAAGCGCGCTTTGCAGCCATGGGCTATGCAAGTTCGATGTCGGCGTATGTAAATATCCTTGTTGCTCAGAAGAAATACGCTGAAGCGCTTGGGTATATCGAAAATGCACTGAAGGCAGCACCAGAACAAGCCGATGGGCTTGCAACGGTATATTATAAATCTTTAATGGGAACCGGAAGAAAGCTCGAAGCATACAATATTTTGACCAGGTTATATGCGAAAGGGCAATTTGCAGTTGAAAATGACCTTAAAAGATTATATACAGAATTGAATGGATCAGCTCAGGGATACGAAAACCTCAACGCTTCCTTGAAAACGGAGCTGACGCAAAACATTCGTAACCACATCAAAGAGATGGCGACATTTAAACCTGCACCTAACTTCGAACTACTCAATCTAAAAGGTGAAAAAGTGTCCTTAGCCAGTTTAAAAGGAAAAGTTGTAGTCTTAGATTTCTGGGCAACCTGGTGTCAGCCTTGTGTACGCTCATTCCCAGGAATGAAAGCTGCGCAAGAATCCTATGCGAATGATAAGGATGTGCAATTCCTGTTTATGAATACTTGGGAGCGAGATAAGAATTACAAAGAAAATGTTGTATCCTTTATTACAAAAAACAACTATCCATTTGAGGTGCTTTATGACGATCAAAAAGATCCTCAAACCGGAGAGGTAATGGCCGCAAAATTTGGCGTCAAAGGTATTCCAGCAAAATTTATAATTGATAAGGAAGGAAATATCCGTTACTTTCTGACTGGATCCTCTCCAAACGTGGATTATATCAAATTAGAGATGAAAGAACTAATAGAAGCTGCAAAAAAACCTTATAAAGGATAAAAAAATGTCTGCCTCTAAATTGAGGCAGACATTTTTTATAAATGCTGATCGCGGTGCAAGACCGTATATATCGCAACCATAGCATAAAGGGGCCATCATTCAAGACGTGGCCTCTTTTCAACTAATAGCCAAATATTTCATTCAGGCTTAGCTTTTGTACACTTCCCAGTCCCGAAATAATGCGCTCATTTAAATCCTTCTCGTCCCCAACGATGCAATAGATATAGGGCTTGTGACTTATGTTTTCAGCATGGAATGCTTTTAGGTCAGTGAAAGTCAATTGTGGTAATTTTTCAAATATCAATTTCCTTGAATCTCCCGTAAGTCCACGACGCTGTGCAGCCAAATAACTCGAAAGGATGCCTGCTCCTGTAATCCGTTCGCTGGCCAATGATTTTAGTAAATTAGTGCGGACAGATTCCAAACCGACTTTGGACTCGGGAAGTTCATTTAGAAGTTCATTCATCCCGCCTACAGCATCCTTAAACTTATCAGATTGTGTGCCGATATACGCACCGACCATGCCATGGTTTTCTTTTTTCTGAGGTTGGCCATAATAAGCATAGGTCGTATAAGCCAAAGCTTTTGACTCGCGAAGTGTTTGGAAAACAATACTGCCCATTCCGCCTCCAAAATATCCGTTAAAGAAGGCCACGGTTGGTAGCTGATTTTTATCAAATAGCCCTGAGTTTCTGATCCAGAAAACTTCTGCCTGTTTCATCGAATACTGTGCAAAAAGTACTTTTTGCACGTCCGTTGGCTTTTCTTCAAACTTTATTCCTTTTGCGATGGTAAAATAGGCTGCATCATTGTCTTTTAACGGCGTCAGATTTTTCACCAATTCATTGACGGGCTGTGGACCGTAGTATAACACACGATGTCTGGCATTCGCGAGATTATGCAACACCGCAACAAGGTCTGCTGCCTTAAGGCCGTCTAGCTCTTGGTCGGTATAGGTATAGTTAAATGGGTTTTGGGCACCATAACGAGCGTAGGCTTTCAACCCCTCCATAATAGTAGCCTTATTCTCCTTAGCGTTTGCTCTTGACTTTTTCAAACGGCCGATGTATGCGCTAAAAGCGGCCTCATCAACGACGCAGTGGTGCATAAGATCCTGTAATAAACGGACTGATTCCCCAAAATTGCTATTCAGCCCGGAGACCGAAACACTGCTCTCCTCATTGCCTGATGATACGGAGAAATCAGATGCCAATTTGTAGAATGCTTTGCTAAACTCTTCACTACTCTTATCCTTAGTACCCAAGAATTCCAGATATCCTACCGCCAGTCCCAATAATTTGTTGTCCCAGCTTCCAAAATCAAAATGGTAGGTCAGACTAAAAAGCTCATTATTTTTATTCTGTACAGCTAGGACTTCTAAATCTTTCAGCTTCGATCTTGACATATCCTTCTCAAAGTCGATCCATAGGGGCTTGATATCTTGCTCTGGCAGCGCATTGATCTGTTTCAAAAAAGCTGATTCTACATTACGGTTGACAGTGATCGGCGTAATCACTGGCTTTACAACTTTATCTACCTTAGCATCTTGTCCTTTTTGCTTAAAAATGGCCACGTAGTTAACATCAGAGAGATACTTATTGGCAAAGCGTACGATATCTTCTTTTGTGATCTTTGATAATCGGTCTGTATAGGCCAGTTCTTTGGCCCAATCCAGTTCCGAGGTAAATCCTGACATCAATTGTTCTGCGGTACTGGTATAATTATCAAAAAGCTTAATCTGGGCTTTCTTTTCATTGTTGACAATCGAGGTAAGCAGGTCATCCGAAAATTCTCCTTTTCTCAATTTTTCCAGCTCAGCCAACAAAAGTTTCTTGACATCCTCCAAACTTTGTCCTGCACCCGGATTACCTTGAAGGATCAGCATCGAATAGTCTTTCAATACATATGGGAATGCACCTGCGCCCAACAACTTTTGTGATTTCACAAGATCAAGATCGATCAATCCGGCTGATCCATTGGTCAGCACATTTGCCATTAGATTCAGGATCTGCGCATCAGGATCTGCGGCGCCAGGAAAACGAAACCCCAATAGGATATACTCTGACGCCGGACCGGTCACGGTTTTTGAAATTGGACTTGTAATAGCTTGCTCCTTTTCAAACCTGTATTCTGGAACGGATTTAGATTTCATACCAGAGAAGGCCTTGTCAATACGTTTGATGATGTCCGTCGGATTAAAATCTCCCGACATAATGATTCCCATATTATTTGGAACATAATATGTATTGTAATATTCTCGGATTGCCTTAAGTGATGGATTTTTAAGGTGCTCTACTGATCCCAAGACAGTTTGCTTACCGTAGTTATTATTGGGAAACATTGCTGAGAAAATGGCTTCTATGGATTTTCTATTGTCATTGTCCAAACTTATATTTTTTTCCTCATATACCGACTCAAGTTCTGTGTGGAACAAACGAAGAATGGGATTTCTGAAGCGTTCAGCCTGAACAGCCAAATATTTATCAATCACATTATTAGGGATATCTTCCACATAAACAGTCTGCTCAAAAGATGTAAAAGCATTTGTACCCTTAGACCCCATACTGCTCATCAATTTGTCGTACTCATTTGGAATGGCATATTTCGATGCCTCGCCGGACACACGATCAATTTCTTTATAGATAGCGGTACGTTCGTTAGCATCAGTGGTATGATTATATTTCTCATAGAGGTTGTCTACCTGATCCAGCAATGGCTTTTCTTTGGACCAATCCAGACTGCCAAACTTGTCGGTGCCTTTAAAAAGCAGATGTTCAAGATAGTGCGCCAGTCCCGTATGATCTTTTGGGTCTGTCTTACTCCCGGCTTTGGTAGCCATGTATGCCTGTATCCGGGGTTGTTTGTTATTTGGACTCAAAATAACTGTCAAACCATTTTTTAGTTTATAGAACCTCGTATTAATGGGATCATTTGTCACATATTTATATGTGTAATCCCCTTCGGAAGCTTCTTTCCATTGGTATTTGCCCACTTGAGCTTGAATACCTGTGGTCATAAACAATAGGGAAATAAAAGCTATTGTTTTAAATTTTTTATTCATAATTAGATTTTGTTTTTTGGATAGTGAGATGAAAAAATAAGATAAATTTCAAAATAGATTATTTACAACAATATTCGACATTAACGATATGAAACACAACAAGAGGACCGCAAAACAAAAAAAAACGATGGAAAAACCTGTATAACAAGAAAAATTCCAATCGACCACTGTAATTTTTAAATTTAAATTTAGTTTTTCTGTTTTCGAACTGTAGTTTAAATGCTAATGAGCAGAAGATAAAGAGATTAAACTGAAGGTGCGCAGAAATTATCTCAAAAAAAGAAAGGCTGTACTAAAACAGCCTATTCTCTTCTAACTATGCATATGCCAGCACAGCAAGGATTTCCCACAGCTACACAAAAACTATTTTTTAAAAATTTCCGCTAATTTTTTATCCAATTCTTCGCCACGCAAATATTTAGCGATGATTTTTCCGTGCGGATCTACTAGGAAATTCATTGGGATAGCCTTCACATCATACATTACTCCCGCTTCATTGTCCCATCCTTTGAGATCCCCGACTTGCTTCCAAGTAAGTCCGTCGTCTTGAATCGCTTTTAACCATTTCGCCTTATCCGCAGCCTTATCCATCGATACGCCCAAAATCTCAAATCCTTCTTTTTGGTATTTAGCATACGATTTCACTAAATTCGGGTTTTCTCGTCTGCAGGGTGCACACCATGACGCCCAAAAGTCAATCAACACATATTTTCCACGATAGTCGGATAGCTTCACCGGTTTACCCTCAATATCAGGTTGCGTGAAATCCTGGGCCTCTACTCCTTCGCTTGTCTTTTTGACCAAGGCAATTCGTTTTGCCAAGTCTTTTCCGAGGATGGAAGCCTGTAAAGACGGATCCAATGTCGCAAATATCTTCTCGGCTTTAACGGCATCAAACTCAGGCGGTAACGTAGAATTAAAAGCCATCAATGCCATATAACTTTTGGGGTTTTTGGCAACATAGTCCAATTTAGCATCTATCGTCTGTTGCTGTATCGCATTGGCCCGATCTTCCAATGATTTAATGAATTTCGGATCCTGCTGATCAGCAAGGGATTTGGCTTTATATTCATTATTCAAAGCCTCATATTGATCGTAAATTGGTTTAAGTAAAGCATTTACCCGTTCATTCTCGGCATTTAAAGGTGATCCAGAGATTTTGGCATGTTTGATGGAATCCGTAGCAACAAATTTGATTGTTGTCCCTTCAATCAAAAAGGGCAATATATCTTGTTTAGGGGGCTTGGCCGGATCAAAAGGGACATTGTCATGGATTATGCGCAAATGAGCCTCCATCGGCGATGGGATACTTCCCTTAAATTCAAATTTACCACTTTTCATCTCCATCGAGTCAATCCGCTCTTTTCCGTCGTAATTAAGACGCAAATAGGCCTTCGCAGGCTTGTCTAATTTGCCCACTGTCCCCTGTATTGTATAGTTTTGTTGCGCATATCCTAATGCTGGTAATATGCAGGCTAAGGCCAGAGCCCATTTTATATTTCTCATGCTTATTCTTGTTTATTTTATACTTTACTCCAATTTATTTGGATAATGTTGTCGCGCTTTTTTTAGAAATTTGCCCTACTGTGTCCGTATGTAACAGCTGTTTATAAAGCTTTTCATCGCGAAGCACAGACAATGCTTCCTTAAAACTTTGGTTGGATTCATTCCGTACCCGGGCCATGTAATCACCACCAGTAAAAAGCAGCGAGCCTACCTGTGCTTTAAATTCAACATCAATAGCGGAATGTGCACCATGTTGTCCTTCGGGCGGAATTGCCACTGCTACTTTACGGGCCGCAGTGATCAGCTGCTGATGAACTTCTGAGGGCACCTTAAATCGCGAATTGAAAGCTGTGAAGTCTGGATAGGCCTTGAGAAGTGCTTCGCGGTTTTGCTGTACAAACTCAAATCCACCTTTGGCAACAATACCATTGTTCATAAGTTGTGACATCCATGTGCTATATTCATTGCTGTCTATGGGGACAAAACGATCGGGCATGATTCCACCACCACCATACACTGTTCTTTTGCTACTTAACGTTGTGTATTTCAAAGAATCTGGAAAGGAAATATGTCCTTCTTCCAGTAATTCTTTGGATGCCATGCGCCGGTTGAAATCCTGAAAATAGTCATCTTTCCCCTTGCTGTAAGGCTTTTGAATTGATCTTCCGGATGGTGTATAATACCGTGCACCGGTAAGCTGCATTTCTGAACCGTCCGAAAGTGGAACAGGCTTCTGCATCAGCCCCTTTCCAAAACTTCGACGACCAATCACCACAGCCCGGTCCCAATCTTGCAGTGCGCCAGTTACGATCTCACTGGAGGATGCTGTGGATTCATCTATAAGGACAACCAATTGGCCCTCATAAAATTGGCCATAGCCTCCTGTAAAGTAGTAATCTTTGCCACCCTCGTTGGGTACTGAATAGAAAACGACTTTTTCCTTCGGCAAAAATTCATCAGCTACGCCAATAGCAGACTCAACATAGCCACCCCCGTTACTCTGCAGGTCAAGAATCAACTTTTTCATGCCTTGTTGCTTCAGATTTTTTAAAGCGGCATCGATCTCTTGACGGGTGGTCCGGTTGAAAATCGTAAGTGCTATATAACCGATTTCTTTATCCACCATATAGCTTTCACGAACAGACTTTTCCAATATGTTTTCGCGGATGATACTCACATTTTTGACTTCCAAGCTTCCTGGCGATAAAATCCCAAGCAGCACAGGGACATCTTTTTCGCCACGCAATTTCTCCATAATCTCCCGATTCCCCCATTTTTCCCCGGTAATGCTATCGCTATCGATACTGAGTATTTGATCGCCAACGCGAATTCCTGCGCGCATCGCTGGGCCATCTGGGTTAACCTGTGTGATAAAGGTCTGCGCATTATTTTTTAGAAACTGGATACCTATCCCCGCAAAGCTTCCACTCATTGCCGTACGCATCTGCTCGGCTTCTTCACGGCTTGTATAACGTGAATGAGGATCGAGATCCGATATCATGGCCTTGATCGCAGCGTCTACCAAATGTTCTTCGTTCACCTGATCGACGTAATTCTGCTGGATAAGCTTCAATGCCTCCTCAAATTTATATTTCGGATTCATCTGAGCCTGTAAGGACATGCTCAGACTTACCATCCCGACGAGCACGCTCGTTGCTTTCCTGTTCATATTGTATAAATGATTTAATATTCTACTTTTCGTTTCTGAGAATTTCAATGGCCAGCGATAGTTCATCCATTAGTTTACTAGGGCTTCCGGAGTAACCTCCAGAGCAATAGCGCACACGGCCATTTTTCACGATAATCTTACGCGGAATGGACGAATCTCCAAACAATGGAACCAATTGTTTGAATACAAGGTCTTGCTCATTGGTCTTTGGATTGACGGAATCGTGTAATAAATTGAAACGAAAACCTTCTCCCCGAACGTAGTTCACCGATTTGTTCTTGTAATCTTCTGTCTGCATGGTGCCCAACATATAAATGGCTATCTGGGCATCCTGAGCATATTTGTCTACTAACAATTGCATGCCCGGAAAGGCCATAATACATGGACGGCACCAGGTGGCCCAGAAATCGACGACAACGATCTTATCTTTCCAATCTTCGGGAGTGATAAATAGCCCTTCTGCAGTTTCCAGCCGAAAATCAGGCATAGGATGATTGACCCAGTTATGATCAACATAGGCTTTCATGGCTGCTTTTTCCTCGTTGGATTTTAGTCCTGCAAGATAAGTTTGATAGCCTCCTCCATCACCCGCATGCCCTTTTAGATAAATAGCTTTTAGTTTATCAAACATACGTGGCGTCATCGCATTGTACCTGGCACTCATTTCTAATAAAGGCAAGATCTGTTTGTCATCGCCCAAGCCCTCCAGCACCTGGAGATTGATCTCGTTCAGTTCGGCATTGTTGTATTTTCCATCTTCGGAAAGCTGAAGGAAATATTTTCTGGCTTCCGCATATTTTCCGAGGTCATTTAGCAGGGAAATATGTGTAAAAAGACGATCGTCCAAATTCTTAACTACATTGGAATCTGCCTGTGTCTGACGGTCAAAATCTTCTTTATATGAATTGTCTCTTTGTTTTGCGATTAATTTCGGAAGGATTGCTTCAGAGATATGATAAAGGCTATCTTTGCCTACCATTTTAAACATATATGCACGCATGATGTTCCAGCGCATCAATTCATTTCCGGTACGGAAATCGATATCATCATAAAGCTTCGCGAATCTGTCAAACTGTTTCGATTCGAAATACGCTGCCCCGAGCCCACGGTACACCGCATAATAGATAAAACCCTGATTATTGGGATGCTTTCGCCATTGCTGAACAGGAAAACGTCTTAGAAAATCCTCATATGAAGCGATTACCTCAACCTTATTTGGACTGCTTCCCATGGTATTGTTATAGGCAATGAAACGTGCTGTTGCGCCATTTGGAAAGTCGGTATTTACACGCTTTTCGATCCATTGCGTCAATTCCTCATCCTGGAGGCGTGCGCTGGCAAAGGAATAGAACTGATTAAGAACCTGATCTGACACGTCTTTTTGTTTTAGTCCATCAATCATCAACTTCTTAGCATAAGCCGGAAAAGCATCACCCAGAGCTAGCTTTTGTAAGCTCATAAGGGACTGAAAATACTGTAGATACTGTTTGCCGGACAACGCAAACTCATCCTCGGCAAGGCGTTTCAGATAATCGGCAGGCAGCGCTGGGGGTTGATGGCTATAATACGAAAAAATTCCACCACCAGCTATGGCTGGCACCTGAAAAGCAGCTTCGCCCAGATAAGCACCCGGTATAGCTTTTCCTTTTGCATCGCGTAGAGCGATAGCATAGCCTCGGTCTTGATTGTTATCCAGTACATCCGGATGATCAAGTTCTCCCTGAAAGAATTTTGCGCCAATAAAGGCTGTCGTTGATTTTACTGGTACGGTTGCAATCCATTGGCCTGCCGTATTCTTTTGCAGAGCTAAGCTGGTCTGCTTCCACTCATAATCTTCAAATAAATATAATGCGGCCTGTATGGCATCGCTAAATTCAAGGTCCTTGCCTTTGGCATCGTAGGCTATTTGAACAAGTTGTGCTGTTTTGGATTTTGATGGCTTAAAAACGCTGCTGTCAAATCGAGGCTGCGCATGTAACACAGCCTGGACAAACAACACCACTAAAAAAATCGTTTGTTTTTTCATCTTATATAAATTATCGAGGGTTCTGGCCAATCTCAGGATTGAGTGTTAATACTTCTTGATTAATGGGGTATATCAACCGTGGACTGGAAGCTGTTAGGGTGTAAGTCTGTCCATTGAATGTTCGGCTGACAGGTTTAAAATAACGGTCATCCAGAGTAAGGCGGCGCATATCATACCAACGCAGGTCGGTACCCACAAATTCCCTACGCCGTTCATCGATGACTGACTGCAATAAGTCGCTATTGATGTCTGCTGTTGTAAGTGCCTTGTATTTAGCGGCGGGAAAACGTTTCTTACGCAAAAGATTTAGCAGCTCTACGACTTTAGCGACATTATTTTGACGGGCATACACCTCCGCACGATTAAGGAGAATTTCAGGACTGCTCAAGCCTACATAGGAATTATAATAGTAGAGTGAATTTGCAAAGGGCTTGGTATAGACATATCCTTTATAGGTATTTGGTTCTGTACCAATAAATAATTTCAGACGGAGATCATCAGCGTCGTAAAGAGCTATCAGTTCAGGATTGATCGGTCCATGAATGTATCCCGAACTCAACTTTGACAAGAGTACTTCCTTGTCGTCGATGAGACGCGGGAAGGTCACATCTTTGGTATAGTCCTCAAGATTATAGATCTTCGGCTCCAATGCTAGGGCAAGATCGGCATATCTACCACTTTCTTCAAAATTACGCATCGTCAAGTATACTCTCGACAATAAGGCATAGGCTGCAATTTTGGAAGGATGGTAATTAAAGGTCGGAAAATTGGGTAAATTTTCCGTTGCCACGTTCAAGTCTGTGATAATCTGTTCGTAAATCCGAGCTAAAGACACCCGGCTTAAGTTTTGAAAGAGATCTGTCGTAAGCAGTAAAGGTAGTCCTTGCTGATTTTCGGCTTTTGTAGGATCGTATACCGAAGCATATTGATTGGCCAAAGAGTAATAGGCAAATGCGCGGTGAACACGAGCTTCAGCTGCCACAGCCAGTTTTTGGGCGGTAGTACCGTTTTGACTTTCCATCACTCCCGCGAGAATCTCATTGGCAATGTATATCTGCTTATACAGATTGTTCCAAGCGATGTCTTGCTGATTGTCGATGTAGAAATAATCATTCCAGATATAGGCTCGTTGATAAATTTCACCCCAGGCTGATGAAGCTGATAAAACGACCTCCGGAGCGATATTATCACTTGTGATAAGTGGAAGTACATAAGAACTTTCAAAGTTACTCTTATTGTTTAGTAGGTACAGATAATCGTCTGTCGTCTTTAAGGTACGTTTATCATATTGATCTACTTCCACAAATTTCCGGCATGATGATACCAATAGCGTACCGCAAGCAAATAAGCTATAGAGAATAATATATTTGATTTTCATGATTTCAAGGTTAAAAAGACAGGTTTAGACTCATAAAATATGTTGGCGAAGGCGGAAGGTTTGAATAGTTATTCAATGTCCGATAGCTCGGATCTATGCCGTCTTTATTTTTGCGCCAAATTAGGCCGAGATTTCGCACACTGGCATTCACACTTACTGATTTAAATGGCGTATGTTCCAAAACTTTAAGCGGAAAATTATAGCCAAAATCAATCTGTTGCAGACGAATATTACTGCCACTGATGACTAACGCATCGGAATTCGCATAACGTGATAGGCTATTATATTGATAACCGGCTTTGCTTAATCCAGGAACATTTGTAAATGCCTCATCTCCTGGTTGACGCCACCTTGTTGCTAAATCAGATTGAAGACCGATTGCTCCCGAATATGGAGCATAGTCCGGATAGTTCTGTACCGAAAGATGTCTCAATACATACCCCATTTCATAGGTGATGCGAACGCCCAAAGTAAAATTCTGGTAAGAAAACGTATTAAATAGTCCTCCAAAGTAAGGCGGTGTTGTACGGCCTACTTTAACAAGGTCTTCGGGTGTGAGGGCTGTGGCCGGTGCATCGGCACTCACAATTTCGCCGTTTTGTTTATATATCTGCGAACGTCCCTGATTATCCAAACCTGCCCAACGATAGGCATACATATAGTCGGTAGAATTTCCTACAATCGGAACAGCTCCATTGATATAGTCAAGCACGCGGGTAGGGTTTTTGAAACGTGAATCGGTCACTTCATTGGTATTGTAGCCAAAATTGAATAAAGTATTCCATTTCACCTTAGACTGTAGCCAAACGGCCCTTAATCCCAAATCAATTCCATGCCCCTCCATAGTGGAGCTATTAAATTTTAGGCGTGTCCATCCATAAGTTGGATTATAAGGGAAATCGTAGATAATATCGGAAGACTTCTTCGTATAATAATCCAGGTTAAATTGCAATCGGTTGTTCCAGATGCCATAATCAATCCCCACATTAAATGTTTTCACCTTTTCCCAGCTGATTTGATTATTGGCCGGAGATACGATCTCCGCAGTTACTTCATTTGTTATCAAGTCATTGCTTGTATTGATAACAACCACCCTATTGGCTCCAAATGGCAAGGTCCCGTTTACTCCATAAGTCATCCGAATACTCAATGCGTCGGCCCAGTTTGACTCCTTTAGAAAGCTTTCTTTTTTTGCATCCCATTTTCCGCCTATTGACCAAAGCGGTTTGCCCCGCTCACTGCGTGAGGCGCCGACTAAGGTAAAATCATCAAACCGTATACTTCCAGACAGCACATATTTACCGTTAAAGGCCGAAAATGCACCGTTGGAATAGTAAGAAAGTGCACGATTTCTATTTTTTGCAATGGAGGCATTGGAGCTGAAATAATTATCCCAACCATAAATCGTCTTGTAGCTTCCTTTGGGATTGATCACAGCAAAAGAATAGGTATCTGCATTAAAGCCGAGATAGCCATCTGTAGAGGAGCGATAGCTATTCTGTTTCCATTCTGCACCTACTAGAAAGTTTAGATTATGCTCATTGCTTACGCCCAGCGGCTTATTGATATTCAACTGTGTTCTAAACAAATATTGGGATCCATTGTAATTGCGAATTCCCAACCTTCCTCCCATTGGATACCCATACACGTAATTACCGTTATCGTTGAACGTAGTCCCAATATTGATCATATTTCGCTGACCGTAACTATTCACTCCATCGATATTTTCTTGATTTTCGAGTTCACGTTGCCATTGCCCCATAACCGAAAGATCGGCCCAGCTTGTTAGCTTGGTATTGATATCCATATTCATTCTTAAACGGTGGGACTGGTCATTATAACTCGCCGCATCGAGTTCTTCGATAGGATTATATGTCCAATTCAGGTAACCTTTTTTCTCAAAATCCTGCGAAACTTCGGGTCTGAATAGAATATAACGGTGTATATTATTTCCCTTATCATCTTTCAATAGATCGTAAGGAAGAAGTCCACCGGAGCTAATATTTGACGATAACGCATTTATTGCTGCCGAATTACCCTGAGCGTTCCCATAATTATAAGTAATGCCCGTAGCGAGATTTACCCGGTCGTTAAACAGTACATTCGTCAAATTGGCTGTTGTATTAAAGCTTTCTGCTTTATTGGCCCGGAAGACTGGAATATCTTTATTATAATTGGCCGACACAAAATAGGTACTTTTATTGGCTCCACCTGAGACGGACAGATTATACTGCTGTGAAGTGGCCTTTTGCAATAGATAGTCCTTGATCTGATTCCGATTATCCGTTGCTGCCAGTCTAGCCAAGGCGGCGTCACGCTCCTGTTCTGTTGCTGTACCACGTTTTACTCGAAAAATCCATTCGAGCGATTCGGAATGGGGTTTACTACTGTTAAACGCATCCCAGCTATTTTTTTCAATATTGTCTGCGATAAAGCCTTCCTCGACCAATTGTTTTTCTAGATCGATATATTGCGCAGACGACATGCGGTCCATTTTATTGAGGTCAGCTGGAGAAGCAATACTCAGTGAGGTACCAAAGTTGATCGAAGGTGGGGTATTCCTCCCTTTTTTTGTTTCGATTACAATCACGCCATTTGCTGCTTTGGCTCCCCAAATAGAAGATGCTGCTGCGTCCTTCAATACGGTTATGCTTTCGATGTCGTTTGGATTGATACGGCTTAATATTGCGCCGCCTGTACTCTGTGAATTTACTTTATCGGTCAACGAAAAACGTGAATCTGCTGTTTCGGCCATCGGGAAACCATCAATAACAATTAAGGGATCTTTTGGTGTGTCGCTACCAAAGGTATTTACCCCACGAATGCTAATGCCATTGGTACGTGGATCCACGTATACCCCAGGTACCAAGCCTTGTATACGCTCGAGGATATTAATGGACGGTGTTTGCTGCAGTTGTTTGGCTGTCACGCTTCCGAAGGACCCCGTAGCTGTTTCTTTTGGAATTTTGGTATATCCCATCGATACCACCTCCACATCATCCAGTACATTGACAACCTGTTCCATCGTCACATTGATCTGGTTGCTGCTACCGATTACGCGACGTTGGGGCTCCATACCCATGTACGAGAAAATCAGGGCATCGGCAGGGTCTGTCAGTCGCAGGGTATAGCTACCGTCACTGCTTGATGTCACTCCTGTACGCACAGCATATCCATCAGACATAACAGTAACACCAACTAACGGTACTCCTTTGCTGTCTTTCACAGTGCCAGAAATAATCCTCCAAAAACGTTCGTCACCGTTGTTATCCTTTTTTCCGCGACTGTCGCGAATAATGGTGAAATAATTGTTTTGCACGTACAGGAAAAGATAATTATTTGGGTACAACAATTCCTTTAATACGGATTCCACAGGGAGCCTCTTGTTTTTTGGGATATGCTCACTATTGACGAAGGCGTCCCGGATAAGTCCCTCTTCATAAGAAAATTTGGTTCCATAGATGCGAGTCACCTCGCTAAGGGCTTGGCTAAGACTAGCCCTTTTTTGTGCGAAGCTACCTGTGGTACTCAGGAGGCAGACGATGGGCACAAGAAGTTTAGTTTTCATAAATTTCGATCGATTAATACTTGTTTTTAGTTAGGTTTTATCACAATTTGTTTGTTTTTCACTTCAATGTCCACATTCATGGTATGTTTGATGACAAAGAGAATGTCATCGATCCCTTTTACTGGTATAACGCCGGTAAATCTTTTGTTGAGCAGTGCTGAATCCTGAACGACAACTTGATAACCGTAATTGTCTTCCAGTACACTGATGATATTGGCTAGGTTACTGTGTTCGATACTAAGTTCGCCACGTGTCCAGGATAGCACCTGGTTTACATCACTGTGAACGATTTGGTTTGCTTTTTCATTTTCATCATAGATGAACGTTTCTCCGGGCATTAGCAAACGATCTACCCTATCTGTACCCTGAACGCGTAGGCTACCTTCAAACAATGCTATTTCGATACGCCCGCGACGATCTTTTACATTGAACTTAGTCCCTAATACGGTCAACGAGAGATCTCCCACATGCACGACAAAGAAGTCATTCTCACGCAGACGATTTTTAATTGCGGTATGTTTAACCTCAAACATACCTTCACCTTCAAACCACACTTCTCGGGGTTTGTCCGTCTTCCAGCCACGCACATAGGATAAGCTGGAATTACTGTTTAGTTTGATGACAGAAGAATCTGGGAGGGCAATTTCACGTCGTTCGCCAAAGGCGGTGATTGTCGCTTTGGGGCCATACTGGCTGATCTCATAGGCCAACATTGCAAAAAGTAGCAGCGCAGCTGCTGAGGCTGTCCATCGCAGCATTTTCCGAATGATCAGTTTTTGCTTTTGCTTCTTTTCATACACTGGAATTTGTGTTTGAATACGTACCCAACGCTGATGACTACTTAAGCTACTTTGGGCGGGTTCCTGACCTTTGATCAACAACATCCACGTTTTTGCGAGTTCCATCTCGGTGGTCAAATCAGGGAAGTGATCACCCAAATCAGACCAAAAATCATTTTGTGGATCGCCATGCTGGAATATCGTCTGCACAAAGTCTTCATCCGCAAAAAAGTCTGCTGCCTTAAAATCTTTATATTTTGCTAACCGAGAGTTCATACTGTTTTATATAGGTTACACCCCTCGACAAAATTTTACCCCAATAAATTTTTATTTTTCTAAAAAAATAGGCAATACCAGTCAAATCATCATAAAATCAGCTCAAACGCCACTTATGATGGTCTAATACTGGTTATTATTTATTAAAGAAAACTTGCCTTCTGGTGCAAGATTTAATTGTAACGTAACTGATTGAGTAAATAGAGTAACACCAATAAACCAAACCTACCAAAGAGCTTTTTCAGACTATCTAACGCCCGGTAATACAGTTTATAGGTATCCTTGGTGGACAGCTCCATAATCTCTGCAATCTCCGCATAAGGCAATTCTTCAAAAAAACGTAGGTGAATAATCTCGCGCTGACGGGCAGTCATCTGCTGCAACGCTTGGTCAAGCTTGTCTCTGATCTCCAGGGCACGTTCTTGACGGATCATGTTGAGATCATGCGGAAGCTCAATAGTAAATGGCAAATAATCGATGGAAGAATTGGTGATATCCGTCCGTCTAAGTGACTGCTCGATTTTCTTCACCAGTGTACGACGGAAGGCTTTATATAGGTAGTTTTTAACGGCGACATCGGAACTTAAATTGTCTTTATTGCACCATAATTTGACAAATAATTCCTGAATACTGTCTTCAATAATTATTTCATCCTGTGTAAACTTGAATCCATAATTGAACAACAGGTGATTATACCGCTCAAAAAGTATTTTGAACGAAGGTTCATGCCCTACTTGAAACATTTGCCAAATCTGTTGATCGGAGTTCATTGAATAATGCGCGGTTTTTGTTTTCCAGTTTAAGTAGATAAATTCCATTCAAATCTACTAAAAAATTTTTTTCGACCTAGAGCCGACAAGCGAATTGCTTCAAATTAACTCCTTTACAGATTTACCCCAGTTTTTTAAAAAAATCTGTCAATAAAGAGCATAAGCACACTGCAATGCGAACTTTGGAGTTTTGATTATATACACACAACGCTAATGTCACATGAGCGTAGAAAAACTTTTTCTGTCATAGATTACAGTGTTGAATAGGGATTCAATTTCTTTTCTACTTCCCAATTTATGTATTTTACAGAACTAATTTTAAGATCGCTAAATGGAACAACTACTAACAGCTGGTGCCGAAGCACTGAGGAAGGCTGCATTAAATGAAGATGCCAAAGCTTATATTTTGAATAATGAACCTCTTTACAAGCTAATGAAGAAAGCGGCTGAACGATATATTGGCGGTGAAAACCTTACGGAAACCCTTAAAAAAGTTCAGGCTTCAAATGATACTGGTTTTAAATGTTCGATCGAGTATATGGGTGAAAGCACACGGACAATCCCGGAAGCTGAAAAAGCAACTGCTGAATTTTTGGGTATCTGTGATGCAATACTACAACACAATCTCAATTCAACGATTTCACTTGACCTTTCGCACATTGGACTGGAAATCTCTGAAAGTCTCTGTTATGAAAACCTTTCCAATATATGTGAATCAGCCAAGGGCAAAGAAGTGATCATCAGTGCAGAAGGAACCGAAAGGACCGACCGGATATTGACGCTCTATCAGAAAGGCTCTAAAGAATTTTCAAACTTGTCCATCACATTGCAGGCTTATCTCCATCGGACAACAGATGATTTTGATGCGATGTGTAAAGAAAGAGGCCGTATCCGCATCGTAAAAGGGGCTTTCGAAACAGCCAAAGGTTTATCCCTACCACGAGGACAGGAACTCAACGAACGCTATCTTTACTACGTCGAACAGCTGCTTTCAAAAGGCCACTTATGTTCTATTGCAACGCATGATAACGAAATTCAGCAGGAAGTAAGAAAGCTTATCGATAGGCTACAGCCTAAAAAGCACTCCTATGAATTCGAAAGTTTATATGGCATACAGACAGAACAGCTGGCACAATTAAGAGATGGCGGTTACCCCACGAAACTGTATTTCGTATACGGTCAGGAATGGTACCTCTATCTCTGCAACAGATTAGCCGAATATCCGCTAAATTTATTCAGAGCGCTACAGGACATTGTCGAAACTAAGTAATCATTAGCATTAGAAAGTTTATAGTATATACAACCCTAATTCTAAACCCGTCAAATTCGACGGGTTTAGAAAACAAGCTGGTCTCAATAGTTTAATTAACAGCACAGCGCTCAACTTAAAAACGATCCCTTGCGATTTAGTACTGCTTATACTTCGGTTAGCGGTTCATCGGACGATTATTATATTTTCTTTTCAAAAAGAGATAGTATAGTAGTTGCAATCGAATTGGAAAATTTCCTTTTGCCCGAGAGCTACTACTTCAAAGTATCGTTTATACTGATTTCTATTGGAATATCAATCAACTTTTCAGGCCCTTGATCAATTTGTAATTTGAGCTGTACCGAACCTTTTAATTTAGAAAAAAATTCTTTGGTTTGTATTGTTATACCTACATTTTGACAGAGTTTATGATCATAGTCCCAAAGACCAAAACGTTGCAGATATAACGGATTTTGAACGGTATCCATCAAGTTCACTAATTCGTTTTTTTCATTCCTAAGCTCAACGCGTGTGAGCGTACAATGTATACCGTCCGCTAAATCCGTTGCAAAGCTGTCTTGCTGCTTAGTTGCAAGCTCCATGGCCTTAGTTTCCGCTTGAGTCAATGGATAATAGCTCGCCAATAAAAACTGATTGGCCGGAACACGCTTTGCTTCGGTAAGATCGGTAATGCTAGGGTGCATGTGACTGCCTAACGCATCTAAAATAGTTTGCTGTTCCGATACGCTCATCCTATTAGGCGTAGGTTTCGAATCGTTGTGACAATTTGAAAATAAAATCGCGGAAATTAATATTGGGAATAGTCTATTCATCATCTATTATTCATTAAATTTCATCGACTAGCTTTACGCTGTAATCCGACGCATCCTTTTCACTAAAATAAGTGCTTTTTTAGCATTATGTCCGGGCAGTTTACAATTCGCTGAGGCTAGTTTATTATTTGTTGAGAGTAAATGTATAAGTGCTTTGTAAATGAAACCGACAATTCATAAATGAATTCAAATGCTGAAGTTTGTTTTCACAAGATTTTATAACAAATTCAACTTGATCAATGAAATCAATCGTTTCTAAATTTAAATTTTTGGGATATGAAGATCTTCTGTTCCTATCACATAATAATATTATTTGGATTAACAATGGTCTGAGCAGGTTTCGCATCTCCCCATATATCTCTTATCTCATTTTCAATAGTATGACAAATGTGAGAAATCGGGATATCATTGGGGCTGCCTTCAAAAGGATTTTCAGTACTCTCTCCCACTTGATCTAATGATGTATATACCCAAGATATTATCATGCTGAAAGGTATGACAAGCCACACCATGTGGCCCTTCATCCAGCCAGTTGTAAATTCATTGAATGAATTAAACTCCTTTAACATAGCAAAAGGCAACAGAAGACAAAAAAGCCAAACAAATATCCGATTAACAGTGGCATATTGCCTAGGGTAAGGAAAATTTTTTATTTTTTCACTTCTCGCTTGTAGGGTAGAAAATTCACGCAAATATTTATGCAGTTCGAAAAAACGGGCATTGTCAAGCTCACCAGTATCAGACAACCTCACCAGTGCGGCACTCTGCAAACTCATCAGCCGTGTCAGCGGATTACTGGCAGAAATCACTTTTTCAAGTTCATCATCACTCATATATTTTTGTAGTACTGTTGACAAGGCTACTTCCCGCTCTGGAATCGTGTATAAGCTAGCATATTCGCGATTATAAGACTTATCAATATTTTCCCAAGCCCGCTTGGAGCGTAACTCATACCGCAGCAGTGTGAGCCACGCCAAATGCCGAAATGCAATCTCACGTGCAATATCGCGGTCTTTGATAAAATCGCGACACATTATTGCCCAAGCCCTGCTCATGCCGATCTTCAGCCCCCAAATGTCACGTGCCTCCCAAGTCCTGTTATACGTCTGCTGGTTTTTAAATCCGACGACAAAGGCTGTAGCTGTTCCTAAAAAAGCCACTATTGGCCAGGGCACTACCAGCCATTGAAGGCCCAATAATTCATACAACAAAACTGGAACAATACTGATCAAGAGCAACAAAAACAGATTTCGTCGCGTCCAGAAAAGAAATTCGGTTATTCTATAGGTTCTTCCAATGTACATCGTTCAATGTCTTATTAACAGATGATAATTAATCAGGTAAAATATTCGCTCTTTCGAATATTTAGTTTTTTCATTTTTGAATGTAGGGTATTGCCAGGAATTTGCAGAATTTCTGATGCACTTCCCGGTCCAGAAATCTTCCCGGCACAGCGCTTTAAAACCTGGATAATATAATTGCGCTCCAATTCATCGAGTGAATAATTTAAATACTGCAGCTCTTCCTGTCCAGATTCAGCATGTACCTTAGGAAGATAAACATAGTCAATCTCTGCAGTTGTGGTCAAAAGAATTGTCCTTTCAATCAAATGTTCGAGTTCGCGTACATTTCCGGGCCAGCTATAGCTACGCAATTGCTGAATTACTTTTGACCCTATTTTCTTCATTTTACGCCCTGTATTGCGACTGTATTTCTGCATAAAAAAGTCGGTAAGCTGAGGAATATCTTCTAGCCGCTCACGTAGTGGCGGTAGGTGTATCGGAAATACATTGAGCCGGAAATACAGGTCGGCCCGAAAACGGCCTGCCTTTACCTCTTCTTCCAGGTCACGATTGGTAGCCGCAATAAGTCGGACATCAATCTTTATGGTCTGCTGCCCACCGATCCTTTCCAGTTCGCGTTCCTGAATAATCCGCAACAATTTTGATTGCGCTTCTAATGGAAGTTCTCCAATCTCATCCAAGAAAAGTGTGCTTTGATGTGCCAGTTCAAATTTACCGATACGGCGCTCCACGGCGCCTGTAAATGCGCCTTTTTCGTGTCCGAATAATTCGCTTTCGATCAGATGGGCAGGCAAAGCTGCACAATTTACCTTTACCATGACTTTATCTTTTCGATCTGAGGATATATGTATACCCCTGGCGACCAGCTCTTTTCCAGTCCCGGTTTCACCTGTAATCAGAATGGTAGTAGCAGTACCCGCAACGAGCGACATCAGGTGATATACGTGCTGCATAGCCTCTCCACTGCCGATTATTTCGGAAAAATTGTAAATAGTTTTGATCTGCTCTTTTAGGTAATCATTCTCTATTTCCAGATTCTTTTTATAGGCCAATAGTTGTTCATTAGCACGGATATTGTCAATAGCAATTGAAATCTGTGAACAAATGCCTTTGATAAGCATCTTATTGAGCCGATCCGCCAGCAACCATATCGTACCGATATTTTTGTCACCGATCCGCAAAGGCAGACCATACATATTCCTACGCCCTGTGGTCTTCCATAATCGGGCATAATCGTTTCCTTTTTTGATTTCCTCCTCAACATTGAACACAAGTCCCTCCTTGCTGGCCAATACTTGGGCGGTATATAGTTCATTGACTGTAATAAGATTGTTTGCCAATTTATCAAAATCGGATTTTGCACCGGCAAACAGTGCGGCATCATACATAAAAGGAGATAGGTGGATACCATCGGCTTCGATCACACGGATCATGGATAATCTTGTGAACAGGGTTTTATCCAGAACCCTACTGATGGCTGACTGAAGGTCTTGCTTTGTCCTCAGCTGGGTAATATCATTGCTGAAATCTAATAAAAAAGATTGCTCTTGCTGCTTTCTAACCAGCTGTTCATTAGCTAGCGTATTGGAAATAGCCGTTGAGATCTGCGCACAAATGCTCTGAAGTAAGGGGATATTGATTTCGGCAGTTTCCAATAACAACAGACCTAAATTGGTCTCGCCATTCCGCAAGCGTATCCCTGTAAATGTCGCTATCCCCAATGACTTCCAATAATGGAGATAACCTGAGGAAATACCACGCTGCACCTCCCGGTCTACATTAAATAACAAAGGAATGGCACTTGTTAAAATACGATTCTGTAAACCATCATTGAGGGGCAATTGTTGGAACCAATCCACTTTGTTTTTCGGTACGGGATGGGTTCCGAAATCATAAATATAGGGTTCTGTAAAAGATTTCGTATCACCACAGATTCGCCGAACGACAAAACTTCCGGTCGGACTAAGTTGCTTCAATACATCTCGAACAGTCTCCGTTAACTCTTCCTTCGTCCGAACAGCGGCCATTCGGCTACTGAATTCGAGCAGAAAAGTCTTCTCCTTTTCCCTTTTGAGCAGCTCTTCGTTTTTTATGATATTGGAAACTGCACTCGATATCTGGGGAATAATACCAACGATGACATCTCTGAAATTCTGGCTAAAGCCATTTATTTTATCGGTATAAATATGAAGGAAGCCAATGGCGTGCCCCTCACGCATCAATTTGGCCATTAAAATTTCCCGTACACCTTTTTCATAATTAACACGCAGAAATTTTGGGCTTCCCGGATCGTCCATAATATCCGATAACACAAATGAAACTGGCTCGGTTGAATCCAACACGGCCTGAATAAATGGTTCATTAAGAGGAAAACGAGCTTTTACCATTTCCGCATAACGTGGATGATCCCGAATCGGGGATCCATCATTGTCAAGAAGAAAAGGACTATAGGTATCGTCTTTGTAATCGATGGTCGTAACAATGGTATGGGTAATAAAGTATAAGCCTTTTATGCCTTCCTTAAAAAGCCGAATGAGATCATTTTTGTCTCTAACTTTAGTTAGATCATTGCCTAATGCTAATAGTATCTCCCGCTCTTTTTGGTAATATGCGATGCTCGGCTTGGATACATCATTTTTAGGACTGGTTGTTTTATTTGCTTTCATGATATACAGAAGTGCGGTACGACAGTACCCTTACATTTAACTGATGCGTTTATACAGTTGGCTATAGTTCGAATATACGCAATTCTGTTTAATCAATTTATCCACTTAAAATAAATCGACAGCGGCATCAAGAATAAGACAAGCGGCACAATTACTGAAAAGCTCGTCCCCATCCATTTTATAAAACCATTGTACCGCCGATGCGATATACCGAGCGAAGTAAAGGCACTGGTAAAACCATGCAAGAGATGCCAAAACAAGGAGACACAACCAAATAAATAAACCAACACTTCCAGCGGGTTGCTAAACTTCTCCAGCATCAGATCATAAAGCGGCAACTCCTCATTATAACGAAACTGGTGAATACGATTTGGTATCCAAAAGTTGGAGGTGTGTATCACTAAAAACAGAAGCAAAAGTGTCCCCAGCAAGGTCATACTCTTGCTATACCATTTTATCTTAGGCGTAGCCAATGGATAGGCATATTTGATGGGGCGCGCATCCCTATTTTTTTTCCATAATAGAAGCCCTTGCACAATATGGAGAACAAATCCAACAATAAGAACGATTTCCAAAGTCCTGATCACGGGATTTGTGGCCATAAAATGTGCACCAATTGTAAACGTTGCTCCGCCATCATTATAAAATATGAGTGCATTGACCGACATATGCACCAATAAAAAACTGATAAGGAACAGTCCGCTCAATGCCATTGTAAATTTTCGGCCCAAAGAGCTCGTAAAGGTGTTATAAAAACTCTTCATAGTTATAATCTTTTTAAGAAGGGATAGATAGGCTTCGAAATCCAAGGACATTGTCTGCCCTTGGATCGAAATATATTTATTTTTGAGCACTAAGGCGAAACCATTCTTCAAAGGTTAGCTTACCCAATTTTGCATCCACCGAAGGCACTAAAGTTAATTCTTCCAAGGGCGCACCAAAATATAAGGCATCCTTACTTCCAACAACTTTTTTTGGATTTTCTGTTTTGACCAAATATTGTTGCACTAGACCCGCAAGTTCAAATTGTTCGGGGCCACCAATTTCCACGATTCCATTAATAGGCTGGCCAAGTGCGAATTCGGCAACAAAAGAAGAAACATCCTCAGCTGCGATCGGTTGTATTTTAGCGGTCGACAGATTGATCACATCTCCGTCCTGTGCAGAAGCAACGATGCCTCCTAAAAATTCCAAAAATTGCGTTGAATGAATGATCGTGTAGGGAATGCCTGATTTGACAATAAGATCTTCCTGTACTTGCTTCGCCCTAAAATATCCACTCGCCTGCAGACGGCTCGTACCAACAACAGACAGTGCAATATGGTGTTTAACTCCAGCATTAATTTCGGCTGCCAACAAATTTTTCCCAGAAGTCTCAAAAAATTCCATCACATCCTTGTCCGCAAATGATGGTGAATTGGCTAGATCAATCACCACTTCGGCTCCGTTCACAGCTTCTGCTAAACCTTCGCCCGTAATGGTATTTATACCTGTATTAGGTGATGCTGCAATGACTTCATGCCCCAGTGCTCTCAACTTAGCAACAGTTTTTGTTCCGATCAATCCTGTGCCTCCAATAACTAAAATCTTCATGTTTTTAAATTTAAAGTTTATCAATTCTTTGTATATCGCGACAGAAACAACAGTGAGGCCAAAAGAAATAACTCTTTAATAATCAGATTTTTAAAAAATAACAGCAATTTAATAATTCCTGAAATAAAGTGATATCACCCGGATGATCACTATATATCGTGATTCTGCGCTTTTCATTGCGTTTAAGAAATAGAGATCCCACCATCCACTGGTATAATAATGCCTGTTGTCCATTTGGAATCTAAGATAGATATGACTACAGAAACAATGTCTTCAACATTTCCCCTACGCTGCAAAGGAATTTGTTTCTTTTAAACGTCTAGAATGGCTAGAATTGTCTCTTCGTCGTAATGAACCCTCTTAAAATGGATCTAGTAGCTCGTTTAGGTGAAAACTGGTATTGTAGGTTAACCGCTGATAGTTTGTTTAAAATTGCCAAAACAAGAGATTCAACAGGAATAGGGATTGGCCTTGATCCTTTGGCTTCGGAGGTTAAAAATTCCAGTGTATTAACCGGGAATGATTTAGGGCTATTGGCCCTGGTTAATACGCTGCCATCCATTGACGACATAACAACCTTAAGCAAAACCGATGAAATGAAAGAACTGCTCAATGTTACCATCGACAGCTGCACCAAACGCATACATTTAAAAGCGAAGCATCTGTTAGAAAACGGCCGGGTAATGGATGCATGGAAAGTATTGTTGATGGGGAGATCACATGACTAATGTCTCCCTTTGTCAGTCTCATTACAATCTTCAACCTTAACAGCACCTCATGTCGGTGTGATTTCGGACCATAATCTCGCCATATACAATATGTTTTACAGTTTATATTATTGGGCCGAGGTTATGCTTAGCATTAGGCTTCGCAGATCCTGTTGTATGGATCTTATAGTCGCCTGCAATTCATTGTGCATATTAGCTAGATCATGTAGTTCTTCGGCTGCAAAGACGCCACCATCCCCAAAATACAATTTCTCAAGGGGACTATTCTGCTGGTCGTCCAAGCCATATTGCAACCAGCGTTGCCGGGTTGTTTCCACTAGGGATAGGTTTAATGAGTTACTAAACCTCTTCTCAGATAAGATTCCCCAGATCGAACTTGGATAAATCTGTGAATTGTTGTTTTGATACCAGATACTCTCAAGCATATTGCGCTGAAGGCTCATCTTAATCCTTTTTCCTTTTGGATTTAACGTCATAAATCCTAGTACTGCTGTACCCAAACCACCAGCAATGCTCAATCCGTTGTTAAGATTGTTGTTTTGGACCGTAGTTGCAGTAACCGCAGTTACTGCGCCTAAGAGAATGGAAGCTACTGTAAGTCTAGTTTGCTTTTTTGCATTGAGCTCGTCAATATATCCAGCGAGCTTATCAATGCGTTCTCCATTGCAATCGAGTTCAGCTGCAATCGCGTTCAATTCTGATTCGAATAACATATATTTTTCAGTCATCGTTTGTTTGGCCGACAGTCTTTGTATAGAATATTTAGGACTGTTTAAATAGTTAAGCGCCGGTTGTGCTAAATTAAGGTATTTAATCAGCACAAAATCATGGGCTGAGAAATGTTTTAGCAACAGGATACTGTCAAAAGGTGAAATTTGTTGAATGGGGATCGATTGATAGGTGACGTTTGGTGCACAATAGTTTTTCGTCAACGTCTGTACCTGAACAGTGTTTATCAATGAAGAGCAA
Organism: Sphingobacterium sp.; assembly: GCA_029239355.1. Classification (GTDB taxonomy): domain Bacteria; phylum Bacteroidota; class Bacteroidia; order Sphingobacteriales; family Sphingobacteriaceae; genus Sphingobacterium. The sequence continues at coordinate 40,279 of JAQZAZ010000027.1, forward strand.
CTAGTCAGAAGCAGCGATGAAAAACAAAGTAAGTAGTTGAGGAAAAGAAATATTTTCATAATCAGGGTCTAAATCTTGCTCCAATAACAACAGTCCATTAAAAAAGTTTTTTGGATAGCTCATCAACCTAATTCATTGGCTTGATTGAAGCGCGTGAATTGGATTTTCAATGGATAATCCTTCCAGCTCAGCGATGTAATACTGGATATCAGTCATATAACCTGATGAGGCTTAGCATATTTTTCATAAGTCCTGAGTTATAAAATCAGAGGCTATTCGCATTTAAGTTAATAATTGACTTTTCTTTCGCTGGAAGTAATCATAAGTAGATTTCAAGAATAAATGAGTAGCCAACCATTTTTCTCTAGTTTCCAAACTAGAAAATATCTTTGATATAAGATTCCCATAAAGTATCTTTACATCCATGTTAACCCTTTTATGAAAAAATTTTATATCCTTTGGCTAGTATCATTGTGCTTTCTTTTTTCCTGTAAAAAAGTGGAAAAAGTCGTTGAAACAATACCTGATACCAACCCCATTACTATTGAAACACTGATTAATGACAATGCGAATGAGTCGACAATTACATTTTCAGGTCGCATATTATACCTGAATGATGAAATCATTATTGATCATGGCTTTGTAGTGGAATGCCAAAAATATTATGATACTTCAATAAAAGAACTAGTCTACTCCTTGGGCACAAAGGCAACAACGGGCAAAATTACACATACTATTCAAACTCCAAACGAAATCCTAAATTCGAACTCGGTCAGATATTACTATTATATCAAGACTGATAAGGGTGTCTACAAGGGGAAAACAACAGATGTATTGTTTTATTGGCATAACATCGAATATAGAGATGATATCATCGCGTCTCCAGGTGATAAAATTTCCATCAATGGAAATTTTGAAAAGCTTAAGGATAATTACACACTGAATATTAATGAGGATAACAATAGACAAGAAATTCCCTTTACACTGAGCAAAGACCTTAAAATCTTAGTCTTTCAGTTACCTGCTAATCTGACGCATGGAAGTCGCTTGAGTTTCATCCTACAAAATAAAACACACCCGTCTGGACTGTATCGAAGCTCATTGTTAGCAAATATAAAAATAACAGGCAAGTTGAATGAACCTGCCAACTTCAATTTTATGTACAGTGATAAAATTATGTTTACCGGTCCGGGTATCAATCTGTCTATGAAAGAACCTTTCTATATCTTATTCGGCAACCGGTCGTTTAAGTACGAACCTGAAATGAATTTGATTAATTTAACTTACGGACAGCCAGCAGATAAGTATAGAATCGGCTATTTCAATGGAAAAGATACCGTCATTTTTAGTCAAAAGATTCAAATTAAACAGCCCCTCTCCAACGCGCTGTATTTTAATGATACTGAATTTCATCCTGGAAATATAGGGACTTTCTCTGGAGTGGATTTCTCAGCATTCGGACAACAAGATCTAACGACTTATAAGGTAGGCAACAAAAATGCGTACGTCAGTTCTAATTGGACGGGTATACATAAACTGACTATCGGAGATCTTCCGGAAGGTGAATATGCACTTTCGGCAAGCAGTCCTTTTTTTACATTTACGAGTCAGGCAAAATTAAGAGTCAAAAAATTGCAGGTAACGAGTATTGAACAAAATAAAGGCTACTATGGAAACCTTGTTAGAATCAATGGCAACTTTAGGCCAAACGCCTCCTATCAGGTTAAATTGGGTACGCAAGATGCTTCACTTGTTTCGATACAAAATGGTCAGCTGAGTATCGCTATCCCGCCAATTGCCTCTGGGATTTATCCCATTTCTGTAGGATATCACGGAAGTGAGGGCAAGGAATATATGACCAAAACAAATCTGAACTTCGAAGTTTTAACTCCAGTATTTACGGATTTCTACCCCAAAAAGGGAAAAGCGGGTGACCAGATCACCCTTGTAGGCCGAGGGATTTATTATGGTTTTATCTATTTTGGTGGCAGGCTGGTGTGGCGGCAATCAGGGGAAGAGGAAATCAAATTTACCATCCCTTGGGATATCACCTATAAGGGTAAGATAGAAATCAATCTTCTTTTTGGTGATAAATGGATAAAGGGTAAGGAAACATTTGAATTAATTTAACATTTTAACAGAGATATGCGCCGCTATATAAATCAGCCCAATATATTATTTTTTGTCATGGTATCCTGCCTCGCCCTATTCACTGTTGCCTGCAAGAAAGTGCAAGAGATAGAATATGTGCAATCTGCAGAAGAGAAAATCGTTGTAAAGACAGGACATATGGACGCACTCAGCAAAAAAAGCGTTACCTTATTTGGTCAAATAGATTCAATAGCGGATCAGAAAGTAATCAGTTATGGTTTCATTGTCAAAACTATAGATCAGTACGCTGTCGAAAGGAAGGAACAGGAGATAGAAGTCGGTAAAAATACTGTAGGTCCTACAATCAAATTTACGTATCAACCAAATGAGCCCTTCGATGTAGATCTTAAATATACATACAGCTTTTACGTAAGAACTGAAAAAGGGTACTATAAAGGTGAATTTAATTCATTTCAGATCGGTGGTTTTGCGATTGCCCCGATCAAAAAGGCAAAGGTAAAACCCGGTGAAGAACTTGTGGTTAATGGCGATTTTAAGCTGATAGACAAAAATTATAAATTTTTCGTTTATCTCGCTGATGCCGAATCCAACGCAAGCCAAAGCTTGGAAACGCCCTACACATTGGCGCCAGATAAAAAATCGATCCGTTTTCAGGTACCGAAAATGAACGGCTTATATCATGGACAGGAAATCAGCTTTTCATTTAAACGCAGAGAGTATCCTTATGGTGACTTTTATTATAATATTGCTCAAGTAAATATTCTGGGTCAGCTACTTCCGCCTGTCATAAAAAGTTTTAAACCCATGGACGTGATGGAAATCGTCGGGCTTAACCTCCCCGATTACCGTCACCTGAAAGACGACTTTAAAATTATACTAGGGGATCTACTGATTCCATTCACTAATCAGCTTCAATTTAATCAGATAGAAAATCTAAAGGGGTCGCGCTTCAAATTCGGTTATACAAATGGAGTGGACACTGTAATTTTCAAAGAGGAAATCATGTTTTACGTCCCGGACTTGGCCCAAGCAACCGTTGAACAGTCTTTTGTTCATCCCGGAGCGAAATGTATAATCCAATGGCCGGGATTCTGGGATTTCCAATCTGGAATGTTCCTAGACTATACATTTGGAAATCTACCTGTAGAACCTTGGCTGACTGGAAATGAATCCTTTATTTTTGAAGTGGGTGATTTAAAAGAAGGCAGCTATTCCTTTAAGCTCAAAAACAGATTTTATGACATCACTCTACCTCAAATAATTAAGGTCAAGAATTTCAATTGGGTATCAAGTGATAAAACCAACGCATATGAAGGCGAGCGGATTACCCTTTATGGAAATTTTTCAAAGGGGAATATGTACAGCCTACTGGGTAGCAACAATATCTATTGGGACGCCGTATGTGAAAGGGATGGAGAAGCCTCCTTTACATGGTTTTTGTCAAACTTCGAATCTAACAAAATCAGTATAGGTTATCAAAACTCGGCAGGAGCCTATACATTCAGCGACAAAAAACTCGAAATCAATCCAATGGGAATCACCTTAGATAGTTTTTCCCCCTCAAATGGGCTACCGGGAACATTAATCCGTGTTAAAGGTAAGAGTATAAAATATGCACAAAAAATCCGTTTTGGTGACTTTGAAATTGTACCAATACCAGTCAGTGCCGATGAAATCATGTTTACAGCACCAATGATGGCAAGCAAAGGAAAATTTAGAATATCAGCTGAAGCTGCTAACAAAATCTATCAATCAGATTCTTATTTTGAGCTATTATAGATAAAATTTGGATATTTGGAATAAGACGATTGTGCAGTTCATTTGATACGGGCATCTGTGTAGAATTTAGGCAACGGCGACCTACAAAAATGGTTGTGTTCAGCGGATTAAGTCCCGATAAGGTCGTCAAAGGAAGCTATTTATCATTCGCTGCTGAATTGAATAGTTTCAATGATGTTTTAGAAGCATTCAAAACTAACGGGATAAATTATAGTTCTAACTACGTTCCAGTAAATGTGTTTTACAGCTTTTTTGAAGGAGCAGGAGCAGTTGCTCAGCTGCTAAGCTTACTTCGAATCTTATTCATATATGGGGCCAAATTCAGACACTAAAATTCCAATGGCTAAAGAAATTGCAACGGACCCGTTTATTCTATTAAAAGATTGGATTAACTTAAACGTAGTACAATGAGAAAATGATAAACGGTTATCTCATCGCCACATATGCCTAAGCTGATTTGCTCAATTTATTTCTAAGTAGGTCAATCCTGCCGGATTCATCCAATTCCCCCTTCCTATGGATACTCTAAGGGTAATCTTTCCAGCAATTTAATAGATACGCGATAGTATCTCAAGTATCTCATCTGAAAACATACTTTTGAATTGACACTATTCAAAAGAAACTTTTCCAAACGAAGCTATACAAAAGTTGTTCTTTCTGAAAAAGCATATGGCACATTTAGAAGTAAAACCGAAAAGCAAAGCAAGTTGGTGGCTCTGGCTCCTGCTCGCAATTATCGCATTAGCACTAATCCTATTTTTTGTAAAACGCTATTACAGCGGTGAAAGAGCAAATGGATCTATACCTGACACAACCGTAAACTTAACAGCAGTTCAAGGAAATATCCTGGCTACAACGGTCCTTGACTGGAATTCAATTGATGTTAAAAGCATTCAATCTTAAAAGTCGAATAGGAGGATAAGGATATCCGCTGTTGTTTTTCGGAACCAATAAAATTAATAATTAAAAAATTGAAGTTATGGCATTAGAAGAAAAAAAATATGATCACTTGATTGAACTAGGTGGAAGCGATTATGAAATTGTCGACGGAGAACCTGATATTAGAGGATGGAAAGTAAAGAATGAGGCTGGTCAATTGATCGGCGAGGTAAATGATCTGCTCTTCGATCCGCGCAGCCAACAAGTCCGTTATCTTATCGTCGGTCTCAACGATACAGATTTTGTCGTGGAAGAAGATAAGAAAATATTAGTTCCTATAGGTCTTGCTTCGCTTTATGACGGCAAACGGATCCAGGCAAGCAATGATGAAACCTACGTCACTCCGCCTGTCGAACCAATTAATCATAGCGTTATATTCACTGTTGACGAAATTCCCACAGAAGAACCGGCAACCGATTATCTTTATAATCCTGCTGATGATGGCGAAGTCGTAATTATATCTGTCAACGCAGATCAGTTAATCCGACTTCCGGATTATCAAAAAGATCATGTCGGCCCGGATACGGAACTATCCATCCGACATGTTTTTGAAGGTACCGGCGACGTGGGCTTTGTAGTAAGCGCTAGCAGTTATGACAGTACTGAATTTTACAATCATTATCACTTTAGCGATGATACTTTCTACAGCAGAGGGCAGCAGACTAATAGTCTTCCGTCGGATCAGGCACTACGTACCCGTAGAGTGGCTGCCAGATATGACAAAGGCACCGGCCATGAGCCGGGTACGCTAGACAATAATGATGAAGTCTAAACAATCATGCACACTTATAAATCAGGCTTAGTAAAACAGCTTATGCAAGCCTGATTCCTGTTTATTGCCTTGGACAAAGGAATTCACTCGTTAAAATACTAATTTTAGCGAGTGAATCGCTCGAACAGAAACCTCATTATCTATACCTTCCTGCATCCATAGCATTGGTCTGAAAGAAACTTGTTCGCATTTTTTTCTTTCAGCACATCCTTCCTTTACGCCATTTTTCTAAATAGAACCATCTGTTCTGCACCTTATATTTTCCAACTCAACATCGAATATGTCCAATTGAACCAGTTTTCCATTTAATTCGCTCCGTACGCACGATACATTTGCTGTAACAGAAAGAAAGATATTGTAAAATCTAAATCAAACAGCAATGAAAACAAAAATGACAACCATCCTTATGTTAGCAACGTTCGCATTAAGTATTCCGACAATTACTCATGCACAGGCTCCAAAAACAGAATCCTCAAAATCTGATGTAGCCATCAGACCTTTTAAGATCAATATTCCGCAGTCTAAACTTGACGAACTCAAAAAACGTATTGCAGAAACTCGCTTCCCGGATAAAGAAACAGTTAACGACGAATCCCAGGGTATCCAGCTTGCACAGTTAAAGGAACTGATCGACTATTGGAGGAATGGCTATGACTGGCACAAAGCGGAGAATAAGCTTAACGCCCTTCCGCAATTTATCACCAAGATTGATGGACTTGATATCCAGTTTATCCATGTACGCTCAAAAGAAAAGAATGCCTTGCCTGTTATCTTGACCCATGGCTGGCCCGGCTCGCCATTGGAGTTTATTGATGCCATCGGTCCATTGACTGATCCTGTTACATATGGTGGAAAGGCAGAAGATGCATTTGACGTCATCATACCTGCTATCCCAGGATATGGTTTTTCCGAAATTCCAAAAGAGTTAGGTTGGAACCCTGACCGTGTTGCCAAAGCCTGGGATACGCTTGTTAAACGCCTTGGCTATACAAAATACGTTTCTCAGGGTGGTGACCATGGCTCGGTGATTTCCGATGCACTGGCAAGACAGGCTCCTTCAGGACTTTTGGGTATTCACATCAATATGCCCGCCACCATCCCTGCGGACCTTGTGAAACCGATCAATGCAGGTGATCCTGCACCGGCAGGTCTTTCGGAATCCGAAACCAAAGCTTATAATTCCATGAGCGCCTTCTTTGGCAGAAACGCCGCCTATGGAGGGATGATGGTAACGCGTCCACAAACCACCGGATACCTGCTTTCC
>JAQZAZ010000179.1 GCA_029239355.1 Sphingobacterium sp.
AATGGTAATTCTGCTGCTGGTACACGTGTACGTAAAGGATTACAAGACATCAAAACCTTAGCACAAGAAATTCGTAACGAAGTTACTGCTAAGAAAAACGGCGGAAAATAATCTTTCCTGAGTTCACATAAAAAAGGCCTTTTCAAACGAAAGGCCTTTTTTTAGCCTTTTACAGGAACGTACAAGCCATCACCAAATTATAAATTTTAATACCCAGATAGTCACCAAAAGAGGCCTTCAGATTATCATAAACCTGCTTCCTGGATAGGGGCTTGTCTTTTTTCTTCAATAATGTCGCCGATGAAGGTATAACCGCGCCAAGTTCAACCTTAGTTGCAAACATATTGTAATGCAGTTCAGGCACAGCCAGACCGAGAATCATTCCGGGTAGACCATTAAAAGCTGAGGGGCCGCCGGTAACGGGAATCTGATCAGTATAAAAGGCAACAGCATAGATTGAATCCAGGACCAGTCCGTTGGCTCGGCGGCATGGATATCCCGCAATTTCACGGTACTCGTTAGTAATCTTCCACTTGATCTTCAAGGTCGAATCAGCGACGACTACACGTTCACCCCCCAATTCGAAAACCGAATTAAACGCTTTGCTTTTCAAATTCTGATAGCCACTGATCCCCGACTCAAATATTCCCGAACGCATTAGCCCACTCACAACATCCGAATATTCTTCAGGAACATGCTCATAAAGCACCTCATCGGTAGAAAATGTCAATTTCTTTTTCAAGACCTGATTATCGGGCACCTGCTCGATCATTTCTTTAATGGAACTGCGTGTATCCTCATCTTTTGCATAGGTTGCATAACGTTTGAGGAGGTTTTTAAGAAACACGGTTTTGTCATAAGTAATAGTCCCCTGAGTTGGAAAATAAGCATATTGTGCAAAAGCCGTGGTTCCTAAACATAAAACCAAGAATAGGACGATTAATTTTTTGATATCTTTCATGTTATTTGGATTTTACGAGCATTTTATTGATTTCCCAAGTGAGCTTCACCATATAATATCTACTGATTGTGTTGAACCTACGTTCGGTCAACAGGTTTCCGTTTTGACTTCGGTCAAAACCAACATTCTGCTTCAAAAGGTCATTGACCATAAATGTCAATTCCAGTTTTTCATCTTTCCTGAATTTTTTAGACAGTGCAGGACTCAACACAAATCGTTCAAATTTTTTGCTGTACACTGCGGTGGGAGCCTGATAACTATAGCTGAAATCCGCTCGCAGAATGAATTTGGCCGGTAGAAAGTATTTCAGGTTTCCCTCAGATGAAAACATGAAGCCCTTGCTATCCTCCATTGCACCGATGGAATTATCCTGGATAAGATATCCTGGAGATACATTGATGTCAAAATCCAGACCTTTGGTTGTGGATCGTTGTACCCCATAATATAGGGAATAGCTCTGTACTTTGGCATTAGCCAAAACATTATTGACATAATTGTAATTGTTGCTGAATGAGGCCGAGGGGCCTCCACCATGTCTCAATTGAAACTTTTTCCACAGCTTACCATAATATCTCGGTGTGATGTTAATTTGATTGTTGCTATAATGGTTTAAATTGCCCCAGACAAAGGTGGTTTTCCCCAAAGAATCGATTGTTGTATTTTGCACCAAAGCATTGTTTGTACGCGAAGCACTTAAATAGATACCAATAAACCTGTCTTCCAATATGGAATAGGTCCTATAGCTCAGATCAAGATTATTGGTATATGAAGGTTTCAGATTCTCATTACCTAGATATTCATTCAGGGGGTCCAAATTCGATCGTAGGGGCTGAATCTGATTTAAGGAAGGCAAACCGTTTGTACCCCGATATTCCAATGTGACCGATTTATTTTTTTGGAGCTCATAATTGACATTGATTACCGGATTATACACAAAAAATGAACGAGCAAGCCCCGAATTTCCCATTCGGTTGAATTGGGACAATTTGCTGTTTTCAAATCTATTTGACACATTGACTGCCAGCTTTTCGAGCGGTTTGTAATTCACCGCAAGGTTATAGCTATTCTTTGTCGTTTTATACAGGAAGTCGTTGCTATACAAGCTATCTAGTGTATCAAAAGCTCCTGTGTTCCGATTTTTATCGAATGATTCAACTGCGTTGTTGTTTCTATTGAAATTGAGCCCGTATTCAAATGATAAAATAACCTTCTTTGAGATCGGTTCGGAATAAGCAAACTCCCCACCGATAGAAAAAGAGCTATTGTTTACAAATTTTTTTTGATCGAGGGTTGAATCCCTTTCAGCTTTCCCTTCTTTATAAAATGTCAACTTGGAATATAATTCCTGCTCACCATCTTGTTTATAACCCGATGTAGAATAATTGAATGACAGCGAACGCCCCTTCTTTTTAAAGCGTCGTACGTAGAGTGCCGATGCATTGTACTGTTCTGATTTGGTGTCATTCTTAAATTTTCGGATGTTATCGTTCACATTCTGTTCAAATTGATTAACGGTAGTTGATTGTGTCTCCGAAGAACTGTTGTCATGTCTTTTGTTAGCACCTGCCCATACAGTTAAATCCGACATCGAGTCTACTTTAAATTCGTATTTCAAGCCAACATTATGTTTTTTATTTTCATTGGAGGCAAGCGTATTACTATTGCTCGTCAATATCGTATCACGAGCTGCATTGCGTGTGAATACAATTCGGCCCAGATCCACATTGGAGCGAATATATTTATAGTCGATTCGCCAAGCGTGTTTTTTATTAGCCGTTTTATCTGAATATAGAAATCCAGTATTCAGCGACTTTGGAATACCTTCACCGTCAAAATTATCTCCTCGATCATAGTCCCCACCCATGCTTGATGATTCTTCGTAACTGAGTCCACTCTTCCCCGTGTTACTTGCGATCAAATAGGCTGAAACCTTAAAAGACTGATTAAAATAGTTCAAAAAGCCTTGCCCGGAGTAGAACTTATCGCTACCTCCACCAACGTCAACTTTTCCGAATATTCCACGTCGAGCTTCCTCCTTCAACTTCACATTGATGGTCTGGGTACGTTCACCATCATCAATACCCGTTTTCTCAGCTTTATCGGATTTTTTCTCGTAGACCTGAATCTTGTCGACCATATCCGAGCGGATATTCCGGCTGACCAAAATCGGATCGTCACCAAAAAACTCCTCTCCATCAACAAGCATCTTCTTCACTGTTTTTCCCTGTGCCGTAATTTTACCCGATGCATCTACTGTAATCCCAGGCAGCACTCTCAATAGATCTTCAACTTTCGCATTTTTTTCAACTTTAAAACTTCCAGCATCGTACTCAGTCGTATCGCCTTTGATGCTAATCGGCACACGTCCCATTACAATCACTTCTTCCAACAGCGTTGTACTGCTGGTCATACCAATAGACATGTTGCTGTAATTCTGTCCAGGCAAAATCTCGGCATAATATTCACCGTATTTTGGATAAGTGACAACAATAAAATATTCACCAGATGCCGGTTGTTCCAATGAGAACTTACCATTTTCGTCAGACCGAGTAAAATTAGTCAAGATGGAATCTCTAGCTGTCAACAACATAATTGTTGCGTTGTGCAACTTAAGATGATCCTTCACATCACTGATTTTCCCCTCAATTCGGGATTGTGCATTAACTATTCCGTAGAAACAGAATAAAATAAGTAAAAGTAGTTGCCCCACTCTTTTCATAAAATAGCTTGGATAGTATAATGATAAAAATAAAATTCGTACACAAAACTAATATTTTGTTTTAGTTAATTTTAATTTATTTTAAAAAATACATTATTAAAAAAACATAAATATTAATCATAATTAATTGACATACAAAAACATAAAAGTTTAAACATAATAAAAGCCCTTTTTATGAAGGGCTTTTATTATCTAAACGGTTAGTAAAACACTTGATTTTATTCCAAGTATATCCACGAAAACTTATAAATTACCCAGTTCCATAATAAACTGAACGGTCTCCTTATTCATGTGTTGTGACAACACGCCCGAAATCTGATCGGTCATGGTCTTTCGCGTCATCCGCTTTACCTTACTTTTTTCAAACCTTTTTTTATCCATGACCAGGTCATTACTTAATTCAACTTTAGTCGCAAAATAAGAAACATGTTGACTCGGCACGACCAATCCAAGGATCATCCCGGGAAGGCCATTGATAGATTCAGGACCGCCGCTGATAGGAATCTCATTGCAATAATAACCTATCACATAAATTGAATCTGCTGTTAGTCCATTGGCTCTTCGACAATTGTATCCAGCGACTTCGCGATATTCGTCGGTTATCTTCCATTTGATCCGTTTCATGGTATCCTCAACAATGATCTTTTCACCTACAATATCATTATACCTTAAAAAAGAACGAGTGGCCATATTGGACAAGGTAGTTGCTTCAAAATCCAGTGCAAGCATCATAATGTACTGTTTAATCTCTGCATCTGGATTCTCATCCTTTACCGATTCAAATAAAGTTTCGGTAGTATTGAATTTCATGGTTTTCTTCAGCACGGCACTCTCCGGTAACTTAGGAAGAATACGTTCAAAAAACTGTTTTGAGTTATCATCGGCCTTCGCTAAGAATTTCTTACCCACAATATTTTTTATGTACATGGTCTTATCGTAGGAAATGCTGCCAGACCTTCCGAATAGGGTGTATTGCGCCTTAAGGCTCAGGAACCCACAGCACAAAAAGAGAAAAATAATATATTTTAACATGATATTTAACTTAAATTTTATAAAAACATTTTTGTGAAGTCCCAGGATAGCTTAAGCATATAGTATCTCCGGATTGTATCATAACGGCGTTGTGTAAAAATGGATGTTGATGCCGAACGGCTAAAACCTTTATTCTGATTAAGGACATCATTGATCGTGAAATCCAACATCAGGGATTCATTCTTAAGGAACTTTTTACTTACACCGGGATGCAATAGAAATTGTTCAAATTTTTCATCAAATGCTTTTGTTGCCGCTTCGTAGGTATAACTATAGTTTGTATATACTTTTAAGGTTTTGCTTACAAAATATTCTACACTACCATTCGAACCGAATACAAAACCATTGCTATTCGTATTACGTTCCAAGCTCGATTTCATTAAGCGGTATTGTGGGCTGAAGTTTAAATCGAAATTTAATCCGGTCTTGGTATCTCGTTTAAAATTATACGTAAAATTGAAGTTCGTCGTATTGACCTTGTTTAATTGCTGGTTGAATAGATTATAGTTGTCGCTCATATTCACATAGAATTGTGGCGAATTAGATAATCCCAGTTTCTTACTCAATTTAAAATGATATCCGGACCAGATATTAACTGAGGTATTTGTTTTACCCCCAACATTATTCCAGGTATAGATATTGAGGCCTTGCGCAGTATCAATGTTTTGTGTGATCGGGTTTTTATCCAAAGTAATATTTCCCCCTGCATAGATATAACTTCCGGTAAGAATCCGAAATGAGTTATAATTGATATTTAAGGAGTTTCTAAACGAAGGTTTTAGATTTTCATTTCCTAAATAACGGTTGATCTGGTCAGAATTATCCAAAATGGGCTGAATCTGGCTCATGGAAGGCAATTGATTCTTTCCGGTATAATTCATCCATAACCCCTTGGTCTTTGTAAAGGAATAGCCTGCACTCACATTGGGATTATAGGTAAAATAACTTCTGGACAGGCCCTGCTTACTATTGTTGTTATATTGCTCCAGTTTATCGTTATTAAAATTATTGGCAACGGTAAACTTCAGCTTTTCGGTGGTATGCACTATGGCCAATTTATATCTACTGCTCCGCCTATCAAAATTATAATCATTACTGAAACGACTGTCCAGCTCATTATACTCCCCGTCAACATCTTTATTGAACGATCCGACACGGGAGGAACTGTTACTGCCTTCTATTCCGGTTCCTATAACGAGATTCCAGACTTTAGATAAAGGTTCTGTGTACGAGACCGACGCACCCAGCACGTCATTTTTACTATTACGGTCTTTGCGTTGGTCTGTGGATTCTATCGACTTATATCCTGTGGTATCCTTTTTAATGGAATTTCTAACCGTTGAGAATAGATAACCATCTCCTATCGTTTCATTTCGTCTGAATTGACCATCAAATGTAAATGAGCGTCCTTTCTTCTTAAATTTATGCGTAAAATAAGTACTAAAATTAAACTCGTTGACAGTGTTCTTGATGATCTCACGGGTGTTTTCAGCGACAGTTGTATCCATATTCTGGGTAAACTGATAGGCTTCACGTTTGTTGTCCGACCAAAGATTTTTTCGGGAAACTCCACCACGTATGGTCAAGCTATTTAATGAATCAAAATTCAGATCATATTTTAAATTGGCACGATGCTGATCGTTCTCAGTATCTACAGATTTCGTCGATTTATTATTGATCAGCCCCGTGCTGATTGTCTCATCATCCCCGTCACTGCTTAACCTTCCATATTTATAGTTGATATTGACGTTATGTTTATCTTTGTTGAATTTGTCCGAAAAATTAACACCCGAATTGATGGCACGTGGTATACCGATTACACCCTGCCCCGAAAAAGGATCCGTAAAATTAGACCAGGACATGGATCCGTCATCACCGTATGAGACGCCCGAATCGCCGCCATATTTCTGCGCATCTTGCCAATTCATACTTGTTGTACCATTATTTCCAAAGAGACCGTAAACGGAGATCTTTTGAGATCCTTTGAATTTATTCAACATCAGTTGCCCCATGTAATAATCACTGGTACCACCCCCAACTAACGCTTTTCCAAACATACCATTTTTGGCTCCGTCTTTAAGCTTGACGTTGATGGTCTGCTCACGTTGCCCATCATCAACACCAGTTCGCTCAGCCTGCTCGGATTTTTTTTCGTAAACCTGCACTTTATCGACCATATCCGATCGGATATTCCGGGTGACCAGTGTCGGGTCATCTCCGAAAAATTCCTCACCATCCACGAGTACTTTTTTGACAGTCTTACCCTGCGCGGTAATCTTGCCCGATGCGTCTACGGTGATCCCGGGTAAAACTTTCAGCAGATCCTCCACCTTCGCATTTTTTTCCACTTTAAAACTACCAGCGTCATACTCTGTAGTGTCACCCTTTATGGTAATAGGGATTCGACCCGTCACGATAACTTCTTCCAATAAAGTAGCTATCTTGGTCAACCCCACAGTTAATTTGGAATAGTCCTTACCTTGGGCAATTTGCGTATAATAATCACCATATTTAGGATAACTCACAATCAAAAGATAGGAGCCCGTATCTGGCTTGGATAAGGAAAAAACACCATTTTCATCTGATCTCGTAAAACCTGTCAAAATAGAATCTTTAGCGGTTAATAACATGACTGTTGCATCGGATAATTTAACCTGGTCTTTTACATCACTTACCTTTCCGGTAATTTTGGACTGCCCCATAGCTATTCCATGAATACCAAAAACGAAAAATAAGAGAATTTGCAAAACTCTTTTCATAAAATTGTTGGATAGTATATTAATATCAATATAACATTAGTATATAAAACCAATGTTTTGTTACAATAAATTTAATTTTATTTCCCGGAAAGCGTGTTTTAGAAATCAGTCGCTAATTGAAACGAAATAAAAGGTTTTAATACTAGGATATATAAAGTACATATATTCCATAAAAGATTCGAAATTATTGATAGCTTTTATGCTGCTGGATCTTGATCAATTTCCATAATTGCAGGCAAAAAAAGCAGATTAGTATTACAAAAATAAGTTGGAAAAATATCGAGATATAATTATGGTAAGCAACTGCCATCTCAATCATTTGAATTTTATTCATATAATAGCTATTGAGTACAATACCGCAGATGGATCCCAAAAGAAAAAATACAATGGCATATTTTTTATCTGAAAGCGCTTTAATTTTTGCTTTTTCCAACTCTTCAATCCGTCCCATAATGCGTTGTTCTAAATCATCAAATGGCATGCTCACTTTGCTCATTTGTATAATCTGTTTCATTTTCTTGTGTTCGTTATCCATGATATTCTGATTTCTTTATCAATTGATTCAAGACCTGTTGCATATTTTTTCGTGCCCGATGTAGAATCACTTTTGTATTAGCAAGTGTCCAGCCCATTATTTCTTGAATTTCTTCCATAGCTTGTTCCTCCAGATAAAATAGACGTAGGGCGACAGATTCCTTCGGCGATAAAATAGCAAGGGCGTCATTGATCATTTCTTTTCGCTCGTTGTTAATAATTTCATCGATAATAGACTCATCATAGGCCTGGTCATGGTCTGCCAAATCAAAATCGATCAGGGCTAATTTCTTGTATCGGATGCTATTAAAAGCAACATAAACAACGATACGATAAAACCAGGTACTAAATTTTGATTTGCCTTTAAAAGAGGATAAGGACTGATAGCATTTAATAAAAGCCTCTTGAACAACATCTTCGGCCACATGCTCCTGCTTAACGATAGAAAGTGCAACAGAAAAAGCCATATCCTGATACGTTTTTATAAAATACCGATACGACTCAACATCTCCGGACAGTACTTTTCGAATATAAATTTCATCCATTGAAGGGCTAAATGTCGTGTTTTTTATCGAGTTTATTGGCTATAATCATTGACACACCGGCAGCTATGATCAAAATCGCAACAGCTAGTGAATCAGGCAGATCGGCATTCACATAATTTTGTATCACGCCAACAATAAGAAGCCCAGTACCTATTCCTAACACTAAAATACCTGGTTTCTGCCAATCTGAGGACTGCTTCTTTCGATCCTCTCCAGGGATATTGATTGCGGTACTGCGGTAACGCATGATAAAATAAACACAAAGGGTGATACAGGTGAATAACCCCACACCCATAATTGCTGCCATTGACTCTTTTTCCATAATATTTGATTTAATTTTAACATTAGTCACTGTCAGTTCTGAAAAGGTTACAACAAATTGAGTTAAATGTA
>JAQZAZ010000180.1 GCA_029239355.1 Sphingobacterium sp.
TGCTTCACATGTGCTATAACGGAGGGTTGAAACTCTCGTCCATATATCGCAATTCTCATATTTTTTTGAATTTATGGGGCAAAGATGAGAAAAAAACTATTCTTAATTCATTAAATATTGATGTAATTCATAAGCTGCTGATAGCGTTCGGCTGTGTCATCAAATGCGGCAACGGTATTATGTGTTTCCATGACGATATAATTATGCCTTAGGAATGAATTGAGCAATGAATTAATATTGGTTTTATCTACTTTTAAAGTGACTTCAATCGAGTCGCTTTCAAGATTTATTTTCGTAGCACAATTAAGAATTCTACAATTGTCACTTTCGACTAAATGTGCGATTTGGGAGAGCGAAAAGTCATGTAGTCCAATGGACAGTACAATAATGGCTCCGGATTCGTTTTGAGATTGAATTAAAGCAATGGCTTTTAATATATCTAATTGTGTAGAAACACCAATATAATTGTTATCTTGATCCAAGATAGGGATCAATGAAATATTGTATACAGTAGTCATTACCAGCGCATCATAAGGATGTTGGTTAAATTTAAGCTGTATCGGAGCTGTATTAATCTTAATGGCGGAAATAGGAGCTTGTTCATCGTCAGCATCCAATAAATTGGACTCATTGACGAATCCAATATATTCATCGCCATTTAAAACCACCAATTCTTTACAAAGCATGTCTTGTAGTTTTTCTAATGCCAGCTGTATTGAATCAGTCTTTTGAATGCTGAAATCTGCGTTTGAAAGAAATTGTCCTATTAACATACTCAAACTTAATAAAAAAAATGATGTAAAAGGGAAATTTTTGTAGATGAGCTGTCCAAAGTGGGAAAGATTTTTTTAGTTTGTTAAGTAAAATAAAAGTAAGTAATCACATTATTGCAAATAAGTACAATTTTAATGTTTAAAATTGTACTTTTATTAGTATTCTGTTAGTATTTTTGTCAGCAATTTGATATATGCTTACAAAGGGTAGGTAGGGATTTTTTAGTCAGAAAAATAGGATTGATGATTACGAGTGAGAATAAAAAATTTATTGATATACGCGAAGTTATCTACAAAAAAAATGCGACGCTAGCGAAATGGATTCCATCCTTCCTACTAAATTATTTGAAGAGAACTATTCACGAGGATGAAATCAATGATATTATGACACGCTTTGCTGATTTGCAAGGATTGGATTTTGTGGATGCACTCATCAATGATTTGGGGGTAAAAGTGAACTTATATGGTGCGGAAAATATTCCTGTATCTGATCCTGTAATTTTTGCTTCCAACCATCCTTTGGGGGGATTGGACGGCATTGCGTTTATGCATGCCATTGGTAAGCACCGCCGAGATGTCAAATTTTTGGTTAATGATATCTTGTTAAATATCGGTAATTTAAGACCTTTATTTGTGGGGGTGAATAAATTGGGAAGTCAGGGGAAACAGGCTATTTCTGCAATTGAGGAAGCGTATGGAGCAGATGATGCACTGCTTGTATTTCCAGCAGGATTGGTTTCAAGAAAGCAAAATAATGGACGTATCGAAGATCTAGAGTGGAAAAAAAGTTTTATTAGCAAAGCGAAAAAATATAAAAAAGATATCATTCCGGTGCTGATTGACGGCAAAAACTCTAAGTTTTTTTATAATTTTGCAAGGCTTAGACAAAAAATAGGTCTCAAGGTAAACATTGAAATGTTATATTTACCCGATGAAATGTTTGCCCAGCGCGGGCACACCGTTAACATTATAGTAGGAAAGAGAATCCCTTATACAGCGTTTGATCAATCAAAAAACGAAAAGACTTGGGCTGAAGAAGTGAAAAGAAGGGTTTATGGATTAGCTCAAGAAAAATAGAATTTATGCAAGAAATTATACCTCCAGTTGATAGAGAACTATTGAAAGCCGAATTGAATAAAGAAGTTTTCTTACGCTATACCAACAATGGAAATAACGAGATATACTTAATCAATTATCATAACTCGCCAAATGTTATGCGTGAAATTGGTCGGTTACGAGAGTTGACATTTCGTAGCGCAGGAGGAGGTACAGGACTTTCAATTGATATTGACGAGAATGACACATGTGAGGATTGTTATGATCAATTGATCGCATGGAATCCCGAAGATGAAGAAGTTGTTGCGGGCTATCGGGTCATTAAATGTGCTAATGCTGGGGAATCAAATGGTATTCCTAATTTATCTACAGCTCATTATTTCCAATTTTCTGACCAGTTTGCTAAAGATTATTTACCCTTTACAATTGAGCTGGGGCGATCCTTCGTTCAGCCTCGATATCAGCCGGCAATTGATAATAGAAAAGGTATTTTTTCACTCGATAATTTATGGGACGGTTTGGGAGCTTTGGTCATGCTAAACCCCGAAATTAAATACCTTTTTGGAAAAGTAACGATGTATCCACATTACAATAAGGATGCACGAGATATGTTGCTTTACTTCATGGACTACTACTTCCCTGATCACGATAACTTGGTTGTTCCGCTTCCTGATCTCGAAATTAAAAATGATTACGACCGTTTTGTGGGCATTTTTGATGGATTGGATTATAAGGAAGGATATAAAATATTAAATAGTCATGTCAGAGCGTTAGGGGAAAATATTCCACCTTTGATCAATACTTACATGAATTTGTCTCCGACGATGAAGTCTTTTGGTATTGCGCGAAATGATGAGTTTGGCACAGTTGAAGAAAAAGGTATTTTGATTGTTATTGACGATGTTTATCCTGTAAAAAAAGAACGTCACATGAATACATTTGAACGGGATCGCGAATATGGTCATCGAAAACCAAAGCGGGCGTAAAATAATAAAGGGATTCAACTTTTGAATCCCTTTATTATTTTATTAGGGTATAGAGAATGAATGCTAAGATTGCTCCTGTTATGGGGCCAATAATCGGTATCCAAGCGTATGACCAATCCGAACTTCCTTTACCTTTAATTGGCCAGAGTGCATGGAATAGGCGTGGGCCTAAATCCCGGGCAGGATTAATTGCGTAACCTGTAGTACCTCCTAATGATAATCCAATAGCCCAAACTAAAAAAGCGACTGGTATAGCCCCCAAGGAGCCCATTCCAATAGGTTCAGTCTTTCCGTCGATGGTTACATCTTGTCCTGTAATAAAAAAGATCACAAAAATTAAGACGAAAGTTCCAATGATTTCACTAACCAGATTTGTAAACCTATTGCGAATATTTGGAATGGTAGCGAAAACGCCTAGTTTTGTGGTAGGATCAGCTGTGGCATCGAAGTGATTTTTATGGATGATATAGGTCAATAATGCGCCGCAGAATCCCCCCACGATTTGAGCAAGAATATAACCGGGGACTTCTATCCAGGGTAGTGTATTATTGAGTGCCATGGCAATTGTCACAGCTGGATTTAAGTGAGCACCTGTATAAGGTCCGGCAAATACGACGCCAATATATACGGCTAAGGCCCATCCTGTGGTAATGACAATCCAGCCGCTATTTTCCCCTTTTGTTCCTTTTAAGATTACATTGGCAACGACACCATTTCCAAGAAGTAGAAGGAGTGTTGTTCCTATAAATTCTGCTAAATAATGGTTCATAAGTATTGGTTAGTTTTCTGTCCAGAATTGCAATGCTTTAACGCCTTTGGCCCATTGCTTAATAATTTGTTGGGTTTGTTCTTCCTGCTCTTTTTCTGGTTCAAAAAGGCGGTCTTGTGCCCAAAATTTTGAAAGTTCTTCTTCATCTTTCCAAAAACCAACGGCTAATCCCGCGAGGTAAGCCGCTCCTAAAGCTGTTGTTTCGGTGATTTTGGGTCTAATGACATTGCTATTCAGTACATTGGCTTGGATCTGCATGAGAAGGTTATT
This sequence comes from Sphingobacterium sp., assembly GCA_029239355.1. Taxonomy (GTDB): domain Bacteria; phylum Bacteroidota; class Bacteroidia; order Sphingobacteriales; family Sphingobacteriaceae; genus Sphingobacterium. The sequence continues at coordinate 3,855 of JAQZAZ010000180.1, forward strand.
GGCCGTTGCTCCACCATCTACACGAAGCTCCTTGATCGGTATGCCACTGTCAGCCTCCATGGCCTTTAGTACATCCCTAGTTTGGAGTGAAATGGCTTCGAGCGAAGCCCTCGCGATGTGTCCGTTGCTTGTTGCTCGTGTCAGGCCAAAGATAGTGCCTTGGGCTCTAGCGTTCCAATAGGGGGCACCTAGACCCGCAAAAGTTGGAATAAAGGTTATCCCACCGTTATCTTTTTCGGAAAGTGCCAATTGTTCGATATCTGCTGATTTATAGATAATATTTAGATTATCCCTTAACCATTGAACCAATGCACCGCCAATAAATATACTTCCTTCCAATGCGTATTCTGTTTTTCCATTAATTTTCCAGGCTACGGTAGTCAATAGGTTGTTTTTGGACATAATTGGTTTACTACCTATATTCATTAACATAAAACATCCTGTGCCATAGGTATTCTTTACCATGCCTTTCTCTATGCATTGCTGACCAAAAAGGGCGGCTTGCTGATCTCCAGCAATTCCGGCTATCTTAACTTTATGCGCAAAGATAGTTGTTCTCGATTCACCATATATTTCGCTGCTTTCTTTCACTTGAGGTAGCATTGCCGCGGGGATGTCAAATAATTCAAGAAGTTCCGAATCCCAATCCATTGTATGGATATTGAATAGAAGTGTGCGTGAAGCATTGGTAACATCCGTTATGTGAACATCGCCGCGTGTAAGATTCCATATGAGCCAGGTATCAATTGTACCACAGATTAGCTTACCATTTTGAGCTTTTTCTCTTGCTCCATCTACATGGTCAAGAATCCATTTTAATTTTGTTGCCGAAAAATAAGGATCGAGGATGAGACCTGTTTTTTTCTGGATCATTTCATGTTTGCCAGATTGGCGAAGTTGATCACAATAATCAGCTGTGCGTTTATCTTGCCATACGATGGCATTATAAATCGGTCTGCCGCTTTCCTTTTCCCATACAACAATAGTTTCCCGTTGATTGGTAATTCCGATAGCGGCGATATTTTTCCCGTTTAATCCAGCTTTTGTTGTCGCTTCTGCTGTAACACCTGCTTGAGTAGACCAAATTTCATGTGGGTCATGTTCTACCCATCCTGGTTTTGGAAATATTTGTGTGAATTCTTTTTGCGCAATTGAAACGATATTTCTGTCCTTATCAAAAATAATAGCTCTGGAGCTCGTTGTGCCCTGATCCATTGCTAAGATGTATTGTTGTTCCATAATTGATTACTGCTGGTTATTTTGTATTAGTTCAAGATATAATTTTTTGCAACTTTTTCGAAATTTTCGATCTGATTTTTTTGCCAATTCTCGTCTTTGCCTAATTCAAGCGCGAGTATTCTCGCGACTTCAGGAGCTGCTGAAATTGCGGCCCTGGCGTCGAGGAATAGGATGCGTACACGACGCGAAAGCACGTCTTCTATCGTTTGCGCTAATTCGTTGCGCACGGCCCAAACCACCTCGGCCTTCTTAAATTCTAAGTGCTCCACTAGTTTTTCATTCCAAATAGGATTTTCCTGTGCAAGAGCGTGTATGGCTTCTTGGTCGGAACCGTAAATATACATATGGTTACTCCTGTCGCTTGTAGGAATGGCGCTATAAATTTTTTGTGTAGCTGAATTGCTTTCCTTTTTAGGTAAACAGCCAATTTTAATTGCTTTATCCACTGTATCCTGACCCATTCTACGAAAGGTTGTCCATTTTCCTCCGGTTAATGTCAGTAAATTTGAATCGCTGACAATAACTTTGTGACTTCGGGAAATTTCTTTGGTCCTGTTGGAATTTCCAGTTGGAGCCGCCAGGGGGCGAAGACCGGCAAATACCGCAAGTGCATCTTGACGGGTAGGCTGCTTGGTAAGATAGCGTCCTGCAGTTCTTAAAATGAATTCGATTTCTTGTTCAAGTGCTACTGGTTCAAGGCTATGTTCGTCGATCGGAGTGTCTGTAGTTCCTGCTATAACACGATTGTGCCACGGGACAAGAAAAAGGACCCGGCCATCATCTGTTTTCGGTATCATGATTGCGTCATCGCCCGGAAGAAAGGACTTGTCAAAAACAAGATGTACGCCTTGACTTGGTCTCACCATTTGTTTCGCTTCGGGCTTATCCATTCTTAGGATATCATCAACAAAGATTCCCGTTGCATTGATAACCGCCTTGCCTTGGATCGTAAATACTTCCCCGGTATCAGTGTCTTGTGCGATAACGCCATTAACTTTGCCGCTGCTACTTTTGGTGAGATTAGTTACTCCTATATAGTTAAGTGCTACGCCCCCCATTTGGATACAGGTTTGTGCAATATTTACAGCTAGTCTGGAGTCATCAAATTGGCCATCTTGATAAACAACGCCCCCATAGAGTCCCTTTGTTCTCACAGTATTAATCCGCCGTTGTGTTTCCTCCTTATTAATATGCATAGATTTTCCTAAACTCAATTTTCCAGCTAAGAAATCGTATATTTTCATGCCGATGGTATAAAAAGGCCCATCAAACCAATTGTAATTTGGGATTATGAAAGATTGATTTTTTACCAGATGTGGAGCGTTTTGCTGCAATAAGCCTCTTTCATGTAATGCTTCTCTGACGAGGGAAATGTCTCCCTGTGCAAGATAGCGTACTCCTCCATGGACGAGTTTAGTTGCTTTACTTGAGGTACCTTTTGCAAAATCAACTTGTTCCAATAGGATGGTTTTGAATCCTCTGCTCAATGCATCGAGTGCAACCCCTAAGCCACTAGCTCCGCCTCCTATGACAATAACATCCCATTCGCCTGTGTCTTTTATTCTTTCTATTAATTTTGACCGTTTGAATTCTCCTTGTTTCATTTTGTTTCGTTTTTGGTCTTAAAGTAAGATTTTTTATATAAGTTCTTGTAGCAGATCAATACTAAGTTATAGTATATTTGTGATATTTTAAAGGATTTTTGTCAAAAATATTTCAAAAGTTTTAGTTTTTTTTTATTTCTTTTTGTTTTGTTATTTGTGTTTTTAATGTTTTCAAATACTTCCTGTTACTGGCTTTAGTGAAAAAATAAAAGTAGTATAATGGCAGTATTATCATCGCCCTCTTATCACGTCTTATTTTTTAAGGACGATATAATGTTTAACCACTATGATAGGCTTATGTTTTGGTTTAGAGGAATGATTTTGTAATTTAGATCATTAATAATTTGTTGAATAATGAAAAGGATTAAAATATTGCTTTTGGGGATAGGTATATGTTTGGGTAGTCAATTCGTCTATTCAACTGCTTTTGCTCAAGAAACTTCGAAAATTAAGGGGCAACTTTCTAAACCTTACCGTCCAGAAGCCGATGCACAAAGAGATATTGACAGTTTACTACAACTGGCCAAGAAGGAAAAAAAAAATATCATTGTTCAAGCTGGAGGGAATTGGTGTGTATGGTGTTTACGATTTAATGACTACATTCATAAGAATGTCCGTATTGATGATTTGTTAAAGCGGCGTTTTCTCTATTACCATTTAAATTATTCGAAAGAAAACAAGAATGAGGCAGTATTTCAAAAATATGCGCCGGAGGGGAAAAAATTAGGTTACCCATTTTTTATTGTATTGGATAAAAATGGAAAGACGCTTCATGTACAGGAGAGTGGTAGCTTGGAAAAAGAGAAAGGCTACGATGAGGAAAAAGTTCTGAAGTTTTTCAATGCTTGGGTAGCGAAATAAAAAAAAGTCCTGTCAACTGACAGGACTTTTTTTTATTTATTGGTAGCCCAATAACTTCATTACCTGTTTGGAGTTTTGTTCCTCTCCAAATACTTCATAATTAAATGTTTCATCTCTGTTTCGACGTACCAATACATGTTTTGGTGAGGGGAGTAGACAATGATGAATTCCTCCGTATCCGCTTAGAACGTCTTGATAAGCTCCAGTGTGGAAGAATCCTAAATATTGCACTTTACGTGTTTTTGGCATAAAAACAGAGTTCATGTGTGCTTCCTGATTGTAGTAATCCTGACCATCACAGGTGATTCCACCTAAGTTCACCCGTTCATATTCCGAATCCCAATTGTTGATTGGTAATAAAATGTATTTTTGGTTTAAAGCCCAAACATCTGGTAAATTGGTGATGAAAGACCCGTCAATCATAAACCAACGTTCGCGATCATTTTGTTGCTTGCGTCCCAAAACTTTATAAAGGATTCCCGATGCTTCAGCGACTGTATATTTACCAAATTCAGTGATGATATCTGGTTCCATGACTTCATGGTGTGCACAGATCTGTTTGATCCTGTTGACAATTTCATTGACCATATACTCATAATCAAAATCATGTACCAATGAATCTTTAAAAGGCATGCCGCCACCGATATCCAAAGTATCTAAATCAGGATTTATTTTTTTGAATTTACAATAGAGAGTGACATATTTCTCCAACTCATTCCAGTAATACGGTGTGTCTGATATACCCGAATTAATGAAAAAATGAAGTAGCTTAACCTTAAAATTTGGGTTGTCAACAATCTTATTATTGTAAAAGTCGATGACGTCTTCTTGACGAATGCCCAATCTGGATGTGTAAAATTGAGAATCTGGTTGCTCTTCTGAAGCGACCCGGATCCCCAAGGCACATGGTTCATCTAATTCAATCTCATCATCATAGAGATTGAATTCCTCCTTATTATCTAAGACAGGAATAATGTTTGTATAACCATCGTGGATCATATCAACAATATACTGCTTATACTGATAGGTTTTGAATCCATTACAGATGACTGTAATGTCTTTTGTTACGGTGCCTTGTCTTTCCAGTGAATCGATCATCGGCATGTCAAAGGCAGATGAAGTTTCAAGATGGATATCATTTTTCAAGGCTTCTTCTACGATATGCTTGAAATGGGAAGATTTGGTACAATAACAGTATTTGTAAGATCCGCGATAGTTGTGTTTCAGAATAGCGGTCTGAAAAAGGATTTTCGCTTGTTGAATTTTTTTGCTGACGATAGGCAAATAGGTAAAACGTAACGGCGTACCGTACGTTTCTATCATTTCCATTAAATTCAAATCGTGGAAATACAATTCG
>JAQZAZ010000181.1 GCA_029239355.1 Sphingobacterium sp.
TATGAATCCTGCGCTCTAACCATCTGAGCTACCCCGCCGTTTCGGTATGCAAATATACCACTTCACCTGTCAATTCAAAAGATTTTTTTATTTTTTTTAACGATTTATCTTGTCCAAAAAGCTTTATATAGTACAACAAACTCATTCTTAACGAAGTAAAATATTGTAGCATTCATAAAAAAAGTCGGGATAAGATTTAAGAGAATTTAAATTCAAATAATTAAGAAAAAGCCTTCAACTTTTCACAAAAAAACTTGCAATAACAAAATAAATATGTATTATTACAAATAATAAGTTTATGCAATAAAAAGCAAAATGGAAAGAGATTTTGTAGCGGGGAGCAGAATCGAACTGCCGACCTTTGGGTTATGAATCCAACGCTCTAACCATCTGAGCTACCCCGCCATTTTGGGAACGCAAATATAGCTTATTTTTGATTTAAACAAATTAAAATTTAAAAAAACATTTATATGGCAGATAAAATAAAATTCCAACTAGAATATATCATCAACTCTTCACCTAGAATTTTATTTCCGTATTTGCAAGAACCAAACGAACTGGCACAATGGTTTGCAGACGATGTAAACTACAAAGACACTGTTTATACCTTTATTTGGGACGATGAACCGCATCGTGCAAAAATCGTAGCTTCGAAAGAAAATAAATCAGTGCGTTTTAAGTGGCTCGATGATGACCCCTATTATTTCGATCTAGAAATCGATCAAGATGAGCTAACAAATGATGTTGCACTTAAAATAACAGATTTTGCTAAAGAAGAGGACTTGGAAAATAGAAAATTAATCTGGAAAAATTCAATCGTCTATCTTCAGAGTGTTATAGGTGCATAAAAAAACCTATCTTTGCAATATATTTTCACCAAGGGCTCTCAATGAGCTCCTTGGCTGGAAGATGCTTTAATGTAAAGGCATCAATTTGCTTAGCGTCGCGGATGAAAAAGGTTCATTTACTTATTCTTCAAGCTTTCATTAAACCATTCATTGTCACATTTTTTATTGTGATGTTTGTGTTATTGATGCTTTTCCTATTCAAATACATTGATGATTTGATCGGAAAAGGGTTTGAATGGTACACCATCATGGAGCTCATTGGATATCAATGTGTTGTTCAAATTCAAATGGCGATGCCGTTATCCATGCTATTATCTTCCATTATGACGTTTGGGAATTTGGGAGAAAGCTATGAGCTTGTGGCAATCAAGGCCGCTGGCGTATCTTTACGTAAGGCCATGACCCCGTTATTCATACTTGTTGCAATTTTTGCTTCGAGCTCATTCCTGTTCTCAGATTATATCCTACCTGTCGTCAATCTGAAAATGGGAACTTTATTAACCGATGTACGTAATAAAAAGGCTGATTTTTTAATCAAACCAGGTATTTTCAACAATACAATTCCAGGATATTCCATTCGCGCAAGAGGAAAAAATAAGGAAGGAACAATTCTTTATGACTTGATGATCTATGATCACCGTGGCGGCAATACAGCCAACAATGTTTTGATGGCGAAAGAAGGATACATTTATAATTCGCCAGATAATAGCTATATGATCCTCAAATTGAAGGACGGAATACGTTATGAAGAGTCACGAACAAAGAACTCGAAAACTTACGACCCGCGCCAGCAATTTACACGCTTTAAGTTTAAGGAAACGGAACAGAAGTTTGACATGGGAAGCTTTCAACAAGGCAAAACCGATCAAAGTCTTTTTAAGAGCCACCACGCGATGCTCAATCTGAAACAGCTGGATATGTACATTGACTCTAACCATATTAAAATCGACAGTATGGGGAAGGCAATTACAAGAACCTTAGATACGCGTTATAATATTTATTCAAAGTATTTTAGTGCCAATCAACCTGGGCAACCCAAAGTAAAGGAAGCGAAAATCAAACCTTATAAAAATCTGATAGCCGATCTTGTTCCTCCTGAGCAACGAACACAGATCACCATGAATGCATTGAGCCAGCTAAACTATTTAAAAGAGGATCTCAATAGCCGTACACTCGAATTTAAGGATTACAAAACCAAAGATATTCGTTATCGTATTGAATGGCATAGAAAGTTTACACTAGCTGTGTCTTGTCTCCTTTTATTTGCTATTGGCGCTCCTTTAGGCGCTATTATTAGAAAGGGGGGGCTCGGTCTTCCGGTCGTTATGGCCATCATTTTCTTCTTAATCTATCATATCATCTCTACGGTCGCCGAAAAAACAGCCAAAGACGGTGCGATATCTTCGGCAGTAGGTATGTGGATGGCCATTATCGTGTTGACGCCCCTCGCCGCTTTTTTAACCTATAAATCAACAACAGATTCAGCGTTATTTGATATTGATCAGTATAAATTAAAAGCCGAAGCAGCCTGGAAGTGGATCAGAGAGAAATTTGGTAAAAAGAATAAATTAAAGGAGTCACATTAGATTTGTGACAGCCTTATTATAAATAAAATTAGATTCTACACTAACTTTGTATCAATACAATATAACAATAAATGGAATTCAAATTAAACACGATCGAAGAAGCGATCGCTGATATACAAGCAGGAAAAGTAGTTATCGTCGTAGATGACGAAGATCGTGAAAACGAAGGTGATTTCGTCACCGCTGCCCGCAATGCAACTCCCGAGATTATCAACTTTATGGCAACCCACGGCAGGGGTTTAGTATGTGCCCCTATTACCAAGGAAAGAGCTGATGCATTACATCTCGACCTTATGGTGGGGCAAAATACAGCTATTTATGAGACCAATTTCACGGTTTCTATTGACTTACAAGGATACGGCTGTACAACAGGAATCTCTGCATCTGATCGTTCAAAAACTATCAAGGCGATGATTGATCCCAATATTCACTACGAAGAATTAGGTCGGCCAGGGCATATCTTTCCATTGATTGCCAAAGATGGGGGAGTACTCCGCCGTACAGGACATACCGAAGCAACTGTTGACCTTGCGCGTCTGGCAGGTTTCGAACCAGCAGGTGTATTGGTTGAAATCTTAAAAGAAGACGGCGAAATGGCAAGACTACCAGAATTGATGGAAGTAGCCAAAAAATTTGATTTAAAGATCGTTAGTATTGAAGACCTTATTGAATACCGCTTAAAGCACGATTCATTGATCAACGAAGAGGTGACGGTCAATATGCCTACTCAATACGGTGATTTCCAAATGAAAGCTTTTACCCAAAAAGATACTGGCGAACAACATCTCGCCCTTTATAAAGGTGAATGGAACGAGGATGAGCCTATTCTTGTCCGTGTACATAGTTCTTGTGTGACCGGCGATATTTTCGGTTCTTGCCGTTGTGACTGTGGTCCACAACTTCATAAAGCAATGGAAATGATCCAAAATGAAGGAAAAGGGGTGATTGTCTATATGAATCAAGAAGGTCGTGGTATTGGACTGATCAATAAATTGCATGCTTACAAGCTGCAAGAAAATGGATTGGATACCGTTGATGCCAATGTGCAGCTTGGGTTCAAAGCCGATTTGAGAGATTACGGTGTAGGAGCTCAAATCCTGAGAAATCTCGGTGTAACAAAAATGCGCCTAATGTCCAATAACCCAACGAAACGCGCCGGGTTGGTCGGTTATGGTTTGGAAATCGTAGAAAATGTTCCCATTGAAATAACAGCTAACCCCTACAACGAAGAATATTTAAAAACAAAAAGGGATCGTATGGGACATACCATCATGAAGAACTTGTAATAAAGATCCAAAAAGTATATTTCAGAAGCGTTGTTTTTTCCCTAGAAAAAACAACGCTTTTTTTATAAAAGATGTGATGTTAGCATGGCAGTTCTTTGATGAAATAGTACTAGCTTTATACTAATGGATACGCAAGGGAAACATATCATCTTTTTTGACGGTGATTGCTTAGTTTGTAATCGTTTTGTTCAAATCCTATTAAAAATAGATATCAATAACAGGTTTTTATTTAGCTCGTTACAGTCTGATTTCGCTAAAAATAGTTTACATACTATTCCAAAAAATATTGATTCTATTGTTTATGTGTCTCCCACAGGTGCCTATATCAAAAGCGATGCCATATTGAATATCTGCAAAACATTAAGGCTTCCCTATTCAATCGTTTACTTTCTAAAAATACTGCCGAAAAAATGGCGAGATGCAGGTTATGATTATTTTGCAAAAAATCGCTATAAATGGTTTGGGGCCAATGCCTATTGCGCTGTTCCTACGGAGCAACAACGAAAAAAATTTGTGTAAGCTAATCTTCCCATAAATTTGTTTGTATGCCAAACAATTGGTAGAAGGATATTGTTACAAAAGCAGCTGATCCATCAAACAATCCATGGTAATACACCCCGCGATAATAAATAAGTACAGCTTGCAGCAATAACATTGCCTTGCAAAAAACAATTAAATAAAGAGTCCAATGAAAAATCCACTTTTAATTGACAAAGCCTATATAAATGGAAAATTCGTCACATCAAAAAACACTTTTGATGTCGTTAACCCAGCAACTGCAAAAGTAATTGCAGCCTTACCTGATTTAAAGGTTGCAGATTGTACGAAAGCTATAGAGGCCGCTGACAAAGCTTGGAAAGACTGGAAAAACACAACAGTTGCTGAGCGATGTGTTCTTGTCCGCGAATGGTATAACCGCATTCTACAAAATAGAGACTTACTTGCTGAAATTATGACACTTGAAAGCGGAAAACCCCTTAGTGAATCAAAGGTGGAAGTAGACTATGGCAATTCATTTGTCGAATGGTTCGCTGAAGAAGGCAAGAGAGCGTATGGAGAAACGATTCCTGTTCAGAAAAAAGGAACAAGAATGATGACAATCCGACAAGGAGTCGGTGTCGTTGCAGCAATTACCCCCTGGAATTTCCCTTTGGCCATGATTACCCGAAAAGTCGCTCCCGCATTGGTCGCTGGCTGTACAGTCGTGCTCAAACCCGCTTCCCAAACACCTTTATCCGCGATAGCCTTAGTCAAACTAGCGGAGGAAGCCGGACTGCCAAAAGGCGTTTTTAACGTCATTACCGGAAAGGACAGTGCCGGTATAGGAAAGGAACTCGCCACAAACGATCTGGTCCGAAAACTTTCTTTTACGGGGTCTACCGAGGTTGGCAAGACATTGATCGAACAATCAGCCTCAAACATTAAGAAAATCTCCATGGAACTTGGGGGAAATGCACCTTTTCTTGTTTTTAACGATGCCGATATTGATGCTGCAGTACAAGGTGCTATTGCCGGTAAATTCAGAAACTCGGGACAAACCTGCGTCTCTATTAACCGCTTTTTAGTACAGGAAGAGGTATACGATGAATTTGCTACTAAACTTGTCCAGGCTGTACGTCAACTAAAGGTAGGTAATGGCTTAGATAAGGGCGTTCAAGTAGGGCCATTGATCAATGCCAAGGGTTTAGAAAAGGTAAAGCATCATGTCCAAGATGCTTTAAAGCATGGAGCAGAATTGGCAACAGGGGGGACTGTGATCAAAGACCTATTCTTCCAGCCAACTGTACTGACCAATATCCTTAAAGAGGCTCTGATATTTCATGAAGAAACTTTCGGTCCAGTCTGTGCATTATTCAGTTTCAAAACAGAGGAAGATGGTATCACCATGGCCAATCAAACTGAGTTTGGCCTTGCTTCCTATTTCTATAGTACCAACATCAATCGTTGCTTACGTGTAGCGGAACAACTTGAGGCAGGTATGGTGGGCGTCAATACCGGATTAATATCGAATGCTGCTGCTCCATTTGGCGGAGTAAAGCAATCCGGTGTTGGTCGTGAGGGATCGAAACATGGACTCGACGAATACATGGAACTGAAATACATCTGTTTTGCTGAATAAATACGATATAGCTTAGGTTATCCTTTTACTGAAAGGGGCTATTTGTGTCATACATCACCTATTGGATGGAAATCTGACACAAATAGCCCCTTTGTTCATGCACATAATTCATATTCTTACCCCTTCCATAGGCAATGGAAGGGGTAAGAATATGAATTTGATCCCAACAAGATCCTATTGTTGGGTTTTAATGAACGCTGTCAATTTTTCACGAGTTGAGCTAAAAGACAATGCATCGCCCACTCTATCATAATTCTCTTTATCCACACAACTTGGATATGCATATTTAGCAAAAGCCAATTTATTATCGTCTCTTATAAATAGCTCCATAAGGTCTACGATTTCAGAGCTGCGTAACCGCCTATTTTTCAGTTCCTGAGCAGCTAGCTGCAATCGGTCCTGATCATTATTCTTCTGATTGAGCAGATCATTCAATTGGTTCGCATCATTTTTATTCAGGTAATCATTATTCTCAATCGGGTCATCCTCATTTTGCTGATGATCGATCCTGCCATCTTCATATTCTTCATAGTCCTTTTCTTGCTGTTGGTTCTGATTTAAATAGCTATCCTCATTATAATTATCATAATCATCATCGTTGCGATAATTATCATTATATCGTCCTACCGGATTCATCGATTCCAATACAATCCCCCTATTTCCTCCACGGCTGCTCACGGAAAACACAACATTCATATACTGACCGTTTCGGTTCGCAAGTTGTACAGCACTCCCGTTTAAAGTACTCCGCTGTCTATTTGCAAATACGATACGGAGATTATACCGCGGGTTTTTCAAATTCGGCACGCGAATATCAGTAGACGCCCTATGATTGTACAAAACATTATTAATATATAGGAAGAAAGGAACATCGGTCGAATAAATAGTTAATGTTCCGCCATAAGGTCTATAACGTTGCGCGAATCCTCCAGTTGCGATAGCAAGCAACATAATCACAGTCAAAAGTCTCTTATACATATACCTTTTCTAGTTATAATCGTTCGACTAGCGCTAAGCGAAAAGGATTAAGAAAATTAAGAATTTAACGTTTTATTCGAATTATTTTTATTTCTGAACTTTTTGTAGAGTTTTACCGCCATCATAAGGGAAATAGACAATATTAAAAGTCCCAGCACACCGAATATCCAATTAAGAGCAGACTTTAATACGACGGTAAATACGATTGCAAATAATAAAACGGTCGCAAGCTCATTCCAAAGGCGTAATTTGGTCGACGACCATGCAGATGTTTCTCCTTTTAACTGAAACATAATCCGTTGGCAGGCAAAATGATAAAGAATCAGTCCCAATACAAAGGTAAGCTTAACATGCATCCACCCCATGGTCAACAATCCCGGATTGATATACAGCATGACAAGGGCCGCTAGAATTGTGAGATACATCGCTGGTGTCGTGATAATCCACCACAATTTACTCTCCATTAGAATGAACTGTTTATGCAATACCCCATACTCCTCTACAGATTTGGACTTAGCTTCGGTATGGTAAATGAATAAGCGAACGATATAGAATAACCCGGCCATCCAACAAACCACAAAGATAATATGAACTGCTTTTGCATATAAATAGACCATAGGTACAAAAGTAAGAAAAGTTAAGGTCAATCAATAAGGCCATACGTCAATTAAGTAAATCTTACATGGCATATACAAAAGACGGAAGGTTGTTTGAGCCTTTTATTTCAGCTTATTTATTATATTCAGTAAAAGCTGGCTGGGTTCAAATACTTCATGGAGGTAAATCAACTAAATTTTAGCTGTTCACAGCAGATCATCATCCACATAAAAAAAGACCTGCCAGTTACAGCAAGTCTTCATTTGTTTTTATTCGGATGTATCGCTAAAATCTTTTCTTTGGATAATCGTACTTGAAAATTTAATAGCGAAAATCTTTCACCACCTCGATCGCATATTTTACATTATCAAAAGGAATATCAGGCATAATACCATGTCCCAAATTGAATATAAAACCGTTCTCTCCGCGCATACGCTCGAATAGTTCGATAATTTTCTTTTTGATCACAGGCTTTTCAGCATATAAGACAAAAGGATCTAAATTTCCTTGAACCGCTGTCCCTTGAGGCAAAGACTGCTTTATATTTTTGAGGTCCGCATTCCAATCGATAGAAACCACATCTGGTTGTGCCTCTACCATCATCGGAGCAAAGACAGATGATCCCTTACAGAAAGAGATTACCGGAATATCCTTGCGGTTCAACTTGGAGATAATCTGTTTGTTGTAATAATGTGAAAAATCACGATAATCATTCCAGGATAAAGCCAATGCCCAGCTATCAAATAATTGGATTGCATTTACACCTGCCTCGATCTGCATGTTAAGATAGGCTACAGTGACATCAGCAATCTTTTGAAGGATCGTATGTGCTAATTCAGGTTGATTGTTTAACATCAACTTCGTCAACTTGAAATCTTTTGACGAACCGCCTTCGACCAAATAGCTTAAAATGGTAAAAGGCGCTCCCGCAAAACCGATCAATGGAATACGATTATCAAGGCGTTGCTGAATTACTTTTATGGCATCAGCTACATATTGCAGTTTATCCAAACAGTCATTTGATAATGCTTCTGCCTCCTTGACAGAACGAACTGGATTAGAAAAACGAGGGCCTACTCCTTGTTCAAATGACAAATCTCCACCCATTGCTTCAGCTGTAACCAAAATATCTGAAAACAAGATCGCTGCATCGATTCCAAGCAAATCCACGGGCAACATCGTTACATCTGCCGCAATCTCTGGTGTTTTGCACATTTCGAGAAAAGAATACTTGTTTTTGATATCCCAGTATTCTTTCATAAAGCGTCCAGCCTGACGCATCATCCACACA
>JAQZAZ010000028.1 GCA_029239355.1 Sphingobacterium sp.
TTAAAAGAAGTTAGCAACAGCATTGTTCTCAAGTTGCGCAGACAAAAGCTTGATAAAGGGCAGCCATTTTTAATAAGATCTAGCAAATTACCCAAAAATCAAAGCTACATCGAATACCCAAATCATTTAGTTAAAATTGTGATTGTTTCTTCTGATAAACGATCTTTTGATGTAGTACAGGAATTTGATATTCGCCAATCAAAAGACATCTTGAGAGAACTCAATATTTACTAATGCCTGATCTTTACATTATAACGGGTTCTAACGGTGCTGGGAAATCTACATTAGGTGCAGTATCTTCCAGAGCATATAAAGAGTAATAATATTATTTTTGATGGTGATTTACTCTATACGAAAGAACTATCTCGGATATCCCCAAAATTGTTCCTTCAGCAAAATACGCTCGAAAAGAGGCTTTGGATTATGTAGTACAGCAATTTGAAAAACAGACAAAACATGCATTAGAAAATCGTTTAGACTACATCTATGAAGGACATTTTACAAATGATGAAACTTGGGAAACACCCAAGCTATTCAAGGAGTCGGGTTATAGAATAAATTTATTATTTTTTGGTTTAGAAAATACCGAACTTTCTCAATTCCGTGTAACGGATAGAGTTACTGAAGGTGGACATTACGTAGATCCTCAAACATTGAAAAATAACTTTTTTGGAAATCTTGAGAAGTTAAACGATCACTTTCACTTCATCGATGACTTAACGATTGTCGACACTTCAGATCTTAAACATAACATCTTATTGAAATTATCCAATGGTCAAATAGAGTATTCGGTAGAAAAAGACGAATTGCCTGAATATCAGTCATGACAATCTAATGTGCCGCTATAGCGCGGAACTGGAAGATGAGCCCTCGGAAAAAAGGCTATTGTTATGTAGAGCCCACTGGTTTTCAACAACCGAATGATTTTGAATATTGGATAAAAATCTACCTTGATTATAACCCAACCGCGATGGCTTCCAAGAAGAAATGAAAAATAAGTTTGTGTCAGTATACTTTTTCGATTTCAGGTAGTAGTGAGCCTGAAAAGTTAGTCGGAAAGTTGGAGAACTTAGCTACTTTTAGGCAGTACAACCTACAAATCTAAGAAACCTCACTTTGCTTTAATTTTACCTCTATGTTTTAGACCAAATTTAATTAAAGCATCGACAACTTCCTCCGTTTCTTTAGCATATGCGGTAATCGCATAAGAAACGGTCACAGGTTTGGTGTCATTAACCGTTCTGCTAATCAGTAAATTATCTTCTAATTCGTGAAGTTCGTTGGATAGAACTTTTGGAGATATTCCCTGAGCCATTTCTTGCAGATCTTTAAACCGCATTGTGCCGTGTTTCTGCAAATTGTGTAGGATACAAAATTTCCATTTACCAGTGAGCAATTCAATACCATCTTTTAATGCCAATATAGTTTCTTTATCAATATCACGTTTTTTATTGCCCATAAGATAGTTGCTTTCCTAAAGGTAATGAATAGTAAATATATATTGAATATCCGATAGTTTTGTTGAACAGAAATTTTAAAAAATCATTATGAAAGTAACAGTAATCGCAAATATTTCGGCTAATGGAAGAATTTTGATATCCGATAACCCGCATCATAAACTGCCACCCGAAGCAATGGAATTTTATATAGAATCTGTAAGACAGGTTGGAAATGTAGTGATAGGATTGAAAACATTTGAAGATTTTCTAAATTTTCCAGATCAAGTAAAAGAACATTTTAATGGAATAGAAATCATCATATTGGCCGATAAGTCTTATACGGCTGATGGCTACAAGACTGTAATAAGTCCTGAAGAGGCAATTGAATATATGTCTGCAAAAGGGGAGCGTGAAATAGCCGTCGGAGGTGGAGCAGGTACTTTCAACGCTTTTTTTGACAACGATTTGGTTACAGATATTTATTTTAACGTCAGCCCTATAATCACTGGAGCTGGAGCAATTTTAGCAAACAATGAGGAGTTAAGTTCAAAGTTCAAGTACAAAGGTCAGAAGCTTAAAAACGGTTTTCTTAAATTGCATCTAACTAAAGAAGACTGAATAATAATAGACCAAAAATATCATTCAAAAATACTTGAATCCCTGTTTTCTTAAATTGAGGTAGCTTAATAGATATCATTATCTTGAATTTGCGCCAAAATAAAGAAGCTAATATTAGCTAAAGATAAAGGTAGTATTAACAATATATGCTTAACAACAGCTTATTTTCGAGTTAACACTTTACAAATTTTATGAAATGCATTTATATGATTCTTTCAGCCGTATTTTCTTTATCGGATACCGCTTACCAATTTGCATTCCGGTAAAATGTAAATGTGCTTTAAACCACTTAGATCCGATGGTTTTATTCTAATTTATGTAAGGATGCATTTTTAGATTTATAAGAATGAGGCAGTTTTGATAACATGCACCACACGATGACCAGAAAAAAAATACCCACCAACAACCCTACTTGTAGGGCAAAAAGATAATTGTTTTTGAAGTAATCGTGCTCTAAAATTGAAAAAAAAATTCCACCTATGATACTTATTCCTAATGCAGAAGCAGTCTGTTGAAATGTAGAAAATATTCCTGAAACAGCACCTGCATCTTTTTCTTCAATATTATCTAAAACAACATTTAATAGAAATGGAAGAACTAAGCCGTTGCCTAAGCCATAAACTCCTATCAAGAGCATAGAAATGAATGGATGGTCTTTGTGCGAAAAAAATATCATTTGTAAAATAAAGGATATTAAAATGATAGACAGACCCAATTGCAGAACACATTTACCATATCGAGGGAGGAGTTTACCCGCAAAGACAGATGAAATCATAAATAAAATAGCATGGGGAATAAAATACATACCGCAGGCTAAAGCTGATACGCCCAATCCATTTTGTAAATAAACAGCAACAATCAATAAATAAGCAGTGTGAAGCATAAAATGAAATAGTACAGCATACAAGCCTACTTTAAAATCTTTTAATTTGAATAAAGAAATATCAATTAAAGGGTCTTGTTTGCGTGCCAGTTTTCTCTGTTGAATAATTATAAAGCTAGCCAAAAATATGATGGACAAAAAAGTCAACGTATAGAACCACCAAGGAAACCCATTCTCTCTGCCTTCAGTCAAAGCATAGATAATACAAGCCAATCCGATTGTTAAATACAAAGCTCCTGTGTAATCAAACCTCACTTTTTTCAATATTGGTGTCTCGGTCAGATAAAAATGTATTGCTAATAAAGAAAATATGCCAATAGGAAAATTAATGAAAAATATTAATCGCCACCCTTCGATTACGAAATATGTCTCTGCTAAATATCCTCCTAAAACTTGTCCAATAATGGCAGCTATGCTTAATGTAATACCATACCACCCAATTGCAACAGCCCTTTCCTTACTATCTGTGAACAAAACTTGAATTATTGAAATAGACTGAGTTACCATAAATGCGGAACTAACTCCTTGAAAAAAACGTGCAATATTTAATTGTGTCGCATTTTGGCATAATCCGCAAATGCAAGATGTGATCGTAAATGCCAGCATTCCCCAAAAGAAAACTCTCTTTTTACCTAGGAAGTCGCCAGCTCGTCCGCCTGTTATTAAAAAACAGGCACTTCCCAACAAATATGAGGCTATAACTAATTGTATTTCACCATCAGAAGCGTGTAGATTTGTCTTGATGGTCGGAATTGCGATATTGATAATAAAGATATCAATTACGTATAGTAAAGGTGCAGTAAGCACTACAAACAGTGCAAACCACTTGTTAACAGTTTTCATAAGAATAAAAGATTAGGATTGTAAATTGATGGAGAGTGTCTAGGATTTTCTGCTTTCCAATTCCAAAAGCCATTTTTTACGCCAAACACCACCTCCATATCCTGTCAGACTTCCATCTGTTCCAACGACACGATGACAGGGTATTATGATCGAAATTTTATTCAATCCGTTAGCGTTTGCCACTGCCCGGACAGCATCTGTGCTGCCTATAGCAATTGCCTGTTGCTTGTAGGTTCTAGTTTCGCCATAGGGAATATCTTTAAGCGCTTCCCATACCCTATTTTGGAAGTCCGTTCCAGGGCTATATAGAGGTACTGTAAATTCTTGACGATTTCCTTCAAAGTATTCTTTAAGTTCCTTTTCCAATAAATTAAAATGGGGATTGCCCCCTTGCACAATCGTTGCGTTCAATGTTTTTGCTAAATTTTTAAACTCTGTTTCCAACATTTTCCGATCTGTAAACTCGAGTAGACATATCCCTTGAGTTACAGCACAGGCATACATTGTACCTAGGGGAGTTTCTATCCTTTTTAGATCAATTATATTTTGTTGCTTGCTATTTTTAGGAGAAACTCCAAAAATATGCTTAAAAGAATCCCCAAAACCACTAAGTGATTCGTATCCTGAGTTAAAAGCGACGTCTGTTACAGATTCACCGTTTTGGATCTTTTTAAACGCTGAATTTATCCGATACATTCGCTGATAGGCATGAAATGTCATACCGTGATTTTTTAAAAACCATCGTCTCAACTGATGGGGCTCGACACCACGCTGTCGCAAATCGTAGTCTTTAAATTTTAAGCTTGGATCTGCGGATAATTCGGAGATAATCTTTTTGATATAGGAAGGCGTCTCGCTCAACATTTCAAGTGGATGACATACCTTACATGCCCGGTAGCCGCGAAGGATACATTCCTTAGTCGACTTAAAGAATTCGATATTGTCAGGTTTCGGTTTTCTTGCCGTACAAGATGGCCGACAAAAAATACCCGTTGTCCTCACGGCAGTAAAAAATACACCTTCGTACTTGATATCTCTATCTAGTATTGCCTGATACATTTGCTCAAAACTTAATTCCATAATACAATTACCTATGATTATGGAACAAATTTACCAGTGTTAAAATCCATCTACAACCGAAAAATTAACAAGTATTTTTTCCAGCTAAAGAATCCGTCGATATAGCTGAATTGGGGTTTTCAAGCAACGTGCGGTGTAATCTCCCCTAAAAATAGCTACGATTAATAATGTAGTTTTATAACAGAGTATTTGGTTATACTAAAATCATATTCCATATGGGGAGTGTGTTGATACACTTAAAATTTCACCAATATTAATAGCCTCGCTTTTCGCCATAAGGCCAATTCATGTCGAACCTGTAGTTTTATCGCATTCCGTTATCTATTTTTACATTAGTTTTTCAAATTATACACACCCGATTATAATTCTGGACTCCATGCATATTTAAAGTTCGTCAGAATGGAACTGTTGAATCAGCGGTTTATCTATAACATACTGGGAGTCGGTATGGACGGTAGAAAAGATCTGATCGGCCTTTATAGTTCAGAAAATGAGGGGGCCAAGTTCTGGCTTTCGGTGCTTACCGACCTTAAACAGCGTGGTATCGAAGACATTATTATTGCTTGTATAGATGGACTAAAAGGGTTTTCAGGGGCCATAGAAATTATTTTTTCCAAAGACAAAGATCCAACTGTGTATTGTTCAGCAGATCAGAACAAGTATGCGTTATGTAACCGAAAAAGATAAGAAGGTAGTAATGGAGGATCGGGTTCGCAAGATTGTATACACCACAAATCGAAGGAATGCACCGTCAGATACGAAAAATCATTAAACCGAGCGAAGCGAGCTCATGAATGCCTTAAGAATAAACTCTAATGAATAGTCCAAGGGAGCTTTCAGCTCAGAACAGAAAATGGACGATGCCAATGCATAACTGGGGCTTGACCATATCCCAACTTTATATTAGATTTGGGGATAGGCTCAAACTGGAAAGAGCTTTTTAAGGTTTAATCCTATGACACAGTTTGAGTTACACTCCCCTACCTTCACTAGACGGTGCTAGAGCTTTTCGACCTCTTCGACAGAAAGTCCTGTGCCTTTCGCAATATCAGCTATAGGTAGTCCCATTTCCTTAAATGCTTTAGCAGTCTCAATAGCTTTTTTGCGCTCCCCTTCTGCTAAACCCTCTGCCAAACCTTCTGCTTTACCTTCCGCTTTACCTTCCGCTAGACCTTTGGCATGACCTAAAGCTTCTCCGGATTTCTTGGCCGAATTAAAAACGCTCTCAGCATCGCGCTTATGTTTTAAACTTGCTTCGTATGACATTAGTTCCTCCTCTGTTAATTTACCTATCTCTCCTATCTCAAAGATAAGACCAAATATTCTTTTATCCAAAAATGATGGCAATCTATCCATGGTACTCAAGTGTTTAAGTAAGTACAACCACTGATCCATAACTGTCTTTAGTTCTTCTGGCTGTTTATTAAACTAGGGAAGCGAAATCATCTTATATCCCAATTTATCATAGAATATTTCTTTGGTCAATTTGTCACAGAGCGCGACATCATAAAAATAAGGACGCTCTGTCATAAGGGATATATTAGAACTTCCATTTCCATCCATGTTAAACTCCAGAATACCAATAAAGTAAACCTCTGGTAGGTAATAATCATTCCCTTTCTTACCTCGCGTTAATTGCTTATTGATCAGACGCGAGGTATAATACACCGCCCGGTCTTTAAAAAACTCTTGGAAAAGCTGCTGCATCTCGATGATGAAAACCTCGCCATCGCGACCTATACAATGCAAATCAAATACGACACGACGCATTTCTTCATAATCGCCATCGTGCTCTACAGGCTTGTATCTCAGATCGGAAATTATCTTCTCTCCCTGAAAAAGACTATTGAGAAATTCAATTAGTAAGACTTTGTTGTCTTCTCTACCGAAGTAAAATTTCCAACCGAAATCGGTACGCGGATCTACGTACTTACCAAGGTGTTTTTTTGATCTAGCCAGAATTTTTGTCAATTGGTTATCAGTCAAATATATTACTATAAATAGAAAAGCTAAAATAATTAGTAAAATAAAAATTGGGGGAAATCAATAATTGGGTTTCATGTGTGCAACAAATAACTAGAAAGATTATTCATAATATTCGATTTTTCTTTTTATTAAAAGTCCACCTTCAAATTCGTCCTTAGGTTTTCTTTTAATCATTTGTTTTTGTTCAATCCAATTTCCGTAATTATCGTATACATATGAATAGTAGGATATTTCAATTGTTGTCCTTTTTTCGGATTTGTTTTTTTCTTCTTCTAAATCACCGTGTGAATTGTATTTATAACTTACTGCTTCTTTAAAATAAGAAGATTCCAACGCTATGGGCTTGTTTAAATTATCATACTTTATATTAACTATCCCTGAAATATTGCCATCAAAATTTTCAGTCTTTTCTTGAATCAAATTTTTATCTGGATCAAATATTTTAGTAAGAATAGAAGCTAACAAAAACTCCTTTTTTGTCTCGTCATATTCGTAGCGTTTTTGTGTTTCACTATTTCCATTATAAAAATAATCCGTATACGCACTCAGTTGGTTCAGATCTAACTGATTGTCCTTATACTGGTTTTCAATTTTCTTGGTCAATTGCATTTGCTCATTATAAGAGAACAAAATCTCCTCATATTTATCACCTGTAATGGAACCAATTCGTTCTATTTTGTAGAGTTTTCCTTTTTCATAGAAATATGTTTCATTTAAATTGCGGCTAGTTTTACCCTTAGTTTTATCAAATTCTTGAATATATATTTTCGAAATGCTACCATCTACATTATATTCTTTATATTGATCCAGACCTTGCTTGTCTACTCTGTTAATAGGTCGTCCATCTATTCCATGGTAGGTTATTTCTTCTGTTTTTATCTGGCGTTTAGTTTTCGGTGTGTTTTGTCCAAAAGCAAAAGTGCACAGTAAAAACATTGATGTAAAGACCGTTATTTTTTTTCTCATATAGTATTTTTTATGACGTCGGCCAATATGTATACTCACTGAAGCTACACCAGCGTTCAATTAACCATTTTTAAAATAGCACTGCTCAGTTCTTGTACTGCCGAGTTCTTGACTCATCCTATTTATGTAAATATACGGCCGGTCTTTTTGGTATGAAAGACTGTTTTATAATTCGTTTATCGGTATTTATTATCCGCTATCATTTTTCAGTTATCTGTGAACAAAGGCTGTTGAAGCTTTACTATCCAATCTTGCTACCGTGGATAGTCCTTTGTAACCAGAGCTGTCTGAACCCTAAATGCTTCATAGGTGTGGCTTTTACAAAAGTGATATTTTCAGTCTTATTGAAGCTTGCTAGTATCAAAACTTCCAGTGATTTTAAAATGAAATATCAAAAATATCTTGATTTTCTATAGTGTTAAACCATTGACAAGGAAATATTGCTTACCATTGAGTGGGACAGTTTCTTCTTTCTCATTGCAACAGATCGTAAAAACATGGATTAGCTTATCGCTGGCAACTTGTTTGAGAGTTTGCTGTGTAATGACAAGATAGAACATTATTGGGAATACACAGTTGAGCCATAAAATAACGATTGTAGCTCCAAAACAAATTCGGTATAATATAGTACGACATTCATATATGAAAACAGAAACTCAGTTCTATCTGACTCATTCATTTTGGTTTTCCAGTCATCAATGATTCGAATTGTTTGATCACTATGTCACAGAAACTACTTGCAAAAGGGGCAGCATACTCCAGCGTAATGAACTGAAAAATGAATTTAGGGGGTCAACATGAGCCAGTATGGCGGTCGAATATAAGCTTTAAATGCACTTGACCTCCCTAAAACTAATTCAATTTTGAAGGGTCAGTATGCCCCAATATATCCAGATTGAAAGAATTTAGGAAAAACTGATGATTTCTGGTCGCGTGGCAAGTGTTTCGCTCATCTCTACCAGAAGTTCTTTTTTACCAGATACTTTAAATACTACTATCAAATGATCGTCGTCTTTAGCAATTTCCATACGTTCTAAAATAAGCCCCTTTGTCTGTAAAACACTTTCGAGATTTTCAATCTGATGGAAGTTGGGTTCACGAAAAGTTACGCTCAAGAACTGCTCTTTTTGTAATTGTGCAATTATTCGCTCTACCCTCGTAACCATTAACAAAACTCCAAGTGTAATAAGTGTCAGACAAAGTGCTAAGGCATAATAACCTATCCCCGCTGTCATTCCAATTGCCGCCGAAGTCCAGATTACGGCCGCAGTTGTCAAACCATGTACTGAAATTTTATCTTTAAAAATAACACCCGCGCCAATAAAACCAATTCCTGTTATGATATTTGCTGAAATTCGGTCGTCTGTCTGTGCACCATGTTGAGAGACTATCGTAAAAATGGTCGACCCGAGTGAAATTAAAATTATTGTACGAAAACCAGCAGACTTATTTTTATATTCACGCTCAAAACCGATTGCCCCTCCACATAATATTGAGACAACCATCGCGACCATATCCTTAATTTCTACAGTAAAATCCATTAGTAAAATGCGCTAAAATTATTTGTTGCTATTGGAGCATGTTGCTCAATTCGTTTTGAAAATATTATTTCGAAAATCTATCAATTGCCTATTATACAAAATGTAGGATGTTTTGGTTTCTTGAACATACTGTTCCGAAGATCCATTTCGATACAACCTAGATTTGTCATATAAAGTATCTTACACCATCATCGTTAGTCTTTTAACTATTGAGTCCATGGAAGTACCTTTCGGCCCGGCTTTTTATAGCACCATCCATTTCAAGGCGGAAGTTATAATGTAAATGTGAAGAATCATGCTTATGAATCACAAAGCGCAACTCCTTTTCTGATGATTTACCACCGAAAGGTTCAGGAGCTTCTTCTGCTGATCTTTTTTCTCGATATTTGTCTAGTGCCATAAACAAAGATATTAAAAGTAAAATATATGCATATATTATCAGTCTTCCTCAAAAAATAAGGAAGATGGCTTAATTAACAAAAAGTCTGGTTTACTTTCCGAGTTGGTCTTTTAAATACTTCGCAACGACTTTTCAGTCATTGGATTTAGTCGCACGGATTGCTCCAGTTACTGCCCGTGAAGTAACACCCATCTTGTCCCTAAAATATTGGATTTCGAAATTTTCTGATCCGCTGACTTAGTTTCGTCGGATTTGCCTTTTTTGGATTTGCTATTTGCCATGATCTGATGTTTTAAAAAGATTAATATTTTGGTAAAAAAAGATTAATAAAAAGCAAAGATAAGCAAAACGGTTAAAACCGTTGCTATACAGTGCTTTATAAAACAGTAGTCTTAGTTTGGGACTCGGTGTCTGATACGTTTTAGGCGTGAAATGACAAGGTTAGGTTACTAAATCGTTACCGATTAACATAGGTAACAAAATAACTTAATAGGTTATATTTCAGTCTTTTGCACCTTTTTTTATATTCCCTTGTAACTCAATGTAATTTAATTTTAAACTTTAAACATTTGAGTTATGGAGCATACAAAAAAATCGACGTTCAAACTGCTTTTCTATCTGAAAAAGAACGAACTGAAAAAGAACGGTAATGCCCCCATTATGGCACGTATTACTATTGATGGAATAGCTAAAACTTTGGGAACAAAGTTAGAAATCAATCCTAATAATTGGGATTTAAAACACGGAAGAGTTCAGGGTAAAAGTGCCAAAGCTTTGAGCATTAACCAAAAATTGGACAATATACGTGGGCGTATCGACAATATTTATGAAGATATACTGAAACACGAGGGTTTTGCAACAGCCCAAAAAGTAAAGCTGTCATTTTTGGGTGTAGGTGTGATGGACGATGCAATACTTAAAGTTTTCAATGACCAAAACGAAGAATTTAAAAAATTGGTAGGGAAAGAGGAACGTTCACAAAGCACCTACAACAAGTATATTACAGTTTACAATCATCTTACCGCGTTTATAAAAGAACGCTATCATCGTGATGATATGGCTTTTCGGGAATTGACTACCGATTTTATCCGTGAGTTTGATTTTTACCTCCGGTACGATATACAATGTGCTCACAATACCGTTTGGATTTATACAATGCCTGTTTTGAGCTTGGTAGAGTTGGCTATCAAAAAAGGCTTGATACGTGATAATCCGTTTGAGGATTACGAAATCAGTATGGAAGAAACCGACAGAGGTTACATACTAAAAGAAGATGTAGAAAAACTGATGATGTGCAAACCACCGCACAAAAGATATGAGCTTGTAAAGGATATTTTCATTTTTAGTTGTTTTACCGGACTTGCTTATGCGGATATTAAAAAATTGACAAGGAATAATATTCAGTCTTTCTTTGACGGTCATCAATGGATTATCAGCAGAAGAAAGAAATCAGATATTGCTTCCAATGTTCGGTTAATGGAAATCCCTAAACGTATCATAGAAAAGTATATTGGCACTACACGTAATGAATTTATCTTTCCCGTTCCTACCAATGTAACCTGCAATAACCACATTACTAAACTGATTGAAACAGCGGAAATTATTACGGAGCAAAAAGTAACTTTCCACACGGCAAGGCATACTTTCGGAACAATGTTTTTGACCGAGGGTGTACCGCTTGAAAGTTTAAGCAAAATGATGGGACATAAAAATATTTCCACTACACAGATTTATGCTAAAATCACAAGCCAGAAAATCAGTAAGGATATGGATTTGGTATCGCCAAAATTTGCAGGAATGGAAGCCGCATTTATTGAAATGAAGCAAGAAGATTTAGCTATATAAACTATACTAATCAATAGTAAAGTTTAAGCAGGATTTAACGATCCTGCTTTTTTTATGTCATTACTTTTTGTAGCCAAAGCACATTTACTTCCTTTTCCAATTCCTTCGCTGTAAAAGAGCTTATGACTACTTTTTGATATAGAAAATTGAAAAACAGCTCTCCCAATTCACTTCCCTCTCTACTGTTTTTCAAATCTCTATCACAGGCTTTCAACGCCTGCCCACCAAATTTTACTATAAAGGCAAATGGAACAATGGATGGATAAACATTGTAAATCCATTCAGGGCATCAATCGTGTTGGGTACTCCGGGTTCCGGTAAATCTTATGCAATCGTAAACAACTACATCAAGCAGCAAATAGAAAAAGGTTTTAGTATGTACATCTACGATTTCAAGTTTGACGACCTTTCGACTATCGCCTATAATCATTTGCTGAAGCACAGGGATAAGTACAAGGTACAGCCGAAATTTTACGTGATAAATTTTGACGACCCACGTAAGAGCCACCGTTGCAATCCACTCAATCCCGATTTTATGACGGACATTTCTGATGCTTACGAAGCGGCATATACCATAATGCTAAACCTTAACAGGTCGTGGATACAGAAGCAAGGGGATTTCTTTGTGGAAAGCCCAATTATCTTATTGGCTGCCATTATTTGGTATCTGAAAATTTATGAGGATGGCAAGTATTGTACATTTCCACACGCTATTGAATTGCTAAATAAAAAATACTCGGACGTATTCACGATTTTAACTTCATACCCTGATTTGGAAAACTATTTGTCGCCCTTTATGGATGCGTGGCAAGGTGGCGCGCAAGACCAATTACAAGGACAAATAGCATCGGCTAAAATCCCACTATCACGGATGATTAGCCCGCAATTGTATTGGGTAATGACAGGTGATGATTTTACGCTTGACATCAATAACCCAAAAGAGCCGAAAATTTTGTGCGTAGGTAATAATCCCGACCGCCAAAATATCTATTCCGCAGCATTGGGTTTATACAATTCGAGGATTGTAAAACTGATTAATAAAAAGGGACAGTTAAAGAGTTCCGTTATCATAGATGAGTTGCCCACGATTTATTTTAGGGGACTGGATAACCTTATCGCAACGGCGAGAAGCAACAAAGTTGCAGTTTGCTTGGGCTTTCAGGATTTTTCGCAATTAACGAGAGATTACGGCGACAAAGAGAGTAAGGTAATACAGAATACCGTCGGCAATATATTCAGTGGTCAGGTAGTTGGCGAAACGGCAAAAAGCCTATCGGAACGCTTCGGTAAAGTATTGCAGAAACGCCAAAGTATGACCATTAACCGCAATGATAAATCTACCTCTATCTCCACACAGTTAGATAGCCTTATTCCGGCTTCCAAAATTTCAACGCTTACACAGGGTATGTTTGTCGGTTCGGTATCAGATAACTTTGACGAACGTATCGAGCAAAAGATATTTCACGCCGAAATTGTGGTGGATAATGAAAAGGTAGCCGCCGAAACCAAAGCCTATCAAAAGATACCGCAGATTTTATCTTTTGTAGATAAGCAGGGCGAAGACAAAATGAAACAGCAAATTGAAAGCAATTACAAACAGATAAAATCCGACATCCTGAATATTGTTGTAAGTGAAATGGAGCGCATCAATAATGACCCAAACTTGCAGCATTTGGTTCAACAATAGAAGCTTTTATAAATATTCAAAAAAATTATTCCAATTCTCAACCTACGTTGGAAGATCTGCTCGAATACTTGCTTCGCTGAATGTCAACACTGCTATAAACAAGTAAGTTGGACGGCATACACCCGTGGAAATCAGTTTTGATTAACAGATTTTGTGGGTAAATAATTTATTTATACATTTGCAATGACTGACTAAACAGTCGCTAATATTTTTAATATGGAAACAAGAGAAATTGCAAAACAGTATTTTGACGCAATGGTAGCTGGAAAATTTGACGAAATGAACAAATTGAAAACGGCAGATTGTGTTTATTGGTTAAGTGGTGAGGGATCTTGGCCGTTTGGCGGATACCAATCATCAGAAAATCAGGCAAAACTATGGGGAACAGTGGCGGAACGATTTCCAGATGGGATGAAAATGACGTTACAATCTGTTACGGCGGATGAAGAGCGTGCAGCACTTTATGTTCATATTCGTGGAACAAGAAGGGATGGTCGTATTTACGAAAACAATGTGATATTGTTGCTAACCTTTAAGGATAACCTAATTAGTGGGCTTTACGAATATTTAGATACCATTATGGTTAATGAATTATTTTGTGGTCCACTGGATGATACTAATAAATAGTAATAATTTAGAAATGCGATCGAAGTATGGCGCTCTTATACTTCGATCGTGTTTCCAAAAAAATGTAACCGATGGATAAAAAGGAAATACTGCTTCAGACTGCCTTGAAATTATTTGTGTCTCAAGGGTTTAATGATACACCAACAAGTAAAATTGCAAAAGAGGCGGGCATTGCAACAGGAACTTTATTTTATTTTTTCCCCACAAAGGATGATCTGATCGTTTCACTCTATTTGAAATTAAAGGGTTTGGCTGCAGAGAATATAAATGCTGTACTGGCAGAAGTCAAATCAACAAAAGAGATTATCAAAACTTATTATGTGGAGTCTCTTAAATGGTCGCTCGGAAACCCAAACGAGTTCTTGTTTTTGGCGCAATTCTCTAATTCACCTTATCTTAAAAAAATCGGAAAAGATGAGATTTCGGCTCAGATAGAACCCGTATTACAGATTTTCCGCTCGGCTATCGAGGAAAAGCAGATCATTGACACTGATGTAAATCTATTATACACTTTGATTAGTAATCAGGTGTTTGGTGTTAATCAATACCTATTATCGAAAAAGTTCACTAAGAAAGTTCAACACAAGATCATTGAAGATACATTCTATATGTTTTGGAAAATGATTGAATGCTGATGAGCATAAAAAATAAGAGAATGGAAGTAATAATTACAGGAGCAACAGGAATGATAGGTGAAGGCGTTCTTTTAACCGCTCTAAATCATCCCGATATCACAAAGGTATTAATGGTTAATAGAAGAACATCTCCATTACGACACCCAAAACTTTCGGAATTGATTGTAAAAGATTTTACAGATTTAGACGCTCATAGTAGCCAGTTGACAGGCTACGACGGCTGTTTCTATTGTGCTGGAATAAGTTCCTTTGGTATGAACGAGGATAAATATAACCACATAACTTTTTATACTACGATGATGTTTGCTAAGGCGCTTACCTACGTGAATCCTGATATGGTTTTCTTTTACTTATCGGGTGTTTACGCCGATAGTTCGGAAAGTGGAAAAATTATGTGGGCAAGGATAAAAGGCAAAACAGAGAATGCATTAAACACACTGGATTTTAGAGCAGTTTACAGTTTCCGCCCAGGTTTTATCATTCCATTGAAAGCGCAACACAATGTAAGGTTAATTTACAAGGTACTTAACTTTATCTATCCATTGGTATTTCCAAATAAAACCCTGACTTATGATGAAATCGTAATTGCACTTACTCGGACAATGTCATTTAGATACAAGAAAAATATTTTAGAAATAAAAGATTTAAAATTAATTGCCAAGCACTATGAACTGGATGAAAATTCAAGATGATCAAAATTGTGTGTAAGCGTAAATTGTATCTGTAAAATGATAATGAAAGTAAAGTCTGATTTTAAAACGCCTAATAATGAATGAATAAGTTTTACTATGAATCCTTAAGCAAATTGGATGCAGAAATAAGGGAATTGGAAATTGAGACCGCTTGCCCCATTCAAAAGACTGAAACTGTTATCCCCATCATTATACAATATATTTACGAGTTAAAAGAATATGTTTTAAAACGCGGCTTTAAGAACACTGAAGAGGAAATTCAATTTTTCAAAAACCAAAAACCAGCTATTGTTTCAAAACTGATTTACTATAATGCTATTTATAAAATCGAAACAAAAAAGCCAAATGATGCGAAGGCTATCAGAAAATATCTCAATGAAGAATTGAGAAAGCTCAAAAGATTTTTTGACAACAATCTCGAATTTTATAAATACTATCGAACCAAAAATTCATTCCTTGACGAAAAACTGTTTGTTCGTGGAAAACACGATATAAAATGGTGGCAGTGCCATTGCAGTACAGGCAGATATTTCCAAAGTTGCTGATATCAAAAAGCTTTTTTCTGAAACAATAAAAGCTTTTGGTCAGTTGGATATTCTTGTAAACAACGCCAATGTATGGCGCTATGAAATGCTGGAACAGGTAAGCGAAGAAACTTACGATATGCAGTTCAACACAGGTTTAAAAGCCGATATTTTCTGTATTCAGGAAGCTGCTCAATTATTTGGAAAGAACGGCGGAAGTATCATTAACATTAGTTCTACCATCAGCTTAAATCCTGTTCCGGGAACATTGATTTATGCTGCGATGAAAGCAGGAATTGATACAATTGCAAAAACTTTATCGAAAGAGTTGGGACCTAGAAATATCCGCATTATACCATTGCACCGGGAATGACGGAGTCTGAAGGCTCAACAGCAGATGGCCGACCAGGTAGTGAAATGGAAAAATACTATTTGGCACAAACTCCGCTTGGGCGTGTAGGACTTCCTAAAGATATTGCTCGAGTGGCTGTTTTTTTGGCATCTGATGACGCAGGTTGGGTTACCGGAGAAAGGATTACCGCAGGTGGGGGGGATGTTATAGATATATCAATCCATTAGTCTAATGAAAGAGGCTGTCTCATATAAGGCAGCCTCTTTCAATTTAAGTAAAGAAGAAAACTACTGTCTTATAATACTATTTTGTTTAAATTTGTCGTAGTTACAAGGAAATAAACTAAAATTGGATGCAAAGAGCACCATTACTAAATCGTTACCGATAGAGTGTCCTATTTCTGCAAACTACTCTTTTATAGGCTGTTTGAGCTTAATTAATCTTTTTTATAAAAAAAACACAAAAATTAAGCCGTTTGATTATTTGTTTTAGAACAACTGCTAAATTGAAAAAGATTGGCAATTCCTTTTTTGAAGGTAAATTTTTGGGGTTTTAGAATGTTTATCTTTTTATTTCTTTCTATTTTCATAAGGGTTAGTGCTTTTTTCTTTTGTGCAAAGGAGACCGTATAAAATTCGATCAATAGCAATAACAACAACGGAAATTTTATATAAGTAGTTTTTATAGAAATTAAATCCTGTTAAAAATGTACAGCTTGGTCTGCAATTATTATCCCATCCTCCTCATTAATAGCATACTCTTCAATGCAATATTCACTCGCGTCTTCCATAGTGGAAAGAAATGATCCCAATCTGCGGCAGTGTCCTCTAAGCTGTAATATCCAAAAAGATAAACGCCACCTTTTGCCTGACAAAGCATCAGTTTCTTTGTTTTTCCGGCTATGTCTTTAACCTTACTTTAGCCTACCCCTGGATAGGCCTGTCCTTACCATCCAGCAGCTCAATGATATCATGCTTGAAGGCCCAATCATCTTGAGATGGACTTGATCATATAGCACAAATGCAAATTCTAGTACTACCGCAAATGATAAAAATCCTATTATCCATTTGCTCATTGGATATTCAGTCTGCCAATTTTTCAATTAAAGGATTTACGAAATTCCATAGGGGAAATATTGGTTTTGGCCTTAAATAGTTTGTTGAATGATTGAGAGTGTTCAAAGCCTAGCTCGTAAGCGATCACACTTATGGTAAGTTCCGTTGTAGAAAGCCTCTCTTTGGCTTTTTCGATTACCTTCTCGTGGATGATCTGTTGCGTGGTTTGTCCTGTCAGCGATTTGAGCAAACCACGCATATATTGGGTTGACATATTTAGCTTTTCGGACAGCAGCTGTACCGTCGGCAATCCATTCCGTAGGATATGTTCTCCTTCAAAATATTCGTCAAGAAAGATCTCCAGCGTTTCCAAAAACTGATGACTAGCTTTCTTGCGCGTTATAAACTGGCGTTGATAAAACCGATGCGAATAATTTAGCAGTGTCTCCAATTGCGAGACAATAATGTCCTGGCTGAACTGGTCTATATTGTTCTGATATTCCTGCTTGATGTTTTCGATAATCTGCTGCATTTTCAGTTCCTCCTCTTCAGATAGAAATAGGGCTTCATTCACTGAATAATCAAAGAACTCATATTTTTTAATCGATTTGGACAGCGGGGTATTCCAGAGAAAATCCGGATGGATCATCAGCATCCATCCGGAAGGATTTTTGCTCTGTTCTTCACGTATTACACTTAAAACCTGATGTGGTGCCATACAAAACATCACACCTTCATCAAAATCATAATCCTTCTGCCCGTACCTGTACTTGTGGTCCATATCACGTTTTACCGAAATCATATAAAAATCGAACAGCAGGCTCTGTTTTCCGACCTTGGTATGCTCGGTCATATCTTCAAAATTGATCACGCTGATCAGCGGATGCTTTGGCGCCGGCAATCCTCGTAGCTTATGAAACTCGGAAATGGTCTTTAATCTTAACGGTTTGCTATAGGACATGATGTTACGGATTAAATGTATAAGTGCAAAAATACAAATTATTGATGCTCAGAAAAATAATACGGACCTTTTAAATCTTCCAGTAAAGTTGGATGAACCGGGTTCCAGTCCAAAGCCTTCTTTGTCTGCGCACTAGAGCTTTGATTATCCAGCTTTGCAAAATGTGTAAACCAGGAAAAGTGCTGTTCGGCCTCCTGAGGGGTTAAGGAAGCTAAAGGTATACTGAGACGTTCGGCAATCTCAGCAGCCACCTTTTTGAGCTGAATTCCCTCTTCGGCTACAGCATGATATCTGGTTCCTTTTTCAAAGGGTTTTTCCAGAGCCAAGCGGTAAAGCCTTGCAGCATCCAGACGGTGAACAGCTGGCCAGTGGTTATTTCCATCATTGATGACGGCTGAAACGCCTTTTTCCTTTGCTATTTTTATGAATAGTGGAACAAAACCTATTTTATCGCCATGACCGTGCACGGAAGGAGATAATCTGATAACGGCAAGATTTATGCCTCTGGCAACCTGTTCGTCTGCTGCATTTTCGGTAGCAATCCTTGGATGCGGGTGATTAACACTGCGATCTTTCTCGGTAGTAATTCCATCTTTTGAAAACAGCGCAGTGCCAGAAGTGATCAGAAAGGGTTTTTCAGTTCCGCTCAGTGCATCACCGATAGCTCCGATCACTTCACCATCTAAAATGCACATTTCCTGAAAACGCCCAAAATCGTGTACAAATCCCAGATGGATAACAGCGTCAGAAAGCCTGGCTCCTGACTTTAAGCTTTCAAAATCTGTCAGATCGCCGCGGTGCGCCTCTGCTCCTGCCTCAATTAATTTCTTTACTGATTCTTCCGATCTTGCCAGTCCCAAAACCTGATAACCGGCACTCAATAATTCCTGTACTACAGCTGTTCCGACGAAACCTGTAGCGCCTGTAACAAATACTTTCATGTTGAATTTTATTTATAAGGCAAAGTTCAGGCTCGAAGAGCTGAAAAATGTAGCCAAAAGTGACTTTATTGTAGCCAGATCTATCATAGCACATAACTATCAGGTAGTTCATCAGTCTCTCTGTCGTCATCAGTGGCATGCGGCAGACATCAATCTCAGAATAGCGATCTGCATCAATTAATGAAGACGGCCAGAAGTAATATTTTCAGGTCTTTATAAAATTATATATATTGGGCTTGAAATAGAGACTATCCATACTTAAATACCATTCCTTGAATTTTTTTGGATAAACGATAATTTAGTTAATTACTTTTACTATGCTACATTTAATTAATTCCAGTAGGTACTATTCGGCATTCTTGCTAATATTACTCTTCTCATTAAGGGGCTTAGATGTAAGGGCGCAATTGTTTAATCAGGACAGCCTGAAATTAATATCTCGGCAGTTTGCCTTTACAGAAGGGCCGGCAGTGGACAAAGACGGGAATATCTATTTTACTGACCAGCCCAATAACAAAATCTGGAAATACAGCACGGAAGGTCAACTTTCTCTTTTTAAAGATTCAGCTGGCCGCGCCAATGGACTGTACTTTAACCATCGCGGTCAGCTACTTGCCTGCGCAGACGAAAAAAACGAAATTTGGTCGATTAGCAATGATGGCAAAGTTACGGTCCTGCTGTCAGATGTAGATGGAAGGAAACTGAATGGTCCAAATGATCTTTGGGTAGATAAGAAAGGAGGTATCTATTTTACAGATCCCTATTATCAGCGTGACTATTGGGTCAGAAAAAAACCAGAGATAGAAGGGCAGAAAGTTTACTACCTCCCTCCGGGAAAAGGTAAAAAGCCAATTGTAGTGGCTGATGACGTAGCTAAGCCTAACGGCATCGTAGGATCGCCCGATGGAAAATACCTATATGTAGCGGATAGGGTGCGAAATAAAACTTACAGGTATACCATTGAATCTAACGGTAAGCTCAGCGGACAGAAGGCGGTCATCGACCAAGGCTCTGATGGGATGACATTGGACAATCGGGGAAATGTTTACCTTACGGGGAGAGGTGTTTCTATCTATAGTCCGATAGGTGTACCGATAGGACATATTGAGGTAAAAGAACCATGGACATCGAATGTCTGTTTTGGTGGCAAAGATCGAACTGATCTATTTATCACAGCTTCAACAGCAATTTATTGCCTCCCAATGCGTACAAAGGGAGTTGAATAAATTGTCTGTCTTCAGCAGTTGGCGTACATGGCAATTTAGTAAGCTCTTCTGACTATATGAACAGTTTCGCATTTGACTACATCAAAAGAGAGACGATTTTGATATAGTTCTAGCTCTTGTGAAAAAATAAATAATCGTAGGATGAATAAGTTGTGTGTTATCATGATATTCCATTAGTATATCATCATTTGCTAGGACTTTCTCAAAAGGACTGAATTGGAAATTAAGGATTTAAAGTCAAGATTAGACGCTATTCAAAAGCCACACATAACCGTACGTAATTGAAAAACAGGTGAAACAAATCATTTCTTATTTTAAATAACCTATTTAATAGATTTTTTTTTTTTGATAAAAATCTATTTTGTCCGAGTATGGCTGTACCAGTTAATAAAGAAGAATTACAAAAAGCTATTGAAACGAATTACAGCAAGCTGAAAAATGAATTATCGACCATTCCTGTTGAATTAACTACCGTCACTGATTTAGAAGGACATGCAAAAGATATTACAATGAGTATCAATAACCTTGTTTCTTATTTGATTGGATGGGGAGAATTGGTGCTTAAATGGAATTGGAAAAAAGATAATAATGAGCCAGTAGATTTTCCTGAAACAGGTTATAAATGGAATGAACTTGGCAAGTTGGCCCAGAAGTTTTACAAAGATTATGAAGGCGTTGACTTCAATACATTATGTAGTATATTAGATGAAACTGTTTCTAAAATCCTTAATCTGATTGAGCAAAAATCGAATACTCAATTATATGAGGTTTCCTGGTATGAGAAATGGACTTTGGGAAGAATGATTCAGTTTAACACGTCTTCGCCTTATACCAATGCAAGAGGGCGAATTCGTAAGTGGAAAAAAGCACATAACATCAAATAAAAATCCTGCTCGTTCGTACACACCTTCATCAATTTGATATTCTGTTAAAACTCCACTTGAAAACCGTCCTCCTTCATCATGAGAAACTCAAATTTAATTATTTATAGAGAAGCCTTCTCTCCTATTCTTTCCTTTGTTGAGTTTTTTCAAAATAATTATTCAACTCCCTTAAACGACATAATAACTCCAGAATATTTATCGTGGGCTTCACCAATATATGATAAATCTATGCCTGATAAGTTTTTATTGTTGGCTGCATCTTTAAATAAAGGATAATTCATCTTTTCGATGTGATCATCCCAGTCTGCATCGGATGTGGGTTTGATGGATTCTAAATCTTTCATTTCAAACATAACGCGATCTGACATTTTTTTTGAACGTTGCACAAAAACAGTATCGCCTTCTATCTTTATAATTTTGACCCAACCCGCTGGCAATCCCTGGATGTTATTTCCCTCTGCATCGGTAAAAAAACTAGCTCCATAGAGTTGTCCTTCATGCAATTGTTGTGCTGCTTTAGCGAGATTTTCTTTTTCGTTGCGGTATTTTTTGCCATCTGAGCTGAGTTTAATACCATAGATAATAGATCCAACAATTGCTATTGAGGCAATAATCAAATACCCCTTCCATAGTTTGAAATATGGTATTTTAAGTGTCTTCTTAAATGTTTTTACCTCTTCTTTTATTTCGGGAGAATAGTTTCTAGCGTGGATAACCTGTCCTTGCTGGTTTACTAATCGGGACATTTTTACTAAGCCACCTCCAACTGGAAACCCTAGAAATTTGGTCGCAGGTGTAATGATGTGAAGATTGAAACTCTGCGGTTTCGGATCATTTTTTAATGTCGCAGTGATATTTTTACTTCCTAAAACATATTCGTAACGCGTATAAATGAAAAGCATAAATTGAAGAAATTATAAATTTTAAAGCGACAAATTTAAGATTTTTTTTACTTGTAACAATCCTGTATCAATTAACTGCTTAATATAGAAGCAAATAAATTTAATTAGCACCAAACTGGTTTAAGTTTCCTACACTAATAAAGCGATCATTCAAACAATTTAATATAAACGATGAGCTAAGGCGGATAGCACGCAATATGATGCCAGAATCTTTATTATATATGGGGTTGGAGGTTGCGTTAAGGAATTTATGCAATGCAGGGTCTTACGATGGTATACAGTTCGATTTCCAGGCATCACACTTACCTAAAGATTATCCGCAGGCTTTCCTCATTGCCGTATACAGAATTTTACAGGAATTGCTAACTAATGCTGTTAAACATAGCGGTGCTTCGCAGGCATGGGTACAATGTACTGAGGCTGAGGATAAGTTCCGTATCAACGTTGAGAATAATGGCAACGGATTTGATCCGGAAAAAAACCTATTTGTAAAAGATGAAATCGGAATTTCTAATATTCGCAATCGCGTAGAAATATTGAATGCATAATTGGAAATAGATGCAGCCTCTTCCTGACTACTTCGGGTACTTTCGGCATCCCATTTATTCCTTAAACTTACGTTGTACATCTCTCGTTCCTCCGGTTTTAGTTTGCTACACTCTGCTAAGCGAAATAACTTTTCAAATATCGGTTTCCGCAGATATTTTGAAATTCCATATATCTGTATCCCCAATATGCTCATTTTTGTTATAATATAAATCAGCAATGATCTTACGCCCTCTAAAGAGTTCGTTTAAGAAAGCATGAGAAGATCAACTGATGTGGCTCGACACCACGCTGACGTAAATCGTACTCTTTAAATTTTAAGCTTGGATCTGGGGATAACCCAGAGATAATCTTTTTGATGTTTGCTCTCACTCAAAATGACTTTTCCACTGCCAGGGAACTACCTAATCAAATCTTTTTTAACGAATTTTAAACCAAACCCAGCGAATTATAAACGGTTTACTCTACACAAAACAATATTTTTACATTTGTTGACTTCACGTAAAAAACGATCCTCAAGACATGAAACGAATTATCTTTAAATTTTGGCTAACAAACATTTTAATAAGTATTGCGTTGTTCGTTATTTATAGAATAGTAATTGCAGAAACGAATCACAACGATGGAAATTTTTTTGAAATGGTTTTACAAATTTTAGATATTTCATTAAACTTGGTTTATTCATTTGTATATCTCATTGGAATGGTTATTTGTTCATGTGCACTTTTTCTCAATCTTATAGATAAAATTAGAAATAACATTTATCTATCATTACTGACATTTGTAGGAATACCATTATTTTGCGCTATTTTCATCACTATTAACATGCTATCTGACAGTATTTTATATAATGAAACTGTTACTTTGTTCCGAAATCTGGTGATTTTTTCAATAATTTATCTATTTTTTTCAACATTTGAATTTCTATTATTCAGAAAAAGAATCAAAAATCTACGGTCCGAATGAATAAAACTGCAACCAGCAAGGGTTTCGCGTCATTCGGGCGATGTGCAAAATTCGTTCATTGTTGCAGATTTTTCAATTATACTCTTATAATATAATAAATTAAGATTAATGCCTCGATTTTCCACCTTAACACAAAGCCCCGAAACGTTGGCGGGAATATTCAACCAACACGCTCTAACAGAATTGACTTATGAAAAAATATATATTATCTATTATTGTTTTACTGACTTTAGCTTCTTGCAAAGGACAAGAAAGTAAGACAAAACTTTTGGATAAACTAAAATACAATGTGGACAAGAGCAACTATGGTATTCAACCGACTTTTTATTATCCTACAGAAATCTCAGTAAATGATTATCCTGTATTTAGAGGGCTTGAATTCTTTGGAAACACAGTACCAAATTTTATTGACATTGCGATTAACAAAAATGGCGAACAGGAGTTAAAAATACGAATTGACTTAACAAATTACAAAAAGTTAGGGAAACCGATTTTAAAAATTCTATTAGTAAGGTCAGCTAAAGGAATATCAATTATTTCCAATGAATCCAATTTTCCCGAAGAAAATATTTTGGTAAATTATGAATTATCTGATAAAGATATTACGCAAGAAAACATTAAGAATGGTTACTTTTTGAAAACTATAAAGTTTAATGCAAACGTCCCTGTTGAACTATCTTCCTTAAATAAATCAGTTCAATTGAAGAACTCACCAGAACTACTTGACAAACTGTATAATGCTCTTACCAAACTTAGCAAAGATTTAAATGATAAAAATACCAACCATGTTTTGGAAATTATCCAAAACGCAGAATACGAAGTAGCACAATTACGAGGGATGAAAAAAGAATGGATGTTAAAAGAAAGAGAGGCTCTTTTGTCAAATACTTTTACATTGCTGCCAAAAGATAGTTGCGAAGTAAAAATTTATGGAAACGGAGCAATGGCAACTCTTGTGAAAAAGAACTCAGAAATAATCAAACAATCTGCGATAACTTCAAAATTTACCGAAGATTTCCCTCGAGGTAAAGTTGTTCAATTTTATAACTTCTATTACAATATACCGAAAGGACAAGAAGAATTAGAACTAATAAGATTTGACGGGTATGCAATAACAAAATACGGAAAAGAATAAACAATGCCGGCAAAAAAGTATTGTGTCAGGGGGCGCATTTAAACCTCAAAGAATACGCAGAAAAGCAGGTTTTATTTAATATTTCAAAGAAAAGGTATGTTCCGATTTG
Source organism: Sphingobacterium sp. (assembly GCA_029239355.1). Taxonomy (GTDB): domain Bacteria; phylum Bacteroidota; class Bacteroidia; order Sphingobacteriales; family Sphingobacteriaceae; genus Sphingobacterium. The sequence continues at coordinate 24,844 of JAQZAZ010000028.1, forward strand.
TACTATAGGGGATAAATTTATCCCTATGTGAATCGTAATTCCGTACTTGTGCAAACTGTTTTTATACCCCAATTTTGTCCTATAAACAATTCTTAAAATGGAACAATTTAATTTTAACAATGAGTTATCGGGCAAGATTGTATTGGTAACAGGAGGTACAAAAGGTACCGGAAGAGCAATTGCTGAAAAGCTGCTTCAGGCCGGAGCAAAAGTGATTATTACCGCAAGAAGCGCTCCTGAAAAAGAAAACAGCAATCTGCATTTTATTTCGGCAGATTTAAGTAAGGCAGAAGGAACCCAAAAAGTAATCGAAGATGTATTGTCGACCTATGGAAAATTGGACATCCTTGTGAACAACCTGGGTTCTTCATCGACACCAGCCGGTGGATTTGCCGTATTATCTGATAAAGATTGGGAATCGACGCTACAAGCAAATTTGCTGGCTCCTGTTCGATTGGACAGAGGATTTTTACCACAAATGATAGAGCGAAAAAGCGGTGTGATTATTCACATTGCTTCCATTCAGGGTAAATTGCCATTGTATAATTCTACCTTGCCTTATGCAGCTGCCAAAGCGGCATTGAGAAACTATAGCAAAAGTTTATCAAATGAAGTTACTCCAAAAGGTGTGCGTGTGCTGACTGTTTCACCGGGATGGATCAATACCACAGCATCGGAAGCCTGGCTGGGCGAGATCGCAAGAAACTCGAACAGTACTGTGGAAGAAGCAAAACAAGGTGTAATGGATGCATTGGGAGGAATCCCTTTCGGGAGACCTGCTGAACCTGCAGAAGTAGCTGAACTTGTTGGCTTCCTTGTTTCACCAAGAGCCAGCTATCTAACAGGGACAGAATATGTAATTGACGGTGGAACAGTACCGACCATTTAATAATCCATCTAAATAATAGAAAATATGAATTTACCAAACATTATCTCCGAACTAGTAAAAGCGCAAAATGAATTTAACAGTAAGGCTTATGCAGATTGTTTTACTGAAAATGCGGAAGTATTTGATGAAGGAAAAACCCATAACGGGAAAACTGAAATTGAAAATTGGATTGACAAAGCCAACAAAGAATACGGAGCCACTATGGTGCCATTAGAGTATAATGAAAGCGAAAACATCCTATCTGCGGAAATCTCAGGAACATTTCCTGGCAGCCCCATTGTTTTGAAATATCATTTCCAGTTAGCCGATGGGCAGCGCATTAAATCCTTGAAAATAACCGGTTAAAATTCTAATGGATTAAATTAATTAAAGCTGAAGTATAAACCTCAGCTTTTTTTGGCTATAATTTATCTGGTGGTGTTTTCTCTCTACTGTATTCAAATCCAAGTTCCGGCTAAAAATCATCAGGAAAATATGTGTCGCCATATCCTCTAAAAGATGTTTACAAGATTTCTTCAATTTATGGAAGTGCTGGAGAGATACAAAAAAATAACTAATACAGGATATATTACAATGGCTACAGTACGCATATTGTCATGTTTTTCGATTTCTTTCATAAGCTCTTTTGTTCAAATTCTAAAAACACTCGGAGAAAAATTGTCTCCCATAATTAACCTTATCTGACAGCCATACAAGATCAACCTTACAATGTATTATCTGTTGACTCAAAACTTGATATTTCGTTGTATTTAGGCTTGACCAATACGCTGCCTTTTAGATTGACAAGCCCTATTTTGAAATGAGGTGTCTTTTCGTTACTATCACTGAGATGGCGAAACCGGATTAAACCAAATTGGTACGACATGTATTTTCGACCTGTGTTTTGGCTAGCATTAAATGGTATTTGTTTGTTTAAACCAACAAGTCCCAATGGTTCGCCTTCGGTATTTATTAGGGCAAACAAACCATTTCCCAAATCGGCAATCCCCTTATCCTCTTTTTCAAAAGATAAAATCTTCTTTCCTTGGGGAGTAATAAGTAGGGTTTCACTTGGATTTTTAATGCTAATAGCCAAAAGATGTTTACGGTCTAAAAGCACGAGCTGTTTCCAATTGTACCCCAGTACAAATTCTCCCTTGGTATTAATCAAGGCGTGGTCCAGTGCTCCGTCGTCTTTATTGTCAAACCTGGCTACTACCGCCAAACCCTCATAAAATTCGGATGCTTTGGCCAGCCCTACATTCACCACCTCTTTTCCATTTGTATTAATATAGCCATAGTTGGGATAAAACTCTTTAAAATTGTTATCTTCCTTATAAACCATAACCCTCGCTAAACCGTTATTAAAGCTTGAAATCTCGTTATAAATTGGCGGTGTGATCGTTTGCCCCTTGGTATTCATTAGTCCTAGGAGCAACTCTCCTTCTGGCAGCCAAAAGCTGAACAAGCCATTTGAGAAAGTATCATCTATATCATATTTGGCATCTGTAACTATTTCTCCTTTCAGGTTGATGATCCTGCCAATGCTATTTTTATTGTACTTTATGGAGGTATATTTCTCCCACACCTGCGCAAACCCGTTTTCAAAGGCTTTTGCATTTACGTATTGAAGCTTAATCACTTCTTCGCCTTTTAAATTGATGTAGCCATAAAGGCCATTTTTAGCTACTACTGCTAGTCCTTGTGAAAAGTGTCCTATCTTATCGTACACAGGTTGTACCACTATTTTTCCGCTGGTATTGATAAAACCCCATTTACCATTTATCTCAACGCCCGCGACCCCTTCATTAAAAAAAGTGGTATTCGAAAACTGAACAGGAATAACCAATGCACCCGATGTATCGCAATAACCCCATTTACCCTTATCTTCTTTTTTTTTATCAACGGTTTTATATTGCTCATTACCCTTGATAGAATCTTTTGGGTTTACATTCGATGGCGCAACTAACACCACTGGATCAGCATCAGGCACATACTTACCTATATTTACTGGCACAAGGTTATTACCCCAAGGGCCGGCATCGTCATAAACAAGAGGAATTACTTCACGACCAAAAGCATCAATAAATCCACATTTTCCATCTAGGCGAACCAAGGCCAAGTGCTTTTTTTCTTTTTGTGCAAATGCGACCGAATAAAATCCGATCAATAGCAATAACAGCAATGGAAATTTCATATAAGAAGTTGTTTATAGAAATTAAATCTACTTATTTTATCCGTCCCATCCAACCGTTGTCAAACTAACAGCTTTCGTCTCGTATTTCTCGCCACAAACGAACCCCACCAGTAATGAAATAAGCTATACTGACAATCCGGGAATCTATGTCGCTACATTGGATTTTGAACTCGATTTTGACCGGACTTTTATCAAACCAATCGTTCAGAAATTAATTAATATTACGAACGAATATCCTGTTGTTGTACACTAATTGTTGTATATTAAGCAAATGATCAGAATAGTAATGACCTGGCTCTGCTGCATTTTGGCTGGCATTATTTCTTCAGTTTGCATTAAATTAAAAATGTCTAGATGATCTGATTTTTAAATGCCAATATTATAGTTTTATACCAAATACCACCACTATAAGTACAAAGACTAAAAATATGATGGAAAAAACAAACAACAGATCGTACAGCCATGCTCCCTGCGGATAAAACCGATCATTTGCCAGAAAAAACTTGTGCTGCTCAGGATTGTGTGGGTAATAAAACAATAGGGATTCTTTGGCTATATTTTTCTGGGTTGCTCTATTTAATAATTCAATACGCATGTCCTCAAGGCTCCGCTTCCTCCAAATAGGAAAAAATGAGTACAGCTTTTCGGCCTTCGTTATTTTTTGTCTATACGACTGTCCATTGGCAGTAAACTGGTATTCCAAATCGATATACACGTATTTGATCTTCCCACCTCTGATGTTACTCGTCAGGTCTCGGATGGAAGGGGTTACAGCAACCCAGCCCGGATGTGTCATCCTAAACTCTTTCCGCTCTAAATACGGACTTATGGAAAGGACGGTAACAATGACAACATAAACGATGACCAATAAAACGACAAAGGCAGTAAGCTTGCTCATTTGCATGCTTACAACTTTGCCGTTGACCTCATATTGGACTTTCCTACTGCCATCTGGATTCCTTAATTTGCTAACAATTAATTTTCTACAGGGAAAATAGAGCAGCAAAGCGCCTATTATGGCGTATATCAGATAGCGGTAACTATTCATTACAAAAACGAAGACAATGATGAAACCAGCAAGCACTAAACATTGAACGATTTTCCAAAATATTTTCATTATGTTTTATTTAAATTATCCCGTGCTACATCGACGAACATCCGCACATTTGCAGGACTCTTTCCTAGATAAACTTCACAGCGACGCTAAGCAAAGGAACAAAATCTTTAAATTTTCGAAATAAAAATAAGAGATTGGATCCTATCCTTGCGCTTCTATTTAAAATCTGTGAACAGAGAATTACGATTCGTTGCGGGAGGAGAAGTTAGAAAATTTAATTACGATAGTCTACCATAACAGATCATTGATTCTGCTTGCCTAAACTTAAATAAGCAACAAGCTTTTTGAGCTGGGCACTCTACTCTTCCAACTGCCGTAGTTTGCGCCGAATAGATGTCTTTCAACAATTATTTTCATCGCTTATCGCGAATTATATAATCATCTACTTTTTTAGTATCTTAACATTAAACTACCATCCAATGCCGAAAAAAATTATTAGAAATCTTCAGATAGGTGTAGTACTTTCCTTGATACTACTATTGCAAGCTCTATAGCATCTTATGTAAGCATACGTAACCAGATGGAGAGCAGGGAAAGCTTCCTAAAAAGCAAGGCATCTATAAGTTTAATAAAAGATGTCTTAAATACGCTATTAGATGCTGAAACAGGCAATCTGGGATATCAGCAGCGGTATTGAGGCAACACGAAATATTAGGATGCTACCAGAAACATTGAGAAGTAACATATCATCTTAATCAACCAGTCACCAATAATTTGATATGGATAACTTCCACTTTTAACATCTAGTTTAGTCTGGTAAAATGCGAAAATGAAATAGATAAACGGCATCCTTGAATGATGCCGTTTATAAAGTCTTACTTAGTATATGGAGTAAAGCGATCCCACTCCCACGGTGTAAAGGTATCGCCGATTACTTTTTCCAACAATTCCTTAAATATGCGTTCACCATTTCCGCTGTTACACATTATCACGATAGCCGTTTTCTTTTTAGGGAAGATGATACTGTAATTACGCCAACAGTCATCATGACCTCCTTTAAAAAAAGCCGTTCCAAAAGGGGTATTGATAACGCCCCAACCTAAGCCATATGATAGTTTAATTTTATCATCACGATCCGTAGTTTCATCTAACATTGTTGGAAATTCGTATAGCGAGCGAATGCGAATATGTGGCCTCAACATTTCCTTAAAAGTTTTAGCGCTCAGCCCCTCCCGACCCAGGACATATGAAATAAAGCGAGAATAGTCACTTATGGTCGTAAGCATCGAGCCAGCTCCAATAGCCTTTCGTGAACGGACCTTGCCACCAGCGTTCCCGTCTTCATCATAACCAATTGCAGAGTTTGCTTCAAATTGATCTTGCCAGAGATAACTGGTTCTGTCCATTTTTGCCGGCACAAATAATTCCTGACGGGCTAGCTTTTCAAGATCTTTTCCCAGATATACTTCTTCAATTCGCTGTAAAAGTTTGAAACCCTCGCCGGAATAAGCATAGCGACTTCCAGGTTCAAAATATAATCGGTTTACCAAAGTTGTATCCCGAATTCCAGTTTTAACATTCATCCACCAAACATTCGGCAGACCTGTGGTATGGCTTAAGCACATTCTTGGGGTAATCTTCTTCCAACGTTCATCCTTTTCGAGCTCTTTATAGTTGCCGTACTCACTTAACGGCTTTTTTAGGTAGTAAACCAAAGGTTTATCCAAATCAATGAGACTTTTCTCAACCAACCTCATATTTATATAAGCGAAAACAGCCTTACTAAAAGAAGCACCATACATCACCGTGCTTGTATCTAACGGGATGTACTTCTCTTTATCTTTAAAACCATAGGCTTTTTGATAAGCTATCCGATTATTGTTTATTACAGCAAGTGCCATTCCTTCCACCTTCCCAGCTGACATCAAGTGTTTAACAGTACTGTCAATTTGTGAAACGGACAATAAAGATCCGTCAAGGCGTTTTATAGTGCGTATTTGCCCTAAACTTTCTATGCTTTCTACGCACATTAGCAATGCTATAAGTATCTTAAAGTAAAAGATTTGCTGTTGTAAATTAAATCTTTTCATACTTGTAAATTTTAAGATTATAACTTATTAATTTTTTATTTTTTTGCGGCTATCATGATATGTGGACTGAAACATAGCAGCTCCCGATCATGTTCTGTTAATTTAATCAATTCCAGAAGTTTATCCCTTTTCGTCATTTCTGCCCAGCTTTCGAAAAAATTACTATCAAGCCAGGCGATTCCCTCTACAGGTAATAAATCGAGCTGTTCAAATCCAGCAATTTCAAACTCCTCAATTAAGTCAGAGGGTCGATGACAGAAGCCTTTGGGAAGCATCAACGGATAATTTTCTGGGGGGAAGTGATCACCGGACTGTAGTTCGCTAATACACATGGCAAAAAGCTTTTGATCATGGATAAGGCCACTTTGTAGAGTCGCTATTGCGGATGCGGAATGCGTTATGGCAAATCCTAAAACAACACCGCCTTTTGTTAATATCCTTTTTGCTTCTTTAAGCGCAGCCAAACGGTCTTCTAGCTCCTGTAAATGATATAGCGGTCCATGAAGAATGACCAAATCTTGGCTTGAATCGGCTAAAGATAATTTACGAGCCTCCTCATGTAGACATGTAAATTGAAAACCTCTCGCTGAGCGTTTTTTTGCCTGTTCAATATGCTTTTTTACAGGATCAATTAAAGTTACACAATGCCCCATTTCCGCAAGCCACAGTGCGTAATGACCAGGGCCTCCGCCGACATCAGCAATTTGAGATGATTTATTGAGATAACGTTTGATTAGTATTTTATTACGCTCAAATTCTAACGGGCCTAAGCCGATAGTGAGCCTATTTTCTTCTTGCCTTTTGGTATAAAAGCTATCGATGGAAGAATCTATGAGATTCATATTGTTTCATTAAAATTAGTACAAAGTTTATCGACCAGTCTTAGGACAAGGCCGGCAATACTGACGTCGAACACGTCTGATTATATTTAAGAAACAATTTTAATAATGTAAATATAAAGATTTTGAACGTATGCAGATCTTCATTTTGTAATATTTTTTGTAATCTTTAATATTCGAAATCCACTACAGTATCCCAACGTTAAAAGAACTGTTCCCCGTGACGGGGATATTCCATTCTACAGTCTACGTTGATTCAGTAATGAAAGACGAGGGGTTTACATCGAAAGGCCCGCACAGATCGCATTGGCGTAGACTTTGGTGCAGAAACCGTGGATAGTCCCAATATCGGTACATATTATCCATCGGAAAAGTGAACCATTTAAGCAAGTACAACCTATAAATACAGATGCGGCTCCGGAACCCTTTACGCCCCCCCCCCCAACGGATATCATATATTAATCACTACATTTGGCCAGCCCCATATAAACTATATAAGGGACTGGCTTCCTGTATTGCCATTGAAAAGTGTATTCATCACTTTTCGTTATCTTCTCTATCTTCCTCAATTTCTATCTGTGGGGGGATGAGCCTGTACATTACTGGTGTTACAATCCTTGATAGGATTGTTGAACTTATAAGCCCGCCAATAAGTACAATCGCCAAAGGAGCAATAAGCGGATTGGGATTTAATGCTATAGGTATCAATCCGCAGATAGCGGTAATAGATGTAAGCACAACAGGTAAAAACCTTGTCTCGCCCGCTATATGGATAGCTTCATCCAAGGAGTGGCCCTCAACCCTAAGCTGGTTTGTAAAATCCACGAGGAGCAGCGAATTCTTGACCTGTATTCCCGACAGCCCGATAAAACCGATGATAGAAACCAAGGACATGGGATTGCCGGTTAAAAGGAGCGCTATAGCACCGCCCAATATACCCAACGGGATAATGGATAATACAATAATAATACCCTTGAAATTCTTAAACTGTAAAAGGAGCACGCCTATAAAAAGGAAGCCACTTAATAATATGACCGAAAGAAAGTTGCCTCCCAGGGCATCACCTTCCGACTCGGCCTCACCCGACAATTTATAGTAGTACCCAGGCGGAAGCTTTAATCTGTCAAGCTGTGGCACGATATCCTTTAAAATATCATTGGCATATACGTGGTCTTTAGTCAAAGATGTCACTTTGGCAAACCTCGATTTGTTAAAATGGTTGATTGCCGTCGGAGATGTTTCAAAACCTATTGTTGCAATCTGGTCAACCTGTATCGGTGTTCCCTGGATATTGTTTACGTAAAGTCCTTTGAGTACATTGAGATCTGAAAACTTTTCCCTTGGTAGGGTAATGATCACATTCCTTGAATCGCCGCGGTCGTCGATGTAGTCACCAACATTTAAGCCGGCTACTGCCATACGGATAACCATGTCTACATCACTGGTCAATACACCAAGGGTGCGCGCTTTTTCCTTGTCTATCGAAACCTTGACATCTGATTTGTACGAATTTAGCTCGTTGTTCACAAAGAAGGTACCGGGGTGCTTTCTTAAAATTTCCTCTACCTTAAAAGATAGGGACCGCAGGGTGTCCTGATTATCTCCGAACATTCTGACCACAATGTTCGCCTCAATTGGTGTTCCCTGTTCGAAATCCTTTACCTCAATTCTTGCATGTGGGAAATCAATGAATTTTTTTCTAAGGGTCTTTATCAGTTCCTGTTTGACTTTTGGGCCGGTCTCGTCTCCCAATTGAACAAATATTTGTCCAAAATCAGGCTTAATGTCCTGTTGGTGTACGTTGTAATAAATCTGCGGATTACCTTTGCCGACATTGGAGGTATAATACACGATTTCCTTATGGTTCTTCAGTTCCTGCTCCACGAGTTTAGTGACGCGGTCGCTTTCAGGGATGTTTGCTTGCAATGGCAGCTTTATATTGATCAGGAACATTGGCTTTTCTGATGTTGGAAAAAGCTTGAACCCTGCCAATGGAAAGAGAGCGAACGCAAAAACACTCAGCGCGAGTGAGATCCCTACAGTTACTTTTGGCCATTTGAGTGCGATTGGCATTATACTGCGGTAGGAATAGCTCAAAAACTGCTGTAGCTTCTGCAGGAAGTAATTACCGCCGCTATGTGCATGCGGTTTTAATATACGGCTGCCAAGAAATGGAACCAAGGTAAGCGCAACCAGCATGGATGCCAGTACGCTTGTCATTACCGCCATCGGCAAGCTTCGGAGAAATTCACCCGCCGCATCAGGTAAAAAAGCAAGCGGCAGGAAGGCTATGACCAAAGTAGCCGTACATCCTACAACTGCATTACCTATCTGTCTTGTTCCTTTTAACACGGCATCCTTAATGGAATACCCCTCCCTTAACCATCTTTCTATATTTTCGACGACAACAATACTGTCGTCTACCAGCAGTCCCAATGCCACAACTAGGCCAACAATACTTAATTGGTTGAGTGAATAGCCCAGCATGTTCATCACTATCAAACCCAAGGCGAGTGATAAAGGAATAGAGATCATAACAATCAATGACGCCCTGAATCCCAGTGGCAACAGCGTGATAACGACCAGTACAATTGCCAGGGCAAAATCAAATCCCAGGTGGCCCAAACGTTGGGCAACCATGTCCGCCTGGTCAAAGTTTTTGATCATTTTTATATTTTCCGGAAGCCCTTTCTGGAATGCTTCCAACACTGGCATATATTCTTCCTTGACCTTGCTGATATTGACGTTGTCTTTCATGGCGGCTGTCACGAGCACACAACGGTGACCGTTAAGGCGGGTAATATGATTGATGGTACCATCCTTATAGCTAACTTCGGCGACATCTTTTAAATAAATAATCTTCCCGTCGGCGTTATATATAACCGTATTGGTGACGTCTTCGAGGTTCTTGAACTTGCCGCTGGTCTTCACGTTGAAGACTTTGGTGTCAAGGTTGACGCTTCCCCCTGGAATATCGGCGGCTTCGCTTTGCAAGCTCCCGATAACAAGATTTAAGGGTATCCTTAGCTGGGCTAGCTTATCCAGCTGCATGTCTATACGTATCTCCTGCTCAGGAACTCCGGTATACTTAACTTCCTTAAGGTCGGTAATCTTTTCCAGCGCTGTTTTCAGCCGATCGGCCCTGTCCCTAAGTTCTTTAGCTGATGCAGCATTGGAAACCAAAGCCACTTGGATGATCTTTACATCTGAGGATGCTACCTTTTCCGTTTTAACCAGATAGATGTCTTTTGGGAGTTCACTGTTCTTTAGCGCATTTATTTCGGTAGATATCTCCTGGTATTTATTGTCGACATCGACGCCATATTTGAATTTAGGCTGTATTACGGCAACACCGTCTTCAACAGAAGTAAGTATCTTTTCTATATTTTCAAGACCGTATATTTTATTTTCAATCGGTTTTACCACCTGTTCCTCCATGTCTTTTGGACTAGTTCCTGGGTAGATGACCGTGATCACATATTGCGGCGGATGCGTTGTCGGATCCTCCGATCTTGGCATAGTGAACAGTGTGAGCAGCCCCACTACGGCGAAAAGAACGAACATGATCAGGGTGAACTGATAGTTCTTAACAGCAAAATTTGTTATTTTCATTATTATGTGGGTTTACTTTATAATTTTGACTACGGATTGCTCATTCAGGTAGGCGCTGTTGGAAATGACAATCTGGTTTATACCGTCCATTTTGTCACTTAAATACACTTTATCCGTTTCAAACTTCATGATGTTTACAGGAATCTTTCTTACCTTGTCCGCGCCAACAATAGTGAATACGTATCCTTTTTTTCCGTCCGCTTCGACCAATGCATTATAAGGGATCACGATTGCATTCTCCGCCTGTCCTATCTCAATATCCGCCTTCCCAAACATGCCTACGGGAGGAGAAACGTTATGGAGTTTCAATTTTAGTTCTATCTGGAAAGAGCCTATTTCCCGGTCTGCCGACTGCAACTTTCTGTATACCGTCGCCTCGAATAACTGATCAGGGAAACCATCCAATCTAACTTTTGCGGCCTGTCCTGCTTTTATACTTGACCATTCACGGTCTGTTACGCCCGCTTTCAGAAGATAGCTGGCATTCTGCTGTATGGTATTTGTGAGCAGCACTGGCATTCCGCCCCCAATCACTTCTCCTTCATTTGCGACTTTCTTTGAAACAAAGCCGTCCGAGGCGGCGTAGATCTTCGCATAGCGTTCGTTGAACGCCACGGCTTCTTTGCCTTTTCTGGCGACATCAAGTGCAGTTCTTGTATTTTGCAGCTGTTCCAAGGTAAAGACACTGTCTTTGTAAAGGTTCATTGCACGGTCATAGTCGCGTTGTGCTTTATCCACACCTAAGCTTGACTGGGAAAGGCCGGCCGAAATTTCGGTCGTATTCAACGTTGCCAATAATTGTCCTTTGCGGAAAAAGTCTCCTTCATTTACCAATATACGGCTGATGACACCGCCTATTTTAAAAGAATAGTTTGCCTGGTCTACTGTACTGACTAACCCGGTTACCTGTGTTGAGGTAGGAATACGGAAGGACGACACAGGGAATACCTTTACGGCAATGATATCTGGTTCGCCAAGCGGATTTGTATTTTTGGGGTGCTCTTTGCACGATGACAGCAATAGGGCTGCTGCAATTATTGTAAATTGTATCCTTTTCATTTTTAAAATTATTGTATGTTAAAACTAGCATTGGCTCGTTCAATGGCAGTAAATGCTATCCATGTATCGAATAGCGCTATGTTGGCCTGCAGCTGGGCATCTACCCATTGATTCTGGGCATCAAGCACTTCAATATAGATTGCCATTCCCTCCTTATATAGTTTTGATATATCATTGTAATAGGTTTGGCTTGTCTTTAACTGGCTCTGGGCTGCCTGAAATTCAGCAACAGCGCTTTCCATACTGGCCTGACGCACTTTAAGCTCTGTGAGAAGCTGTTGTTGCACATAGTCGGTCTGGGATGAAATTGCCTGCTGCTCGGCAAGGGACTGCTTGATGCGGCTGCTGTTTCTCCCAAATCCGAAGAGGTTCCACTCTAAAGAAACGCCTAGAAGGTAATAGCGGCTCTTATTATTGAATTTCCAGTCAAATGCCTGCGAACCCAGATCCAAACTGGCCCCCACCTTTGGAAAGAGGTACGATTTTGCAAGTCCCGTTAGGTCTTCATTGATACCCTTAGCAATTTTAAGTTTGGAAAGCTCCTCGCGGTTACCGATATCTTCGCCTATTAGAGCGGTCTGGTCCGGCAACGTGGTGATTTCATCTATTAAAATACCTTCTGTCTGTGGGCGATTAAGTAGGAAATTAAAATAATACCTGGCCGATTCTTGCGTCTTTATAGCTGTCACAATCGCAGCCTCGATTTTGGAAACCTCATTTTGGCTTCGGACCAAGGCTGTCCGGTTAATCTTACCATTATCTAATAGCTTCTTATTCACTCTCTCCCCTTCACGTACCAATACTAGATAAGATTGGTAGATCTTTACAGCATTGCTCGCTTTCAGATAATTATAATAGGCTATTTTAATTTCTTTTACCAATTCTCTTTTATAAAGTAGCACTTCCGTCTTTTGAAGGCCGATCTGCTTTGTCTTAATCTTTTTGTTATAATTGAGCTCTGCATTCAGAATTGGTTGAGTTATACGAAATTTTGCATCATAGAAATTATCGGGGTTTATCAATACCTGCTGGTTTTGCAATTGCGGAAACGAATTGCTCCCTGTTAACTGATTTAGTGTACTGTACACACCGTTCATCATGTCGCCCACAGGAATATCGATTGTCCGTCCGCCATCGGCCTTTGTATAGGTTGTTGAAAAAGCAATATTTGGCAGAAACATACTTTTCGCTTCCGAGAGTGCATAAACATTTTTCTCAAGCATAAAATTTTGCTGTTTTATACTTTGATTTGATTCCAGACCTTCTTTAATGTATAGGTCAAGCCTACCCTGTGCCCTGCTCTGATGGGCAGTGATCGATACCATGGTCAACAAAATCGACCACAGTAATTTAGGTTTCTGATGTAATTTAATCACTGTAATAAATTTAAACACTGTTCAATAATAGGGTAAAAAAAATGCCTAGCTCTTTTCGAGCAAAGCAACAAAACATGCGTAGCCGTTTTCCATCAGCTCTTCGTTTGTTTTGTTTATAAAACTTGTTGTACGGTCCTTGCAAAACAAAGCACAAATTCCATGCATTGCAGAAATTACCATAAATGTAAAATAGTCCGCATCCATCTCTTTGAATTTACCTTGCTGCTGGCAATCGCGGATCATAGAACACATATGATTTATGGCTTCCTGTGCAATTGTGAACCTGGTTTCGGTGGGATCTTTTACGGTCTCCTCGACCATGAACATGAGGTTGTAGTAATCTTTATTTTCCTGCGCAAATTGAATAAACACACGTCCCGATGCCTTAAGTCGTTCAAATGGATCAGCTACGCTGTTCAGCACTTTCAACTGGTTTAGAAGCAACGTGAATCCTTCTTTTTGAAGCTCCTGAAAAATTTCGGTTTTATCCTTAAAATGAAAATAGAGGCTGCCAGGACTATAATTGATCTCATTGGCAATATTGCGCATACTGGTTTTTTCATATCCTTTTTCAAGAAATATCTTGCGTGCCGCATTTAAGATGCGCTGGTGCATTTCCTGTTTTTCTTCTTGTTTTCTTTCTGCTATACTCATTTTAATGTCTATTTGGCTTTAAACTTTAAGCCCCGGACTAATTTTACCCATTATATTAATGGTTGATTTCCTGCTGAGAAATTTAAACCCGAATAGCATCATTCGGTTTTTAAATCCTTGTATTACTCTTGGCTTTCTTCTTGCTGCCAATGCTTTCATAAATTCGTCGGCAACTTCAGAAACACTCGATACGACAAAACTTGGAAATGCACTTGTGTCACTGCCCGAGTTCGAGTGGAAATCAGAGTCGGCAGCACCGGGATTAAAGCCTGATACAAAGATACCTTTATTTTTATATTCATACCAGAGTGACTCCGAAAAGTTGGCAACAAAGCTTTTTGTTCCCGCGTACACAGCTCCACCAGGTAAAGATGAATGAGCCAGTAGTGATCCAATATTGATCAGCGTATTTCCTGATACTGCTTTACTTAAAAATGCATTAGACAAGGATACCAATGCCTCCATATTCAGTGTCATGGTTTTTAAATGTTCTCCAATAGGTATCTCTGTAAACCTTCCATAAGAACCATTTCCTGCGTTATTAACAAGAAGATCATAACCATATTCAGTAAGGTGCTTACTGACTTTCTCAATATCCTCTTTTATGGTAAGGTCTGCTACAAGAATCTGATGTGCTTCCCTTCCAAGTTGCTCCTGAACAGATTTCAATTTCTGTTCGTTTCTTGCCACCAGGGTCAATTGGTAATGCTGTTGGGAAAGACGTCTGGCAATTTCCAAGCCTATGCCTCCGCTCGCTCCCGTTATTAATGCTTTTTTCATTACTTAAATGTTGAAGTTAATTTTACGATGCAAATTTATTAAACAGTGTTCAATTATCAAATTTTTTATTACACTTCTTTATAATATCTGTGATAAAACACCATATATATTAGAAATTCAGTTATTTATTTAGTTTAAAGTTGTATATTACAACTTGATTTATCTAAAAATTCAACCTATCTCTTTTGTTAAAACAGAGATATTTTTATTGTATTTGAACACTGTTTAATAGAGGTAAACAGTAGATGATCCGATTTTGATTCAAATATATGCAGTAGCCTTGTTTTTGCTAAGTAATAAACTTTCAGCAAACCGGGAAAATCTGTCAAAGGTATTATCAAATACGAGAGGCTTATTATTTTAATATCAAATCAATACCTGCCTGTAGTACCTCATCTTGACGCTTCCGTATTCCCTCAATTGTGGGATATACAATCTTATCGGGTACAATGCCTATCCCCTGCGTTTCGCTTTTATCAGGATAATAGACTCCTATTCCTGAAAATGCAGTCGAATAGCCCAGTGGAAGTGGAAGCCAACTTATATTGCCGTCCGCTCCTGCTGTCTGAGAGCCAACAACCTGAGATCCGGGTATGGTACGAAAGGCCATCACCTGAAATTCAGATGCGCTCTGAGCGCGCTCGTTAACCAAAATCACAACCTTTCCGCTAAAAGCTTTGGGATTTTCCGCTCCTGCTTTGACGGGCGTAGTGTATTTAAATAGTCCGGGACGCATGCCTTTGCTCGTCGAAAATATTACAAAGTCTTTTTCTGATGGAAAGATCATATCCCGCAATTCATCATGCATGCTCGCCGAAGGATAATTACGAAAGTCCAAAATAAGCCCACGTTGTCCTTGCAAGCTATCTTTTAGCCGTTGAGTATCTGAATCCTTAAAAACACCTATATCAACCAACAAAATGTCATCTTCCATTTTCCGAATCGCGGGCTTGGGTTTTGCATCAGTATCCTTTATTGATTCGATAGCACGCGTGGGAATATAAACATCCAATTCCTTACCCTCGCGATGAACTTTCAACAATAATAGGGAATCCGCAGTTCTTAACATCCGATTTGGAAGATCCCGCTTAAGGGCACTTTCATTGGAGGCAGCGATATATTGCCCCAATGAATTAACTATACCGAAAACGGGCTCACCTGCGATCTCCATAATAATATCGCCGATCTGTATCTCCTGCCCAGTTTTGAACTGATCATCTGACAGCTCAGTGACCACCAGCTGGTTCTGGATAAAACCTGTCTTAAATCCTACGCCACGTGGGCCAAATATATCTTTATGATAATAATCTGAAAGGTATGAAAAAGCATGGGTATCATTAATTTTCGAAAAAAGCTTGAGATAGGTTCCATCCAGTGACGCTTTGGTTGTCGCTCCGACAAATAGCGGTATAAAATCCGATAATACTTGGTCCCACGGTTTTGCTGAAAGCTTTTGGTTTGGGTTAAAATAATACATGGCATTCCAATATCGGAATAACCCTAAAAGGCGAAAACCTACATCGGAAAGCTGAACAGTTTTGTAACTGTATTCATAAAACTGGGGGTTGCCAGCACCATCAAAATAGCCTATATATCGGTTTGGCGCTACTGGTACCACATGGGACAGCGCGGTAAGCTTTTCTTTGAGCTTGTTAGAATATGGTAGCTTTTCTATCCATTCATTTTTGGCTGCTGCTGCAATTATCTCCTCAGCAACGGTCGATTGCTCCGCAGATGGTTGAAAAGGGCCGAAATGCTGAATCCATTCACTCAAAAGGTTTTCTGTAGTAGACTGGTCCTTGCTGGCCAACAGGCTTGGAATGAATTTGAAAAGCTCTGTGTCCATATCCCATTTCCCCGAAGTAACCGCAGGGTGAAAATATTTTAACATCCCCCAAATCTGGGCTGTATGAGTTAATTTAGTAATATTTTTTGTTGTCAGTGCAATTTCTTTCAACTGTGAATCGAAGTTATAGATGGTATCAGCTTTGTTTATACTTGGGTATTGCAGCGCCTCGGTATAATCCTTGCCATCTATTTTAAGGCTAAGATCTGCAAACCAGGCTGTTCCCTTACCAACAATATAAGTGGCAATTGCTATACTCCGTGTCTCCTTTGGTTTTAACTTGAGCTTAACACCAAATGTCTCCCAGTCATGCGTCCCATTTAACTTAAGGGACTCCATATTCTCGACATCAACTTTGGGTTTTAATTGGAGAAATAGTCCTGCGAATCCATCAGGAGTTATATTCTCTGTTTTGATTTTTCCTTCAAAAGCAATTTCCTTCCCTTCTAGATTTTCAGGTATATTCAACATCAAAACACCTGAATACCCATTGCTATCGGATATACTACTAATTTTTAACTGTGTTTTATCTGGGTACTTGCTATGTTTTTCAATAGTAAAAGTATAGCCCTTGGAGTCAGCTAGAAACCAATTTGCCGGCAGCCCATTTTGAATAATCTGCTGATTAACGTTATAGGATTTGATTTGTTGTGCCTGAGCAAAAGATGACAGAAAAACATTCAGCACAAATGATAAAAGGAAAGGTAAAATCACTTTCTTCATAATACAGATTTATTAGCAATGACAATATAGATAATATACTTCTGCCGTAATGTTAAATAATATTAAATCACAAGCCACAGATTATAAATAGATCCATGAAAAACTTGTTCAAACCCTAATTTTTATGTCGCGCTTTATTGCTGAATTGATCTATAGTTCTTTCAACAACTTCTACGGTTTGTTTGATTTCTTATGCTGTAGTGAAAGCCCTAAGCTAAATCGTAATGCATTAAATGCTTCATCTTTACTCAATCCGATAACTCGCAGCAAGGGGGAAAAATAGTTTCTTTATATAGGCACTTATCTATCACTTATTCTCGGATTTGGACCTATCTATTATTTCCGAATTAAATTCACCATCTAACCGAATCCAAGTTTTCAATCACTCACTCCTCCGATTGGGATTTATTTCATCATAGTAGTCTTCCAAGATATCATCCCATCAGCGCCGCATACGCTTCGAATATGGAAGATTTTATAGTAAAGCATCAACCTAAGGTGAGAGTCTACCTCCAAAATTCGGGACTTTCAAAAAAGCATTTAAATCTGATTAAAATACGTGATTCACAAATTAATAAATGTGCATTTTGTACCAATATGTAGACTTTCCATGCATCAGAACAAGAGGAAAACCGCATGGCTAATTTCTTGCTCAACGCCCGGAAAGAAAATGAATCTTTTACTGGAGAAGAAAAAACAATTTTAGCTATTTAAAAGATATCTTATATTTATTTGAAAGTAATATCATCACGTAACCCCGCCACAACAAATGACTGAAACAGAAAAATATCTCGCAGACTTTAAAGAAGCGATTGTGAACGTGTATCCTATTTCGGATAAGGCATTTAATTTGTTGACCGAAGCCGTGCACATTCAGCAGTTTAAAAAAAATGAAGTTTTACTAAAAGAAGGGCGTGTCACTAATGACATTTTCTTTGTTTGTAAAGGTGCTTTAAACTCTTATTTTATAGATGAAAAAGGAGCTATCTGGAATAAATGGATTTATTTGGTGGGAGACTTTGCGAGCACCAGGTTTTCGGCAATCATAAAAACACCCAACGAATTTACACTGCAAGCTATTGAAAACACCATGGTGGTGTGTATGCCATATCATCAGACAAGAGCCGCTATTGATCAAAATGATGAATTAAAGAACTTGTACATTGCCTATCTGGAGAAAAAATGGATAGTCATTAATGAAGAAAGAGAAATTTCTTTACTGACCGAAAGTGCCACAACAAGATATCTAAAATTGCTGCAGGCGCATCCGGGAATAGAAACCAGAATTCCACTACAATATATTGCTTCGCACCTGAGCATTACTCCAACACAGTTGAGCAGAATACGTAGAGAACTGACCAGATAAAAAATCCTTGCGCTCAACCTATGTAAAGGGTGTTCTCGAAATCGAACTTTATTTTTGCTTTTTATTAGGCAATAAAAAAAATAATATGGAACAAATAAAATAAAACGTCGAAGTACTTACGATTGAATGATATTACGACTTGTGATGAAATAATTTGGGATCGAACACAAAGTGATATTAATTAAAGAGCTGAATATAAGTAAATAATAACTCAAAACTGATATTAAATTATGCAAACAATTTCTAAAACACTAAAGATATTTTTAACCGCACTTATTCTTTCCAATATCGTCCTGATGGCTTGTATAGCCTACTTTTTTTTAAACAACGAGCATAGCTTAAACGCAGAAAGAATAGATATCAAGGACAGATCGGGAAAAAATCGTGTCGTCATTGCAAACACAGATAACATTCCACAACCCATTATCAATGGGAAGACGTACAAAAGGGCTTACTCGCCAGCGGGTCTGATTTTTTATGATAAAAACGGCGACGAAAGAGGAGGTTTGGCAATTACTGACAATGAGGAGACTAATCTGAATGCACTAGCATTTGATTATCAGAATGCCGATGCCATAGGTATCTTGGCACAAGATAATAAACACGACAATTATTTCAGGGCTGGTCTATTGATTAACGATAAAGACCTTTCTGGTAAGCCTGGACATAATATCAACCGCATCAACCTGCTAACTGAGAACGGAAATGCATCTTTGGTAATGAAAGATAACAATGAAATACCGAGAATTATTTTAAAGGTTGACAGCCTAGGCACCCCCTCTATCGAAATGTTTGACAATAATGGAAAAGTGAAATGGAAACAATAAGCTATAATCTGTGTGATTCATACAGACCCTTACAATAACTTTATGTTAAAATGATGGTAGAACTGTAAGTTTTACCACATTCTAGCGTAATCAACAATAACGAACAATGAGGTAAAAAAGCGTCTTGAATGGGTAAAGTTTTATCAGGCCGTTGGCTCAATTCTTTTGGGCTTGTCCTTCTATAGAAATTTGTATTTTCGTTGAAAGGTCAGGTTTCGAAATCCCCACCTTGGGTAATTCCTAAAACGATATTTAAAAAAAATGACTTGTGAAAAGATATTCTTTATTTATTATTGATTTATTGACTTTATGTTTTTGCAAAGGGCAAGAAAATAAGACAGCATTTTTGGATCAACTAAAGTATAATGCGGAAACATCGTTCAAAAATCAATGTTGAATTACGGCAGTGTAATACGGCAAATCATTAAAAGCAAAGAAAGGCCACACGTTCGCTGACAGACACTTTTTACTGGAATTTATAGCTAAAAAAAGTAACAGGCTGCGAATTTTATCATCTTAAATAAAAGGTATACGATATTTTTTTCGTATATTATCTCATTATGAAATTAGTAGATATAACAAAAGATACTTTAATCAACGCCCAGAACCAAGGGTATACTGTATTAATTACCAAGTTCAATTCCGATCCTTTATATCCTACCTGGATCGTAGATAACATCGAAAAAGATAAAATAGAATTCAACAAAAAAAAGCTAAACGAGAATTACCAATTATGCTATTCGATTAAAGAAGCGATAAATACGATTGATAGCCGTCCTTTTATCGGTAAATTACAGCTAAGTAATTAGGAGGCGATTATTTTTCATGGTCGGACTTGCCCTAATGTTCACGACTAAAATTGACCCTGCCCCCAGGATTTGAAGTAATTGAGTTAAGTGAAGCGCGGCCTTTACTTATTTATCTAAAGATAAGATCTGTCTTGCTGCACTGTACATCGCGTCGACTTGGTATTTCCTGCGGGAAATTATAAAAAACATACGTTCTCCTTGGCCCAACTTTAGAGACATTGTAAAGATTACCATTTTGCACTATATATTTTGGAGATATAGAAGTGCAGGCGCTAAACAAAAACACAAATAGCACTAAAAATAGTGCACTAGTGATCACATTTACTGAAGTAGTCAAGACTTAATCTGACAGTTACAATAAATTAACAACTGTAAAATAGATTAGAGTTATGACGACACAAGAAAAAATCATCAAGAACAAAC